>NZ_LT838813.1:4092954-4399545 GCF_900176595.1 Aquiflexum balticum DSM 16537
AGACCGATGTATCCGACTTTCAAAGTGTTAAAGAGGCTTTCAGGCAAATGCCGGAAAAAATTGATGTTTTGGTAAATAATGCCGGCATATCCCATGTAGGAAATCTGGAGGATACAACAGAAGAGGATTTTGAACGGCTTTTTCAGGTAAATGCAAAGGGTGTTTTTACCTGCTCACAAGAAGCAATATCCAAACTTAAAGCAAACGGAGGGGGAACCATAATTAACATG
The DNA here is from genome assembly GCF_900176595.1 of Aquiflexum balticum DSM 16537. GTDB lineage: Bacteria > Bacteroidota > Bacteroidia > Cytophagales > Cyclobacteriaceae > Aquiflexum > Aquiflexum balticum. Next base: position 4,093,185 of record NZ_LT838813.1, read on the forward strand.
TGTTCCGTGGCCGCCACTATGGGAATACCAGATCGTTTTGCTTATTCGATGACCAAAGGAGCAGTACTTGCTATGACGGTTTCCATTGCCAGGGATTATGTGACTGACCTGATCCGTTGCAATTGTATTTCACCCGGACGGGTGCATACCCCCTTTGTTGATGGTTTTCTTGCTAAAAACTATCCGGGAAAAGAAAAGGAAATGTTTGAAAAACTGGCTGCATCTCAACCCATTGGAAGGATGGGAAAACCTGAGGAAATAGCTGGATTGGTATATTATCTTGCTTCAGATGAAGCTTCATTTATTACAGGGAGTAACTTCCCTATTGATGGGGGGTTCTTAGGGCTCAAAGTATAAAGACAATAGGTAATTATCAATTTTCTCTTAAAATATTCCTCGAATTTCTAGGTCATAAATTATTTTGACAAAAGTCAAGGATACTGAAATTTATAGTATAAGAAGGATTAATAACAATAGTGAGTAATAAAAAATGAAATATGAAACTACTTAGATTTGGGGAAAAAGGAAATGAAAAACCTGGTATTGAAATAAACAAAAAATGGTTGGACTGTTCAGCTTTTGGAGAAGATTGGTCAGAGGATTTTTTTGAAAATAAGGGCTTGGAAAGACTTAAAATTTGGGTTGATTCAAACATAGATAAATTACAGGACATCGATAAGAAAACCAGATTAGCGTCCCCGATAAAAAGACCTTCAAAAATCATTTGTGTTGGTTTAAACTATTCTCTTCATGCCAAAGAAAGCGGTATGCCTTTACCTGAGGTCCCAATTCTTTTTATGAAAGCAACATCTTCTCTATGTGGACCAAATGATGCCATTATTATCCCAAAAAATTCAACTAAAACTGATTGGGAAGTGGAACTTGCTGTGGTTATCGGAAAGAAAGCCACTTATGTTAAAAAAGAAAATGCAATGGATTATGTGGCCGGTTATTGTCTCCACAATGATGTCAGTGAAAGAGATTTCCAATTACATCACGGAGGTCAATGGGTTAAAGGAAAAAGTTCAGACCATTTTGCCCCACTTGGACCTTTTTTGGTGACAAAAGATGAAATCAAAGACCCGCATAATCTGAGACTTTGGCTGAAAGTAAATGGGCAAATGATGCAGGATAGCAATACTTCTGATCTTGTATTTAATATCCCGACCCTTGTTTCTTACATCAGTCAGTACATGAGTCTGCTACCAGGGGATATCATATCTACCGGAACTCCGTCAGGGGTTGGTTTAGGACTTAAGCCGCCTCGTTACCTAGGTCATGGTGATGAGGTAGAATTGGGTATTGATGGATTGGGATCGGCAAAACAGCAAGCTTTGGATTTCGACAATGTCTGATTCAAAGAAATAATTAAAACCATATCAATATGGAATTGAACCTGGAAAATAAAGTGTTTCTGATTTCTGGAGGGGCCAAAGGTATTGGAGCTGCCATCAGTAGAACCATTGTACAGGAGGGGGGAATAGCAGTCATCATTGACCCATCAAAAGAAGCAGGAGCAAACCTGTTCCAAGATCTGGTATCAGAAAATAAAAAAGTCTATCATATACCATTAAGGTTATTAGAAGCTGAACATTCCAAGGAGGCTGTTGATTTAACCGTCAGCCGCTTTGGAAGAATAGATGGTGTTGTAAACAATGCAGGTGCTAATGATGGAATCGGTTTGGAGCATGGGTCACCAGTAGCATTTAGAAAATCTGTAGAAAAGAACTTGGGGCATTATTATGATCTGGTTCACTTTGCACTACCGTTTCTAAAATCATCCAAAGGGAGTATTGTAAACATCAGCAGCAAAACTGCCATTACAGGTCAGGGGAACACAAGCGGCTATACAGCAGCTAAAGGTGCCCAACTATCCCTGACCAGAGAATGGGCGGTGGAATTATTGCCCTATGGTATTAGGGTAAATGCGGTAATCCCTGCCGAAGTTATGACTCCCTTATACCAAAAATGGCTTGATACATTTGATCATCCAGAAGAGCAACTTAACCTGATTGAAAATAGAATTCCATTAGAGAAAAGAATGACTACTCCTCAGGAAATTGCCAATATGGTAATTTTCCTTTTATCTGACAGGTCCTCTCATACCACGGGACAACTGCTTTATGTAGATGGAGGTTATACCCACTTAGATCGAGCCATTGGGAGAAAGTAAATTTTGACTCAAATTAGAATCAGTTAGTCGGAATGATAAGTGCTAAATGAAAAAGAAAACCTTGATCCCAAAAAATTTACTAATCCCTTTTGCATTGATTACATCTCTTTTTGCATTGTGGGGTTTTGCGAATGATATTACCAATCCGATGGTTGCGGCTTTTAAACGGGTATTGGAATTGAACAATGTCCAGGCATCTTTGGTACAGATGGCATTTTATGGGGGATATTTTACCATGGCACTGCCTGCGGCGATATTTATAAAAAAATATAGCTACAAGGTTGGAGTACTGATTGGATTGGGGCTGTATGCATTTGGGGCATTGTTGTTCTACCCGGCTGCAGCTTGGGAAAGTTATTTCTTTTTCCTAATGGCCTTATACATCCTCACTTTTGGTTTAGCATTTTTGGAAACTACAGCCAACCCCTATGTCCTATCCATGGGACCTGAAGAAACGGCAACCCAACGATTGAATTTTGCACAGGCTTTCAATCCTATGGGCGCTTTGGCGGGTTTGTTTGTCGCCAAAGAATACATCCTCAATGAATTGCAATCCAATAATGTCGATGTGGATGGAAATCTGATTTATACCACGCTCGACGAAACCTCAAAAGCCATTATCCGAACCAATGACCTTTTGGTCATCAGAAACCCCTATGTGATGTTAGGCATGGTGGTCATAGCTTTGGCTTTAGTGATCTTTATGGTCAAAATGCCGGAAAACAAATCCAAAAATGGATCAATTGATTTTTGGCCTTCCATGAAAAGACTGTTCAAAAAACCTCAATTCGTAGAAGGAGTCGTTGCCCAGATGTTTTATGTGGGAGCCCAAATCATGGTCTGGACTTATATCTATCAATATGCTGAAACTTTGGGGATTGACAATGCTTCGGCAGTGAATTATGCCTATACGGCTTTGATCCTGTTTTTGGTGGGGAGATGGATCTGTACTTATCTTTTACGCTACTTCTCTCCTCCTAGATTATTGCTCTATTTCTCCATATTGGCCATTTGTTTTACTTTGGGAGCCATATTTATCCAAGGCATGTTAGGACTTTATTCCCTTGTGGGTATTTCACTTTCCATGTCTTTGATGTTCCCTACCATATATGGAATAGCATTGGAAGGGCTAGGAGAAGATGGGAAATATGGTGCAGCATTTTTGGTAATGGCGATTGTGGGTGGTGCCATTATGCCGACCCTACAGGGAGTAATCCTGGATTTCGGTGGCCCTGCCTATGACGATATCAGAATCTTAGGAGTTCCTGAGGTCAATTTTTCCTTTGTGTTGCCTATGGTTTGTTTTATAGTGGTTGGGATATTTGCACGGAGGAGGTTGTACCCATGAAATTAAATTAGGCCTTCTTGGAAAATTCCTTCGGAATTGAGAGGTAGGGTTAAAACTAAACCCTACTTTCTTTTTCTCTTTGGTTTTCAGATGATTTTGAAGTCAATTTTGGTACGGGAAAGTACAATTTTTTCTTTCACACATATGAAATAAGCGGGTCATTTATAGCATGGACACACTTATCCCATGAAGATGTCTCCGATTGTGTTTTTAGGCAGCTTTTTGTTCCGGCGGGCTTTCCGTTTCAGCTCTTCTTTTGGCTATCTTGACAGCATTGGCTGCCATTATCCCGAAAAATATCGCAAACTTCTCCCTTTTATCTCCTTTTACCCTGATTTTCCTCAGTCCGTAGAATTCTTTGTTTGTACCGAACACACCCTCCATTACTGTAGCCCTCTGTCTGGATATTTCGGAGCTGAGTATTTTTTCTGCCCTCTCATGTTTTTTGGGGCCTTTTTTGGGGAAACAGGTGAAAATCCTGTTGGCAGTACAGAAACTCCGGTTTTTGTTTGTGGCGTAAATCCTGTCCGCCCCAAGCTGGTTTACAGGACCGAAAAATCTCCTGTGTTTGGCCACGGAAAGCTTAAGTCTTGTACATTCGTTGAAGGCATTGAAATCAAGTTTGTCTATAAAAGTGAGTCCGTCCACCTGAAGGATATGGGCTTTGGCCCCGAACTCAACAGGCCTGTTTTCTTTTCCCCTCACAATGGGTCTAAGATAAGGTTTGTGCAGGGAAACTATTCTGTCTTTTAAAGCCGAAGGCGGATTGTCCAACAAAAACTCCTGCTGGCGGTGAACCTTTTTTATCACTGCAAACCTTGCAAAATCCTTCAATCCAAGATCTGCGCCCTTATTACTGTCGAGGATCTGCTGGAGTTGGCCGATCCCTTTACCGAGCAGATAAACGAGTGCTTTTCTTCTTCTGAGCGTTTCCCTGAAACTGTTTTTCCTTTTTCTGGAATAAGCCATATGGGCAATTCTCTGCTCCCTGAATTTAGATCTTGGTCTTTTGATTCCCAGATGGGAACAGAGTCTGAACAGCTGTTTTTCAAAAACCCACTCACAGCTTTCCCACAGCAGTTTGACATCAGTCGGAAACCGTATGTATGATTCATAACAGGTAGCGTCCATCAGCAATACGTGGGTATTGTTTACGTCACGCTTCCAGTGGCCGATAAGGACTTCCTGAAGTCTCTCCCATTCGCAGTGTTTTTCAAGATATGCCCTGACCCTGGTCATGATGGTCATGTCTTTGATCTGCTGGTTTTCGGCCAGTACTTTGCCGCAAAAATACTGTAAGGCCCAGTCTGTGTTGTAGCGCTCCAACAATTGCCTGTCACTGGTGTTGAGATAAGCCTTCAGGAACATGAGTGCAAACATTCCTTTGCCACCGAACCAGCTTGGTGCACCTCTTCCGGAGCGTTCTTCGGGAAGGCAGGAAACCAGATCATCCCAGGGGATGGAATCATGTATCTGGCCCAACAATGAATTCTTGAAAAAATGATATTTTGGAGAATATCCGTCGAAGTCTTTGAAAAGAGGAAGCTGAATCATAACTTTAATTGTATTTAAGTCTGCAACCTTAAAATACAAAAAAGAAAACCCCGAAAAAAGCTCAAAACAGCCAAATTCGGGGTTTTTGTGTTATGTTTTTGTTAAGTTATTGACTGACAATCAGAGTCTTAAGGGATTCGCAAGAAGCCCTAAATTAATAATTAAATCAAACATCACAAATCTCAACTCCCTGCTTTAAAGAAGCCAATTTATCGGATCTTTTGGGAACAAACTCTTGCCCCAAAAAGCCGGAATATCCGGTTTCAAGAATCGCTCTAATTATTGCGGGATAATATAATTCCTGCGTTTCATCAATTTCATTTCTACCAGGAACACCCCCAGTATGATAATGAGAAATGTATGAATGGTACTTTTTGATGGTGGAAATAACATCTCCTTCCATAATTTGCATGTGGTATATATCATAAAGAAGTTTGATATTTTCTGAACCTACAGCCTTACATAAATCCACTCCCCAGGAGGTATGATCTGCTTGGTAGTCTTTATGTCCGGTAACTTTACTATTAAGTAGTTCCATACATAAAATTATCCCATGTTTTTCAGCAACCGGAATAATCCTTTTCAAACCTACAGCGCAATTTTCCAAGCCTTTCCTATCGTCTAATCCGTTACGATTACCGGAAAAACAGATGATTTGCTTAAATCCCGCTTGTGCTACTTTTGGAATTAAATCTTCATAACTTTTCACCAATTCGTCATGATAATCTGGATTGTTGAAACCCTTTTCAATTCCCATTCCAGCACCCCAAGGCATCGCTGAGGTCAACCCATATTTTTTTAAAATAGGCCACTCCTCTGGTCCAACTAATTCAATTGACTTAATACCTATTTCAACAGAGGCCTTACACAATTCTTCTAAGGGAATATCATGATAACACCAACGACATACAGAATGCTTGATCCTACCTTTCAAACTTTTTTCTAAAGTGTCCTCCATGGCCTGCAACCGATTGGAAATAGTTAAACCCAATGCACTCAATGTTGCTGAACATGCAATTGCTTTCAAGCTTTTTCGTCTGGAAAATTTAAAGTTCTGGGTTGTCATGATTAAGGCTATCTAGTTTTATATCTACCATTTAATTTTTTGAAACAGAAAATGTATAATCTTCTCCTTCTTTTATACTTATTTTCTTTTTGAATTTAATGGTTCCAAATCCATTTAATTTAAAAGAACTCAATTCTAAATCACCTTTTTTCGAAGTCAAGGTCACAGCTTTAGAAGCTCCAGATTCGCTGATTTTAATGGTCCCAAATCCATAACCATTTGACCAAAAAAACGATCCTGAATTCGGATTGAAATTCATTGTTTTGGTCACAGCGGAATATTGAAACCCTGTATAGGCGAGAATGCCTGCCCATGCTGACATAGCTCTTGAATAACGGTGTCCATATTCTCCTTCATTAAAGGGATTTCTTTTATAGCCATCATACCTATTTCTAACATTTTCAAATATTTTTATTCCCGCATCGATTTGTCCTTCATAGATCATATGTGCAGCTGTACTATATTCAAAACCTGTCATTACTTCCGTATAATATGGAAATGGAAAATCCAATAAATCCCCTTTAGGATAACTGGCCATGATTAATCCCGATTCATCACCCAATGCGAAACTTCTAAATGTATTAAAATGATCATTAAAATCTGTAACGTAGTTATAATTCATTATAGACTTCAGGGTTGTTTGAACATTATCTTTATCCAATACATAGCCTAACCCCGCAGTATGTGCTAAATATTGGCCTACTAACTGATCCACCAAACAGCCTTTTCCAAGCTGGGCAACCTTGCTTTCGCCCTCTGGAATATGATGTTCATAATAATCACCGTTAAATAAATTTTCATCAATCCAAGAACTACCTTTTAGAAATAAGGATCTACATTCTTGTGCAAAGGCTTTATCACCTAAATGTATTGCCATTTCCTCTGAAGCTCTTAAAGCCCCTAAATACCAGCCAGCCATTTGGGGATTTGGCCCAACATAATTTATATCCATAGTATTGTGTTGAACCCCTTCCATGACGCCATCTTTGTCAATATCCCAAACCCCACCATTCCAGGCAAAAGACATAGCCTTTTTAATATTCGGCCACATTTCCTTTAATTTGGCATCATCACCTGATAATTGCCAATCTCGATAAACTTTTATCAATGTGCCCATTTGTCCATCAGCAGCCCAGCGTTTAAAATCAGTTCCCTTTTCTATAGGCAGGGCAACTCTGTGGCTTTGACCGCCATTTTCATTTACGGCATGCAAAAATTCAACTTCCCGAAATTTCATCGAAAGGTCCCCAAATAGAAAAGGAATTGTTGATTCATAATTCCACACATGAGTGCAGGTTCCAAAGCCCCAACCAGATGCTTTTTCTGCACCTATTTTTGTACCTTTTATGCTACCTGTACCTTCAAAACCGAAAGGAAGACCATCTTCAGTTCTAAATACAGTCTGACTTCTGAGGTTATTTAAATTAAAGAGTCCAGCTTCTACTAGTATTTCTGGGAGATCACTGTTAACCAAACTTTCAACAAAATCAATGGTTCCCTCTTCTAATTCTTCAAAATTGGTTTTCATTGTTTTCGCAACATCCCAAGCATCTGAATATTGAGTGGTATAATAATTTCCGACAATATCTTCTCCACCATATTGCCCTGAATGATGCGTTCCATGATCCCAAGCCCTTCGGTTGGGAAAATGCCAGGTAATCATGAATGTTATAGATTTAGAATCTCCGGGTTGGATTAAATGCTTTACTGCTAAAGTCGCAGGAGGTGTTTTTATTTTTTCCTTTTCATTTTCAGAACGTTCCTCTAAAAATGCAACATCTTTGTCCGTCATTTCGACAACATTACGATCAGGATGATCTGTAAGTTTACCATCATGAATAAAATCATCCCAAAACTCTCGAAAAGTCCAGTTCCAACCCAATTTAGCCCATGAAGTTCTATAGCTCACATCACCATCTGATGTTGTTGTAAGGGCCATTGTACCCCAATTGACATCCTTCTTGTCCACTTTTTCCGAATACATGAATAATCCTTTAATATCATCAGAATCTCTGTATTCATTGTAATTCCCCTCAGGTGTTCCAGACCAGCCATCTATTCCAATATAATTAGGAATCATCCCAACGATTGATGTTTCAATAGGGCTATCTGTGTTATTGGTTAATACATATCTTAAAACTGCAACAGGGATTCCGCTTTGATCAGCATCCCCAACTATTAAAGGATTAAAAGCCTCCAAGCGGACATCAAGAGGCACTTTCCGGTGTTCAAAATTAATTTGAGCCAAAGGATATGCTGCGGCAAAAGTTGTCTTTTCAAACCGAGGAAAACCAGAGTTTACAGCATCAGCTCCCCAATCCCCATAATATTCATCTTGTGACACGGGGCCTTCCAAAACTTTAATTTCAGGATCTTTCCCTTGCTCTTTGTAATAAATAGCAAAAAATGGCCCATTGGCAATTGTGGGTTGAACCAGTTTGAATGCAGGTATATATCCCAAGGCCCCACGGTTCATAATTTCCCAATCCCTTAAATCTCCAGTGCCACCTAAAGAAATTGTTCCTGTCCCAATACCACCCAGTGGCATGGCTACCTCTTTTAAATATTTATCCTGATAAGTTTTTAGAATTGGCCAATCTTTATTCCATTCTTGAGCGATTACGTTGGAAGCACATAGTGAGCAGGCTAGTATTAATAATATTGATTTATTCATGACATTAAGTTTTCTCTATTGTTATTCACAAATTTAATTTCTCTTTATAAAACTCTAATTCTTCCGATTCTTGACTATTCAATGGTTTATTAGAATTTGATAACTTATCAAATCGTTTTCTCTGAAAATCCAACATTTCTGTTAGCATTTCTTTTTCTACTTTTCTGGCATATTCACTATTGGGATATTGAGTAATATCAATTAATTCCAGATAAGTAGATCCTGTTGGACGGCTGTTTTTACCTTTAATGCCATAATCTCCGATATCATCTCTTGCCATCTGTGCCATATTTTTAAGTTCTTGTACAATTTCAGGAAATTCACTGGCAAGGTTTTTTGTTTCTTCAATATCTGTCTCAAGATTAAACAATAAATCTTCATTCAAGATGCCTGCATTATTTGTATGCCAACCTGCACATTCACCATACCTCCCAGGTCTTATTTCAGGTCTGGCAAAATGTAATTTCCATTTACCAGACCTCACGGCCTGCAACCAGGTGCCTGCATAATGATAATATACATCATGTGGCTTTTTTTCATTTTTTTGATCCAAAATATAAGGGAGTAAATTTTTTCCATCTATTACCCTGTCATCAGGCATAGATGCACCAGCAGCGGCTGCAATAGTAGGAGCCATATCGATAACTCCAGTTATTTCGGAGTAAACCAAACCTGCAGGTAAAGTATTTTTCCATTTCATAATCATTGGTACACGAACACCGCCTTCCCATGTGGTTATTTTACTACCCCGGAGTTCGCCGGCACTTCCCGACTGCTCTCCAAATCCTGCCCATGGGCCGTTATCCGATGCAAATATTATTAACGTGTTTTCTTCTATACCTTCAGCTTTTAATTTTTCGACTATCCTGCCTACATTCCAATCTATTTCTTCAATGGCATCTGCATAAAGCCCATGACCGCTCTTCCCTCTGAAATTTTCCCCAGGATAAACTGGTACATGTGGCATTGTATAGGCCAGATATAAAAAGAATGGATTTTGCTTATTTCTATCAATAAATGAAAGACTTTCTTCGGTGAAATCATGTGTCATTCGCGAATGATCAGGTCGCATTGTTAAAAGTGAGTCGTTGCGATAAAATGGTACAGAAAAATTTTCAAATTTTTGTGTGCCGTTTACTAAGCGTATTCCATAAAAATAATCAAATCCTTGTTGATTGGGAGCAAAAACATCCTCATCACCCAGATGCCACTTTCCAATACATGCTGTACTGTAATTTTTAGTCTTTAGAATTTCAGCAATGGTGATTTCATCAGGATTCAATCCAAAAGGTGAACCCCAAAGATGCACGTCCGGAAAACCTGCTCTTGGCGCATAACAACCTGTAAGGAATGCTGCTCTTGTGGGGGAGCATATTGGATGGACATAAAAATCAGTAAATCGAACACCTTCCTTCGCTAAATTATCAATATTCGGAGTTTCTATGGTCTCAGAACCAAAGCTTCCTAAATCTCCATATCCTTGATCATCTGTAAGGATAAAAATTATATTTGGTCCTATTGGTTCCTTGGAGTCTTTAGATTTGCAAGAAACCATTATTATAAAAATAAATATAGTTCTTAAAATTTTAGAGATGATAGAATCCATTTTCATTATTTGAGAAGATTTTGAAGTCGGTTTTGATGAATTCATAATTCGATATATATAGTTTTCATCACCTATATCTTCACGATTTCCCTTTCGCCTTTAGAAGGAAAACTCATCGCCTTGTACAGTTAACGGGATTTCTAAACCGGAATCATTAAAGATAATTCCATCCTTACTTCCATTGATTTTTAGTTGATAAATTGACTGTTTTAGTCCCTTTACAATTAAATTGGTAGAATAGACCTTATTCCATGGTTCGGTCAAATCCGCTAATGAATTATTAAGGGTAAGATGTATTTCATCTCCAATCAATTCTGCCTTTTCAACCTGTATTCCATCAACACCTACATAAATTTCATTTTCAAAATCTATATAAACACCTCCTAGGGCTCTTCCAGCCTCTGCTAGCCCTGTAAAAATACCAGATCCTTCACCCCAACTAGGATGGGTTCGCATTGCGGATTGTGGATGCGCCTCATGGTCTATGTTTTCCGGTCCAAGTCCAAAGGGATAAATATTGGTGTGGCGGTAAATATTATTTGATTTATGTCTTGGATGATTTATTAGTACCACTGATGAGCGAGCTGCGGCTACCCCTCTTTCTACCAAGTCCTGACGCCCCAAAGTTTTCCCATACCAAATAAATGGTCTGACCATTTCAGCCTGCCTTGCATCTAAGAAAGTAGCATTGTCTGCATTATCCACCCCAAAGCCTCCAAAGGGAAAAGCGGTATATATATAATGCGGCTCCCAACATGCCTGTGTAAATGTGACGTAATCCACACATTGTTCCCCCATATCAAGTATATGTTGATCTTGAGTAGCACGATAAAGGGCAGCAAACCCTTCAATTGCCCAAAATAAGGAAAGATTACCTCTTGCAACCTGATTTTGCCACCGATCTCTTTCAAATTCGAAAGGACGGTGTCCACAGGAAAAAAATTGTTCCATATCCACCCATTTTTGCTCGGGCAAAATTTCCTTTTCTAAAAATTTAGCAATCTGCTTTGCTCCATCCAAATAGTCATCATTACCCGTTGCCACGTACATTTCAGCTAAAAACCACATACTGGAAGCAGATTGAGCGCTATAATGCAAAATAGGGGAAGCTATTCCATCTCTCTGATCTACATAAGAAGGCACAGCTCCTCTCTCGTCTATATTTTTTACTAGCCAATTACTATAAGGGGTAAGGTAATCTATTATCCTTTTATCTTTCTCACATCGCAAATGGTAATCTACAAGATGAGCCGCTGTTTTGCTCATTGTGGAAACATCATAAGAATCACTTTCCTTAAGAAAAAATATATTTTTATTGTTCACTGGGTCAGTAAAACCCAGCCCCCATTTTTTGTCATTGGCAGAATAAAGCAAAGCAAAAAGACCATTTTCATTTCTTGGAGCAGACAAGGACCAATTGATAATGTTACGTCCTTTCTCAATCAAATCCGGGCGTCCCAGTTCATTTCCCCAATACCAAAAACCTTGAGCCTCTCTGGCATTGTTCCAAAATGCGGAATTGTGAAGAACATCATTCCACCATTCGATTGCTGAGCGATAACCTCCCATTTTCACTCCATTTTCTTCCCATTCCAGCCAAGAACCTGTATTTTCATAGCCATCTAGTGGTGTGTCAATACTTATATTTTCATAATGAATCGGATTGAAAGTAATTGAATCTATTATGTTGAAATATTCTTTAAAGGGCATAGCCAGATGAGGCCGATTATCAAAAACAGGTTTCCCGAATTTTTCCCATTGGTGCCTTGGTATTCTTTGGAATCCCTTATTTTCGGGGGCATCAGAACTTACAAAAAGATCGAATTCATATTGTAATTCATTAGAATCCAATGTCCGAATCATGCTTGAATCATTAACCCTTTGATAACGGATATGATGTGCAATAACATTATCCATGTAGCCGAAAGTCATAACGGGCTTATTTGTAAGTCCAGTCATGATATTCAGATCCAGACCGGTAGGCATCGTATATTTATCGTCCTCTATGGGAATGGAGAAACGATTTGTTGGAATGTCACTTGTTCTTCGTGCATCGGGTGAAATGATTTGATGTTTATTTATAGCATTCAAATCAGGAACTATAGCAGCAAAGAGACCTCCTTCTTGAACAATAATTGCAGGTGCGTGATATGCCCTATCTCCTATAATTTGATCTTTTCCAGGTAAAAGTTTAAACCTATTTTGTTTAGAATCATCATTATCGAATTTTAAACCTGGTGTATGAACAAATTCAGGTGCATGGTCAATATTAAATGTGAAGGATGTTAAGGCATAATCTAATTTTGCCGGGGAACCTTCAAGATTTAATTTTACGGAAAAATGAAAAAAATCATTTTCTTCTGATAATGTAATTACCTGTTCAATTGGAACACTACCCTTTTGTCCCATTAAAGTGACTTTTGCTTGAGACTTACTTTCCTCTAAAAAAATACTATTTAAGTTTGAATTACTCAAATATCTAAAATCCACCAAATCCTGATTAAACAATTGAACTGCATCTTTTGGAAATTCTTTGGGAGGTATAAAACCTGAAACTACTTCTTTCCACTCATTCTTTTTTTTTGCAAAAAATGTTTGAGAAACAAGTCCATCCTTTTTTTCAAAAATTGCCTTTACTTTAGAATTATTTATTTCAATTCGATTTTCGCTCTGTTTTATTTGAATTGAGGAGTCATTTTGTTGGCAACCCCAAACAATTAGGGTAAAAAAAAACAATGCCAAATTTCTCTTTGCTGATGCTAATAACATATGTCTATTCTTTTAAAGCTGATTTAATTTCATCCAAAGTTATTCCTAGCGTTTTTTTTGAAATGTTGTCTAATGCCTCAAAATTCCCCTCAAAATGAAATGTATATTGAATATGAGTTAATTCCTCTCCAATCTTCAATTCTGCTGCTGGTGAAGAAGTTTCCAGTTCATAAAATGGTCCTAAGGGAGCTGCTCCTGGTTCAGGAGGACCGTCGTTATAAGAGTTTATAACATCACCATTAAATGGGTCGGTTTGGATTTCCCATTTGGAGTTGACATATAATTTTTCTTCTGTTGGTTTATTGAATTTAATTAATGTTAAACTGTTTTCGAGTGAGTCATAACTACCAAAAATATCTTTAGCCCGGGAGGAGGAAACCCCAATCTTACCTCTTTCATTGCCATCTGCTTTAAAGAAAATCGCTTTTTCAGTAACTCTTAATCGTTTTGAAGAAATTTTTCCAAAATAATCATCATTGACAACTGGGCCGAATTGAGAAGAACTCCCTTCAATGTAAGGAATTACAATGGTTGTATTGGGAGAAGGATTCATCATTCCCAAAATCCAAATGGATAATAATCCTCCACTTTTTTCCCAAGTTTTATTCCCGATGTTTTTTAAAGTATTTTCAGTTTTGTATCCAACAGCTTTTACTTTTTCATTTAGATTCACATTCAATAATTTACTTATTTCAGATTGAGATAAAATACTGATTTTTCTCTCAATATTTAAATCAAAAGTGAATCCAGAATAATTCTTTAAAGAAGCAGATTTGGAAAATAATGCATGGGAATTAGACCTTTCAATGAGATCAAAAGGTTCCAGATCAATAAGCCGTGGAGTAATCCAGTTATCCAACGTGAATTCATCTCCTTTTTTAAAGAAAATTGAATATTGACCTCCTTCAGGCCCAAACCAAATTCTTTCTTCTCCACCATAAGCATTGATATGTATAGATGTATCACCAGACGTGAATAGGGTTTTATTGATCCAGCCGTAACTTTTTCCAGACCAACCATTTGCCGAACTTGTCATGACCCTTGCCTGAAGTCCAGGAGAAACAATTATTTTCCCGTCTCCTGAATCATCTTCCAATAAAACTAATTCCAAATATTTCTCCAGGAAATCAAAATCCTTTTGAAAGGTTTGATTTTCCGGAGAATTATTAAATGATTCAAGTTGAGGATCTGATTTTTTTTTTGTACATGCCCAACCAAAAAATAATCCTGCAATAATTATTATTAGCACTTTTATTTTTGGTACTCTGGTAAGTCCTCTCATTTTCATTTTTCCTTAAATTCTTTTAATTTCTGGTTATTGACCTAAAACTAAGCTTGAAACTTTTGTTTTCCACTTACTAATTTGGAATCAATTATAACCCGGGTTTTGTGTAACCACTCCATTTGAGACATCAATTTCTGTTTGCGGAATAGGATAAATCAATTGAAAATCCCGAACTGTCGGGACTCCAACATATTCAGAAGCCAAATGATCATTAAGAATATTAAGTGCTTCAGAGCTTGGCAATCTTTTCAAGTCAAATAATCGATGACCTTCAAATACTAGTTCTCTTCTTCTTTCTAGCATCACTTTCTCTAGAAAAGTGCCTGTGTCCGTTTGATCAATATCAACACTTGCATCAGGTAGGCTTGGATTTTTTCCAAATGCTCTCCTTCTAACCTGGTTAATCAATTCATAAGAAGCTGCACTCTCTCCATCTGCCTCTGCTTTCATTAACAACAAATCAGCATACCTTAGAATAATTAAATTAATATTACTACCATTACCGGCAGCATCTAGGTCCAAAAATTTACTGATATACTGATCCAAATTACCATTATTATCATATGTCGTAAAAGATGCGGAAGCTCTTAGATCTCCCTCCTCAAATATTGTTTGGACATCTTTTGTTGGAAAGGTTGGTAATCTTCCTGCAAACCCTCCTGCCACTATACCTAATCTTGCTGCCTCACTTGCGGGAATAAACAAATTATTCATTGTTAAACCAATTTGGTTATCGGGATTAAAATTTACCTCAAAGATCGATTCCGGTAAATTATTGTTACCTGGAGCATGTAAATCCTCATAATTTGGCATTAAATCAAACCTATTTATGACATTGTTTAACGCTGCAGAGGCTTCACTTTTATTTCCCATTTGCAAATGCACCTTACCTAAAAGAGTATATGCTGCCAGGCTCGTAGCTCTTCCAATTTCATTCAATTGGCCACCAGAATAATTTTCTGGGAGTGAATTGACTGCATCATTTAAGTCAGAAAGGATTAATGAATAAACTTCATTCACAGGACTTCTTGGTAAAGTAGCGTTATCAAAATCATTTGTTGCTTGAGTTCTCAATGGAACTTCACCAAACATATTCACCAAGATAAAATAGGACATTGCTCTTAAAAACTTCGCTTCACCTATTGATCTATTGATTAATTCTTCCTGAGCAGAAGTCTCAAATGGAACCTCCGGTGCCCTTTGAATAACATTATTTGCATTATTGATTAAAACGTAATTTTGTGTCCAAACATTTACCAACAAAAGATTCCCAGGTGTTTCTTCAAACGTATCTGTTTCAACCCTTTCCCTTTGATCTAACTGATCTTGACCGGCATTGTCAGTCCTAGCTTCTATTAAATTAAAATAATTGAAGTTGCCAAAAATTCCCCTTTGCTGGGTATAAACACCATTTACTGCAAAAACCAACTCAGTTGAATTAGAAAAGAAAGATTCCGCATCAATTGCATCCTTTGGGGGAACGTCAATAAAATCGTCGCAAGAAACTAAAATTACAGACATAAGTAATATCAATACATTCCGTAAGCTATGAGCTCTGAAAATTTCAAATTTCCAAGAAGCTCTTATTATATTATTATCCATCATTTTTTCTTTTTTTAAAAGGTTACATTAATACCAAGGGTCCAAGTTCGAGGTAAAGGCAGGCCTGGAGGGCTGTTTAAGCCTAATTCTCTTCCATCAGTTACTGAAGCAATTTGTGACCCTCCAATTAAAGCTGGACCTCCTGCAGAGGCTCTTCTAGCCTCAGGATTACCTCCTATGAAATTAGTGAATGTATATAGGTTTTCAATGGATGTGAAAATTCTGGCCCTTGATAAACCCAATCTTTTATAAAATTCAACAGGAAGATTGTAATTAAGAGTTACGTTTCTTATTCTAAAAAAGTCTGTTCTCTGTACACCTAGACTTGATACTGTTCCAAGCGAAGAATCGAAACCGTTTGCTGCTGGGGTTTTTCCGTCTCCCGGCTGTTGTTCTGATATATACCGACCTTCATACCAAAACGCATGTGAAAGGTTAGTTTGTCTAAATGCTGCGCCTACTTGAATCAGGAAAAAATCATAAACAGAAGCACCGGATTGACCATTGAATAGGGCAGAGAATTCCCAATTTTTATATTTCAAGCTTGAATTAATGCCATAAATTAAATCAATATTGGTGTCGCCTATCAATTGGCCATCAGGACCCAGAAAATTACTTATTGTTCCATCACCATTTACATCTTCATAAATGAGTGCTCCTGGAGTTTGCAACGGTTGACCTGTTTGATCATCTCCATCTCTAGCTATTCCTATCACCTTGGGTCCCCGCATTTGTTGTAAGGGACCACCTACAACTCTTCTTAGAGCGCCAAAGAAATTCTGAATTTCCGTTTCTCCACCTAATTCCAAAATTTCCTGATTATTAGTTGTTAGATTACCTCCAAGATTCCATTCCCAGTCACCTTTGTTTATGATCTGAGCATTTACTGCAAATTCAAAACCCTTATTTCTCATACTTCCAATGTTGGTCAGAAATTGAGAGTAGCCCGAAGAAGGCACAATTCCTTTTGTAAGTAAAAGACTAGTAGTTTCATTGTTAAAATAGTCAATAACCAAGAAAACTTTATTTTTAAATAAATTCAAATCCAACCCAATATTTAATTGTTCTGAGGTCTCCCATGTTAAATTAGGATTACCTGGGTTTCCTAAAAATGTCCCGAAGGTATTGGTATTACCAAACGATTGTCTAGTGGTACCTAGTGTTGCCCTAGAGGCGTAGGGAGGAATTGCGTTGCTTCCAGTCGATCCATAAGAAACTCGGAATTTACCATCATCAATCAATTCGAGGTTTTTCATAAAAGCCTCTTCTGTAAATCTCCATCCAAGAGCAAAAGAACCGAAAGTTTGATATCTGTTATTTTGACCAAAAACAGAGCTTCCATCTGTTCTAACAGTTCCGGTAATTAAATACTTATCTTTGAAACTATAGTTTATCCTTCCCAGATAAGAAACTATCGAACTTTCCTCGGTACTGTTTGTACCAACAAGGTTATCCGCATTCCCAATATTAACATTGCGGACCCCAGGTACTTGCAATTCGTTCACACTTGCACCTACAGAGTTAAATTGAAACTTTTGAAGCGTAAATCCTCCAAGAAGGTCAAATGAATGTTCATTTATTTGTTTTCTATAACTAATGGTGTTTTCATTTAACCAATCTATAGACAAAGATTGACCTGTATTGAATAAAGATACAGGGGAGAGTTGAATAGGTACCGTTTGACCAATAGTTGGTAGATAGTAAGTTTCGCTTCTATCACTTCCTATATTTGTTGATATATTTGAATTAATATTTAAACCTTCAGCTATCTCATAATTAATATCTAATCCACCCAAAAATCTAAAAAGAGTTGCATTAAAGTCGTAGTTTTGTGCTGTTTCGAGTGGATTACCTACTGGAAGCGAACCTGGTAAATCCGAGTTCATAGAATATGTTCCGTTTTCTCTTCTAACAGGCAGAATTGGAGCTAAAAGGATAGATTGAGCATATAGTGAAGACCAATCTACTGCATCCGTTGCAGGACTGTTTCTTCCAATTGTCGTAATATTTGGCGCAAGATTAATTCCTATTGTCAACTTGTTTGAAGGCATATAATTGATTTTCGCCCTAGCAGAATATTTTTTTTGTCCTTCGCCAATTACGACTCCTTGTTGATTAATATAGTTACCAGAAAATAGATAATTTACCTTATCTGAACCTCCCGATGCTGATAAAACATAATTTTGGAAGGATGCAGACTGAAAAATTAAATCCTGCCAATCAGTGTCTGTTACTCCATCCCAATTATTTGCAATGAAATCCGGAACTACCCCATTATTTTTCTCCTTATGGAATTGCACATATTCCTCAGCATTTAAAACCTTGAATCGTGAGTAGTTTGGTACAGTTGCAACACCTGAGGTTACTGTAAGATCCAAAGTTGAAGCGCCTGATTTTCCGGATTTTGTTGTAATGATAATGACCCCATTGGCTCCTCTCGACCCATAAATGGCAGTAGAAGAAGCATCCTTTAAAATTTCCACAGAGGCGATATCTGTAGGGTTGATGGATTGAGCATTCCTTTGATCTGTGGGAAAGCCATCAACCACCCATAATGGTTCTGTTCCAGCCGTTATCGAACCCAAACCTCTTATTGATACTGTAGCTAGTTCTCCGGGAGAAGATGATCTTTGAGCAATGTTAAGGCCTGGAACAAGCCCTTGTAATCCTTCCTGAATACTAGTGATGGGGCGGAGGTCGATTTCTTCAGATCTGACTGAAGCAATTGAACCAGTTATATCTCTTCTTTTTTGAGTTCCATATCCCACTACAACAAATTCATCCAATTCCGAATCTTCAGACTCCAATTGAATGTTAAAACTGCTTTGAAGTCCAACTGCTATTTTTTGGGATTTATATCCCAAATACGAAATAACCAAAACAGTTTCACCTTGAGGAATAGAAAGCCTAAATTTTCCATCAAAGTCAGTTGTGGTTCCAATTGTAGTTCCTTCAACTAAAATTGTTACTCCAAAGAGAGGCTCATTGATTTCATTTACAATTTGGCCAGTAATTATCCTATCTTGATCTGGCACCTGATCCGGAAGGTAAGAAGGTGGATTTTCCAAAGCCATGACGTGGCTTAAAAAAGAAATTTGTAAGACCAATAATCCTATTGAGAGGATCAGCCAATTTCTTTTATTAATGATTTTTAACTTGGTTGGATTCATTTGGGGTTTATTTAGGATTTATTTTAAAATGACTATAATCAAGAGTGATTTCAATGAATAAATTATGATCAAATCTAGTGGGATCGAAATCAAAGAGCCACCAATTAGCTTACAAAATGTGATACAAATTTTGCCCTATTATGAAAAAAATTAGGAATAATGTGGATTTTGAATTTATTTTGAAATAGTAGAGGGAATTAAACAAGTAATTTACATGAAACTTCATTTTATAGACAGGAGTAATTTAGAGGCAAATTCCTTTACTATTAAGCATAATGTTTATCCCAATTTTTTAAAAATCTGGCACTATCATCCTGAATTAGAATTAGTCTTTATATTAAAGAGTACGGGGACAAGATTTATTGGAGATAGTATTGAAAAATTTAAAGAGGGAGAAGTTGTTTTAATTGGAGAAAATCTTCCGCATATGTGGTTGAATGAAAAAAAATATTTCGAAGAAAATTCCGATTTGTTTGCTGAAGCTATAGCATTTCATTTCAAAAAAGATTTTTTAGGTTCTGAAATTTTCAAAGCTCCAGAATTTAAGGATATCAATCTATTAATTGAGAACGCTAAATTTGGATTAAAATTTAAAAAAGTCAATCCCGAAATTAAAAGTAGAATGCAAAAACTTTCTCAGCTTGGTGGTTTCAAAAGGCTATTGGAATTTTTACAAATTTTAAGTGATTTATCACAACACAAAGAAATTAAATTTTTATCTAGCACCGGATTTTTGAATACCTTTAAAAAAACCGGCAATGAAACTTTGGACAATACTTATGCATATATATTCAAAAACTTCACAAATCAAATAACATTAGATGATGTTGCTACTATTGCAAAAATGAATGCATCTTCTTTTAGTCGATTTTTTAAACGAGTTAATAGGAAAAGTTTTAATGAATACTTAAATGAAATAAGAATTGGATATGCATGTAAACTATTAACAGAACACCAATACAATATTACTACAATTTGTTACGAATCTGGATTTAACAATATTTCCAACTTCAATAGACAGTTTAAAAAAATTACGGGGAAATCCCCAAGTAATTTTTTAAAAAATCATCTCATAGATACTAATTGAATTTGAATCAAAAACTAGATTTACGGAATGAATGTCACCCTGAGAGTTATTTTAAGCTTGACGTTTCTATTACCTGGGTACTGGGACTTCATGCCAACTTTTCAACACCAGTTTTTTAAACGCTTCACTCCCAATGGTCCAAAAGAACAGTTTTTAAAAAAACGATTACCCGAATGTTGTACCTTCGGATACCTAAGTTCTTATCCTCTGGATTACCTACAAAATCTCAGCGGTACATACGCTGAACTCAGTGCTACAATAGAACAGCATTCAGATTCTTCAATTTGTTAATCTCCACAAATAAAAAATTGGGATTACCACTAACCATAGGTTTAATAGCTCTAACATTCACTTTATCTTTTGCTACAAAGTAGGTGAAAGTTTTTCTACCACACAGCTTTCTCTTACGTTGTCAGGTTTGTAATTGATAGATGGCCTGAGCTTTGTTTTTTTTTGTTCTCATTTAGCTTTGGGCATTATAGCGGCTGTAGTTGACTTGCTTAGTATAATGACTGCGAGAAGCACAAGGATGTGTAAGAAAACCACAAACTGGGGTACTTTTAACGCTGCCATTTAATCGCGCACTTTTGTTTCCTCTCAATCGTTTGAACTCAAGTATAAGCTTACCAAAGGAGGATGCCACACAAATGAATGCCAAAGTCAGGGAAACGATTATCCAGCCATTAACCGGGATGAGGTTTACAAAGAAATTTTCGAGCAGCCTGAGAATTTTAAAAAGTATCAGGGGTAAAAATCATATTTGTTTTCCTCAAAGCCTCTTGCCGAAAATCCCTTCCAATTCCTCCATTACTAACCCGATTTTCCGGCAAGTGGCTGCACAATCACCTTGACCATAATGCCTGTTCCGAAGTATGAGGAAGTGGCAGGAGGCTTCTACAATCCCGTCAGCATTTTCAGCACCATACCATTTTTAATGGAATCATCCAGAAATCCGTTGTTGGCTTTTTCCATATACATGATCACGCTCAACAATTTGAGGATTTTGAAAGGGCTGATATCCGGCATTTTCCTAATGCCCTGCACGATTTCCAATCCTTCGGTCCATTCCTCCCAGGCAAAATCTATCATCAGACCAGAATACATCAAGTGTTTCTTAAGTTCCTGCCCTACAATATCAAAATCCATATAGCGCTTTCTTGCTTCCTCTGTCAGGGTAACAGGAACGGCTTTTTTCACCCTTTGGAATTCTTCTTCCATTGGGGGAATAAAAGTCCTTAAAGTTGAAAGGGCATTTTTTCCTTTTTCGGATCCAAGATAACTTTCAAAGTTCTCAATGGGGGTATGCACAGGTTTCATCACCTTCCAAGATATCCCAAAATTCCGGTTTCCTCAAAGCCTCTTGCCGAAAATACCTTTGACCGAAAAGGGATTTTACGGCAAGTGGCTGAACCGTAGGCCTGTCCATGCTGCCTGTTCCGAAGAATGAGGAAGTGGCAGGATGTCCTCCTTCAATCCATTGTAAACCAATTCTGATTGAGAGGCTTTTCTTTGCCTTTCCTTTTTTTCAAAATATTTGTTACCATAATATAGACCAAGTGTCACAATACCTCCCAATAGTATCAGAAATGCCAACAGGCTGAAAATCCATTCTATAAAAGTGATGAACACCCCTCTTTCATAGGACCTGAAATGCTGCAGTCCGCCTAAGCCCCGTCTGTAAAACCTTCTTCTGGAAATCACATACCTGATGGCCAATCCTATTACCACCATCAACCATCCAAACAATTTAAAATCTTCCATAAACCGGCCTATCAGTGGCTGCGCGCGCAGCCTGTTTAAAACTAATTTCTTATTAATTTAATAATTTCTTCAAAACCCTCAAAGTTTTAAATTAAAAAAAACGATTTAAAAAAGGGGAGGGGGAGGCCCTCCCTTTTCTAAATTTGCATTTTCCGATCATTCCTTCAATTCAGGACCAAAGCATCTGAACCTGATTTTGCAAAGGCTTCACAGAGATCAAAGGCTTTCTGTGATCTTACCTGTCCCGTGCCTCCAAGTAAAAGGGATTTAAGTTTGGACTCTCCGTCCCTGTACTTCCTGATATTCTGGTAATAACCCGTAACCGCATTGTATGCCCCGAAAACCGTTCCTTTGGTGGTTTCTGCCTGTTGGCTGGGATTGGAAAAGGCATATTCATAAACCTCATTACAGGTATTTTTGAACAGGGTCGAGAGTTCATCATCATTTCCTGCCTTTAGGTTCCCAAGGGTTTCCCTGTTGGGACACATGGCAAGCTGAATGAGTTTTTTTACTTCAGGATCGCTGATCCTGACTTTTGCCCACCTGTTGAAAATCCCTTCCAACTGGTCAGAGAAAATATTGCTCATGCCCATGACCCTATGGGCCGTTTCAAGCCTTTCCTTTGCGCCTGAGGTGTGGCGGATCCTTATGGCGTTGCTTTTGTTTTTCAGCGCAGCGTTCAGGGTATTGTTGCAGACTATCCTGATGGGGGTAAATGCTGCGGTGATGCTCCCGCTACCATCGTGGCTGGTGGTCAGGAAAAGGTATTTTTCAATGATATCATCAGTGCCCACACGGATGTAATCGGGAAGTTTGGCAGTGATGAAAATCCTTTCCCCATTGCCGAGCGCTCCCGCTGTTTCATAGAGTATGCCCTCACCGCCCACAATACTGTCAAAGAATGCAAATGCATCGGTATTCTGTACCACCTGATAATCCTTTCCAACTACGCCCAATACTGCATGGCTGTCCATGCGCATGGTTGCAAAGTGGGTATGGATTAGGATATCTTTTTCCTGTGGGATGCCCTCTGATTCCTGTGGGACTGGTCCTGTGAACAAAGGTGTTTTTGCCACCTCAAAATCAAGTCCTGCAAACTGAATGGCCTCTTTGCTGGTGGGGTAGTCCGAAACTACCTGTCCGAGTCCGTGCCATGCTTTTTCCTTTACCGAAAAGAAACTGTGTTTGCCTGTGATATGGTCTTTATGAATGTTATGTGCCATGATTTTTGAAATTTAAATGTGATGGATAATTGATTGATCAGAATGGGAGGTCGTCTTTGGCTTCCTCCAATGAAATTCCTGTGGAATCCTCAGAAATCCTTTCCAGCGGCCTGTCACCAAGGGGATCCTGTTTTCTCGACCCTGCGAGCAATTTGATGTTGTTGACATGAAAATTGAGCCTTCCCACAGGGTTTCCTTCCCTGTCTATGTAGGCATCCGCATCAAGCCTCCCGAAGAGTTCCACCAGTGCGCCTTTTTTGAGAATTTTAGCTACTCCAGCACTGATCCAATAGGAGCAGCTTACAAAGCTTGTCAGCTCCATTGTTTCCCCGGATTTGGTCCGGTACCTGTCATTGATTGCCATGCGGAAGTTGACTACTTTCCTTCCGTCCTTGAGTTCGGCGGTCTCTGCATCCGCCGTCAGTCTTCCAGTGATTACCATAATAAATGTGATTTTGGTTAAACATTTGTTCTGCTTCTCCTTTCCTGTAGTCCTCCATAAAAAACACTGTTTTTTAAAAGAAAAACGGGAAAAAAGAAAGCAAAGAGACAGGTGTCCGGCAACAGCCAAAAGGAAACGGAATAAGTCCCGAAGGGTGCACGGACCGAGGAACGAGGGGCGGGCATTATGCCGTAGTCTTTTGGCCCCTATAAAAAATCAATACAATCCGGACACCACTTTAGCTGCCTTTTTATCCGTTTTGTCTTAAAAAAAAGTAGCAACAGCTGCAATACATTATCACTCTAATTTAATTTCCTTTAAAACGAAGTTTCAACGCACTTTGAAAGGATCCTCGATGCCCCAACCCTTTCTGAATAGATTGCAAAATTCATTTTTAATTGTTTAGGTTTGTGAAAAAAAATTAAATGAAAAAGTTATTGTTTTCACTTTTGGCATTTGGATGTTTTTCTTCCTGTGATTGTTTTCTAAAGGTTGAAGAAAACCCTGTTGTTGAAATTTCACCTGATGATCTGCCCGAAGAGGTCATCTATGTAAGGGAATCAAGTATTGAAGTAAAACCTGCTTTCTCTTGGGACATGCATACAGAGGGTGAAGTACGATACACTGAAGGAACTATTCTAGGTCTGTCAGGTGAAGAAAGATTTTTCCTTTCCGGAGAAAGATTTAGCAGTAGCATTAATTATGCATGTGCCAATAGCAAGGTAAATGGAAAAGAAATGTGTGGCACTAGACTTCCGGATTGTGACTACTCAGATTTCATTTTGAACGGATCATGGGATATCAACGGGGAAGTCCAGACCCCGAGTAATTTTGAATGGGAATTCATAGACCTCGCAAAAACCAAAAAATTCATCCTCAAGTTTGATCAGCTTCCAAAGCCTGCAAAAATTACAGAATATGATGAAAATTTGTATAGCAGCCAATTGAATAGCATCAGAATTCAAAAGGAATCAGAACTTGATTCGGTCTTTTTCCAGTTGGTTGTAATTCCCAAAAGTAATTTGGATTCAGAAAATCTAAGGAATTTCAGAATGACAAATTATAGAATACTGCCCATAGACAATCAGTTTGAAATTCATGGAGAGGATTTATTTCACCATAATTTAAATAAGCCTACTGATAAGGATTCTGTGTTTATCAATGTAGTAACAGTAAAAAGAATAGTCAAAGAAATCAATGGCAAGCTAATAGGATTCACCTATTATGTGAATGACCCTAAACCTATTGTCATCAAATAGGATTTTCTTCGTACACTATTCCTTTAATTTCTTCGCCAAAATCTCTCTGTCCCACAGTTCAACATAATTGGCTTCAGCCAATTTCTGGGCGGCTTTGGTATATTTACTTGTGGTAATCACTAAAGCAAGGTCACATTTGTAATATTTGACAGAAGCCACAACCTGTTGGATTGCATCATTTCCAATTGTCCCCATATATCTTTTTGCCTGCACACTGGTTTTTTCCCCAAGTTTTGTCAGGATCAGATCACATCCCTGGTCATTTGAAATTTTGGTGGTAGTGACTAAAAATCCCCGTCTTTCAAAAAATGTTTTTAAAAAACGCTCAAATTCTACTCCGGTCATTTTATCCAAATCTTCTATCTGAGTTTTTCCCAAGGCAGGATTTTTTACCTTCAATTTAGATTCCAGCCTTTCCAATTTGATTTTATTACTTATTTCCTCCAGAAATTTCAGCATAGACTTTTCTGACGAGTAGTAGTAAGATTTATCATTTAGATACCTCTTGACCAAATCTTTCTTTTGGATATAATCATCACCCAAATAATCCAAAATTACCCTTGCAATATTTTCCTCAGATCTGACTTTTGAGGAGGCAATTTTTTTTTCGAATATCCTGTATTCGGTTTCAGCCAATTCACTTGCCAGATATTTACCGAATTTTGAAGAGTTGATTTTTGAAAACTGCTTTTTTTCAATAATAGCCTTAAGTTTCCCAATCTCTTCAAAAATCCTATCAGAATTATTTTGCCAATCAATTAACTTTACTCGTATATTTTCAACATTCAATTCCTGGAAATTCTGTTCAATGAATTTTCGGATGAGTTTTTCGTTTGAATCGCTTAGATACATTTTCATTTTTTTTAGCTGGACAAGATAAATCTTTCAATAAAATAAACTAAAGCCTCGGTTAAAAATACTTTTCAAGTTGAGGTGGAAAAACTTTTATAAATACAAAAATCTAATTGAACTACATGATCCAAATTCCTTTAAAGCATTTCAACTGATAAAATTAAAAAACCACTTTTATCAGGGCTTCCCTGCCCATTTCTTAAAATCCCTGGCCCTTTTCTGACTAACAATTACAGCACTGTCAAAATCCGGCTTTATTTCCAGTCTGAGTTTTCCGAATTCTATTGTTTCATAATGGCTGCATGCACTGATGTTGATGATGACTTGTCTGTTTGCCCTGAAAAATTCAGTTCCGGGAAGTTTATGCTGCATCTCATCCAAAGTATGGCTGATCATAAAATCCTGACCTGAGAAAGTGCGCAGGTAATTATACTGGCCTTTGTGAAAGATGTAAGCAATCTCCTCATGGCTGATAGGTATATTCCTTCCGGATTTATGTACCCAAATAAATGGCTTGATGTGTTCCTGCCCATCGTCAGCCAACAGCTTGTTTACCAGATAGGCGATAACCAGTACCAGGTTTATAATAAACAAAAGAAGAAAGGAAACTGGAAATTTTATCACCAAAAACCCCGATTCCCTGATCCCTGTTTCAAGGAGATAATGTACAAAAGCTGTTAGGACATACACCAGAAATGCGGGTAGAACCAATGCCAAAACAATTTGGTAAAATATCCTTTCAAGGAATTTTTCTCTCCAATCATAGAAACGGTTGAGATTACTGTCAATCCATGCAACATAAACAACAACAACAAAGGCTGCCGTACCTATAAGTGCAAGAGAAAAAAAATAATCTTTGCTCAGGATCAATTCCAGTAGGTTTCTTTCTTCTCCAATGCTTATGATCAGGTGGGCTGAAATGATGGAAGCATAAAGTATTGAAAAGAATCCGGGGCTGAACTTGTTATTCGGAGAAGCGATGGAATTGACCATGGGAATTTGGTTTAAAAGATTTTAAAAAAGCCAGTTAGGTGTTCAATGAATGAAAACAGTGTGTAGATTAAAGCTCTTCCGACAAAACCGGGTGATTGTCGTATCGAGTGTTTACCTCAATAATACGTTATTACGAATAATTTACCAAAAACGATTAAAAATAAGGTTGTTTGGTAAATTTAGGCCAATAATATGTAAAAAGCATAAATATATATGGATAATTCAATTTTTGACGTTAAGGAGAAACTTGAAAATCACTGAATAAATGAGTCTATACTTCAGTGGGCTATCATCATACCTGAGTACTTTTTTTTGGTATTCCGCTATTGTTCAAGATTCTTCCACCTAATCGTTAAGGTTAAATATTTTAAATTGTCTTGATATCCAAAATCCTGATTTCCACCAATTAGACCTTTGGAATAAGAACGTGTTATGGAAGAATATATCAAAGCACTTCATGACAAAATGAAAGAATCCATAAGGATCTCCAGTCTGACTGCCGCTAACGGTATACAGTCTGCCCATGCCTCCCTTGAAGCAGTCCGGGAGATACTTTCAGAATTGTACACTTTTATGGACACTCAGGATTTCTTTGATAAAGAAATAGAAGTTAGGTTTTATAAAGAATTATTGCCCCAGTTCCGCTCGGAACAGTTTTACTATGAAGACCTCGTCTTTATAGAAACCAACAGACCCCTTGGAACCAAGAAACAGACCATCAGGTATTTTTCAGGACTGCTGAAGGAAAAGGAGCTTTTTTTCAGAAGAAACAATTTCCTGTACAGGTATTATTGTTTGGGAAGGAACGACCTGGACGAAGAGCTGTTTTCAAAAAAAGAAACACAGTTGTTTAGGTCCCCGCTATTTGGAACCGAAAAGGAATATCTGTCGGACTGCAGCACTACACTTTCCCTGATCATGGCCAATGAAAGGATTTCTGCATTCCTCAAAAAAAGTATCAGGGAGCTTGAAACAGGAAAGAATGAAACTTCAGTCCCCAAATCCCATATGCTGTGGACGGATTCCAAGGCGGCCCTGATCGAACTTGCCTATGCCCTTCACAGCAGGGGTTCGGTCAATCAGGGCAAAAGCGATGTGAAATCCATCATCCAGATACTAGAAGAAACCTTCAATGTGGAAACTGGGAATTTTTACAGGACCTTTCAGAGCATGCGCATCCGTAAAAAAAACCGGACTGTTTACCTGGACAACCTGAAGGACAGTCTGGAAAAACGAATGGATGAGGCGGATATGGAATAATCCTAGATTTAGAATGTTGATCAATTTTTAATTTTCAAGTTCAAACCAGAATTTTTTTCGATTTTATTTTTGGTAGCTACCACCGCAGTGTAAAAACCCCAAGCCCCATCTTCCCAAATTTGCTTAAGTCAAATGTAAAACAGTTGTCATATGCTTGAAGCAATCAGTTGGAAGGAATACCTCATGGGTACAGGCATAGTTGCCCTTGGCTATTATGCGGTGGTGATTTCCATCTATTATAAAAATGATGTTCGCACCCTGTTGTCAGGCAGATTTCCGGATCAGGCCGAAAAGAAAGGGAAAGTGGATTGGTCTGAAGAAGGGTCGAAAGATCCGATGGAAGAACTTGAAACAGTGGTGTCGGATATTAGGAGCATCCTGGAGGGGGCAGGCAAAAATGCAGAAAAGGCGGAAATTCTGGAAAGAACAGGCCGGATACTGCAAAACTATTCAGGGTTTCGGGAGCCTGCCTACCGGGTTGCTATCAGGAATTTCCTCATACAGCATTCCGAGGAAATCTGCGGTCTGGATTTCTCTGACGGTGAACTGGAAGCATACTGGGAACACAAGGGTTGAACAGGCTGGGGCAGTGAAGCATGATATGGAGCGAATGGAAGGTGCACTGTTCCGGCCCTGCTCCCGGCCTTTATCTTTTTTGGGTACCGTGCCGGGAGCATTTTCTAAAAAAATAACAAACAATCAAAACAATAACACAAATGAAAGGAAGAAAGAAAATAGGATTCATGGCAGTAATGCTTTTGATGCTGCTGTTTGTGGTCAGTGAAGCACAGGCGCAGGACGGACTTGCGGGGATCAATGAGGCCAACAGGCAGGTAAGGAGTTATTTTCTGGCAGGTACAAACCTGATGTACGGAGTAGGCGCTTTGCTTGGCCTTATCGGTGCGGTAAAGGTTTACCAGAAATGGAATGCAGGTGATCCTGATACGGGAAAAGTTGCTGCGGCATGGTTTGGAAGCTGCGTGTTTTTAGTGGTAGTGGCCACGGTCATCAGTTCATTCTTCGGTATCTGATGAATATCAGGGACAGGTTGACAGGCCTTTTCAGGAAATACATCGCCGAAAACAATCCTGACCTGATAGTCAGGATGGAAGGCAATGAATCCATGAAACGCTATATATCTGATAAGGTCAGCACTTCAATGGTACTGGCCAAAACGCTGAAAGAGCAGGGGAGTACGGACACTGAAATTCTGGATACCTGTCTGGAATCAATGGTCAGTGATCTCAAGCCCTCCAAATTCCGCTTTGTCAAAGATTTAATGGAAAAGAACTTCAAAAAGAAGTACGACCAACTGACTGAGACTGGTGTCCTGACTTATGAGATCATCAACATCATTGAAAACCATGACCATCTTTTTGAGAAGCATGGATTCAGGGAAAAGAAAGGGAACAATATCCAATTGGAGTCTGAGTTTACCGCAGTTCTGTTTGACAGGTTTGAAAACACTTGACCCGTGGCAGTAAGCATATACAAGATCAATAAAGGTGTCAACAAGAGCATTGAGTTCAAAGGATTGAAGGCACAGTATATCTGGTACCTGGGAGGCGGAGTCATTGCATTGATGATTCTTTTTGCAGGGATGTACCTGATAGGGATCAATCAATGGATTTGTATAACCATCATTTCAGTTCTTGGAGTATTTCTGGTCATGAAAATCTATGCAATGAGCTCAAAATACGGGGAATACGGAATGATGAAAATGTTGGCCCGGAAAAGCTTACCTAATTCGCTCAGATGCAGAGGTAGAGAGGATTTTATCCAGTAAGGAAATGAAATGGATTGAGGAAGATGAAAGGAAAATAATGCAGTAATGGAAAAGTGGTTAAAGGAAATATTGCCGATTATGACTGTCGAAAACGGATGTCTGCTCTCCAAACAGGGAGATGTGACAAGATCATTCGACTTGGAGCTACCCGAGCTGTTCACATTGAGTGACAGAGATTACGAAGCTTTCCATCAGGCATGGGTCAAGGCTTTGAAGGTGATGCCAAGACATTCTGTTTTCCATAAGCAGGATTGGTTTGTCAATACCGGCCATCAGGGGGATTTTGGAAAAAACCCAGGATTTCTTTCTCGGAGCAGCGAACGCCATTTCCATGAAAGGCCATACCTGGATCACCACTGCCATGTCTTTCTGACCAAAAAACCGGCAGATAGGAAAGTGGGAAGCAGCATGTTTTCAAGTCTGATCAGGGGAAACCTGATACCAGTTGATGTGCTGGATGCCGTATCGGTCCAGGAATTCCTTGATTCCTGTGGTCAGTTCCAGAGAATCTTGGAGGACAGCGGATTTGTGAAACTAAAAGCTTTTGGGGACAGTGACATTCTGAGCAGTAAGGAAAATGCCGGACTGGTGGAAAAGTATTGCAGCCTGCAGGAACATGAAAAGGAAAGGTTTGTCTATGACATCAGCCTGAAGGACACCCTGCGTATAGGAAACAAAATCTGCAGGCTGTTTACCTTGGGGGAGGCAGATGAGCTCCCATTACTCTGCGGCAGCAGGATAGATTATGACAGGTACTGCACCGACAGGACAAGGTTCAGTGTGGGTTTTGCATCCACCCTGGGGCAGTTGCTCCCCTGTAACCATATTTACAATCAGTATATTTTTCTGGATGATCCTGCCCAGACCATCAAAAAACTGGAAAGCAAGAGACTGAGACTTCAGTCCCTTGCTGCCTATAGTAGGGAAAACCTTATAGCCAGAGATGCCGCCAATGATTTTCTCAATGAGGCCATCGGGGAACAGCGTCTACCGGTCAAAGCCCATTTCAATGTCCTTACTTGGACCGAAGAAAAGGAGCAATTGAAAGAAATCAAAAATATGGTGTCCTCCGCCCTTGCCCAGATGGATGCCGTCGCCAAAGAGGAGACCATCGGCGCACCCCAGATATTCTGGGCAGGGATTCCAGGAAATGCCGCTGATTTCCCCATGAACGATACCTTTGATACCTTTTTGGAGCAGGCAACCTGCTTTTTGAACCTTGAAACCAGCTACAGATCTTCCCTTAGTCCAGTTGGCATCAGGTTGGGGGACAGGCTCACGGGAAGGCCCGTGCATGTGGATATTTCAGATGAGCCCATCAAAAGAGGGGTATGCACCAACCGCAACAAATTCATATTGGGACCATCGGGAAGCGGTAAATCCTTTTTCACCAACCACATGGTACGCTCATATTATGAACAGGGAACCCATGTGGTGCTGGTGGATGTGGGCCATAGTTATAAGGGGCTTTGTGATCTGGTGGGCGGCTATTATTTCACCTACAATGAAAAAAGCCCGATCAGGTTCAATCCCTTTTACATAGGCAAAGGTGATAACCTGGATACCGAGAAAAAAGAAAGCATCAAAACCCTGTTGCTGGCCCTCTGGAAAAAAGATGATGAGACCTTCAACAGGAGTGAATACGTGGCCTTGTCCAATGCATTACAGCTTTACTATGAACACCTCAGAAAAAATCCAAATATTTTCCCCTGCTTCAACACTTTCTATGAGTTTTTGAGAGATGTGTATGTAAAGGTATTGGAATCGGAAAAGGTTAAGGACAGGGATTTTGACATTGGCAATTTCCTATATGTGCTCAGGCCATATTACAGGGATGGGGAATTTGATTACCTGCTGAATGCAACAGAAAACCTGGAACTGCTTCAGGAGCGCTTTATTGTCTTTGAACTGGACAACATCAAAGACCACCCGATCCTTTTCCCCGTGGTGACCATCATCATCATGGAGGTCTTTATCAACAAGATGAGAAAACTCAAAGGGATAAGGAAAATGATCCTGATTGAGGAGGCATGGAAGGCCATAGCCAAAGAGGGAATGGCAGAATACATCAAATATCTTTTCAAAACCGTGAGAAAATTTTTTGGGGAGGCCATTGTGGTCACCCAGGAAGTGGAGGACATCATCAGTTCCCCGGTGGTCAAACAGGCCATCATCAACAATTCGGACTGCAAGATCCTATTGGACCAGTCCAAATATCAGAACAAGTTTGACGGGATACAGGAACTGTTGGGACTTACCGAAAAGGAAAAGGCATTGGTCCTTTCTGTCAACCGGGCCAATGATCCAGCAAGAAAATACAAGGAAGTGTTCATCAGCCTTGGTGGGATGATCTCCAAAGTTTACAGGACAGAGGTTTCTTTGGAGGAATACCTGGTCTATACCACAGAAGAAAGCGAAAAAGTGAAGGTCAGCGAATATGCTGAGCGGTTTGGATCAATCCAAAAAGGAATCGAAGTGTTGGCATCGGAACTCAGACAGGCAAAAGGATGAAGAAACAAATCAAAATCATAGTCGCCACCCTGGTACTTGTCTTTTCATCTGTGCCGCAGCAATACAGTGAGGCGGCAGTACCACTTGCGATCTTAAAGATCATTGAAGCAGGGGTCAAAAAAGTGATCGTTGCGGTGGACCTACAGATACAGCGGCAGCAGAACAGGATCATCTGGCTACAGAATGCCCAAAAGGTAATTGAAAACACCATGTCCAAACTCCGCCTGGATGAAATCAGCGAATGGACAGACAGGCAGCGGGACCTGTACAGCAACTATTTTGAGGAACTGAACAGGGTGAAATCACTGATCGCCTACTACCGAAGGGTAAAGGAAATCACGGAGATGCAGACTAGGATGGTGTTTGAATACCAAAGGGTATGGAGGGTCATCAGTCAGGACGGGAATTTCACGGACAGTGAAAGATTGTATATGGGAAAAGTGTACTCGGGAATGCTGGTGGAATCGGCCAAAAACATAGAACAGATGCTGATGGTCGTCAATTCCTTCAGGGTTCAGATGAGTGATGCCCAAAGACTTCAGATTATCCATAAGGTTGGAAACAGTGTTGAGACCAACCTTTATGTTATGACCTGCTGGCATTTAACAGGCAGAACGCCATGATCAGTCTTAGCAGGAGCAGAGAACAGGCTTCCCTCGAAACCACCAAAGAACTGTACGGAATCAAATAAACGGGGGAAAAATGAAAAAAGAAGTGTGGCTTATTGTATTGGGCATATTGATAACAGGAAATCTTTCCGCCCAGAACTTTGATGAATGGTGGAGACAAAAGCAGACCAAGAAGCGGTACCTCTTGGAGCAGATCGCTGCCCTGAAGGTGTACACCAACACTGCCTGGAAATGCTATGAGACCGCAAGGGCCGGTCTTGGTGTTATAGGGGAGACCAAAGAGGGGGATTTCAATATCCACAGTGAGCACTTCGGAAAGCTAAGAAAAATCAGCCCAACAGTTGCTTCCTATTCGAGGCTAGCCGAAATAATAAAACTTCAGGCTGGCCTTGTCTCACTAAGGTCCAGAAATTCAGGAATGGACATGGAGTTTCTGGACAACAGGGAGAGGGAATTTGCAATGAGATTTTTTACAAGAACCATTACGGAAAGCGTGGTAAACCTGTCCTTGCTTACCTCACTGCTTACCGACAGTACCGTGGAAATGACAGATAGGGAAAGGCTCGATAGGATAGAGGGTATTTATGCTGAAATGCTGGAAACCTATTCATTTGCGCTGATTTTGGACCAAGATCTAAGAGGATTGTCTGGAGAAAGAAGAAAAGAACAGGATGAAATTAAAAGAATGGAGGAAAATTATGGGATTGTCGAACGCTAGAGGGGCAGGTAGGTTATTGATTGCTGCCATGATTGTTTTGCTGATTTGTTTTAATCCTTTCGTTGCTGTCGGCCAAATAGATGAGGCAGCACAATTGCTGCTCAATGTGGAAAAACTGGAGCAGCTGAAACAGATTATGACTGATCTTGAAAAGGGATACACCATTTTGAATCAGGGCCTGGGCAGGGTAAAGGAACTGTCAGAAGGCAATTTCAACATCCATAGGATTTTTCTGGATGGACTGATGCAGGTCAGTCCCACGGTCAGGAATTACCACAGGGTGCCCGCCATTATTGAATATCAGCTCAGGTTGGTAAGGGAATACAGGAATGCATTTGATTTTTACCGCAGGTCAGGGGTATTTGATATTGAGGAAATTGAGTATATGGGCAGGGTATATAACAGGCTTTTTCAGAGCAGTCTCCGGAATCTGGATGACCTGGTGATGATACTGACTGCGAACAGTCTACGAATGGGCGATGATGAAAGGATGCAATCCATAGACAGGATTTTCAGTGATATGGAAGATAAACTAAGTTTTCTGAGGGTCTTTAATGAAGGTGCCGGTTTGCTGGCTTTACAGCGGGGAAAAGAGATGAGGGATAACATTCAGTTGGAGGAGCTTCACGGTCTGCCAAAATAAGAAAGGAGAATATGTCCAGATATTTGAAATATATCTTTGTCATGATGAAGGGACTGCTGCTTCCCATGGCAGCAAATGCCCAGCAAATTAATGTTGACATCAGGGGACTGAACGGGATACTGGATCAACTGTATGCAGAAATGATCCCCCTTTCAGCTCAGCTTATCGGGGTCGGGCAGGGAATAGCGGGATTTGCCGCAACATGGTATATCGCCTCAAGGGTTTGGAGGAGTATTTCCAATGCCGAACCCGTTGATTTTTATCCACTTTTCAGGCCTTTTGTGATCGGTTTTGCCATCATGGTATTCCCTTCGGTGCTTTCACTTATCAACGGGGTTATGCAGCCTACGGTCAGGGGCACGACTTCCATGGTTGACAATTCCCAAATGGCCATCAGGGTATTGCTGGAAAGAAAGCAACAGGCGGTAAAGGACAGCAGGTATTGGCAGATGTATGTTGGGGAAACTGAACACGGTGACAGGGAAAAATGGCTGAAATATACACAGGGACTTTCAGAAGATGCCCCGGCCCCAAATGAAGGTTTTTGGGAAAGCATCAGCAATGGTTTTGCATTTGTTGGAGCAAAGATGTCATATGGTTTCAGAAACTCCATCAAACAAGGTTTGAGTGAAATACTGAGGATCCTCTTCGAGGCCGCTGCCTTGTGCATCAATACACTCAGAACCTTCCAGTTGGTAGTGCTGGCCATTCTTGGCCCTTTGGTCTTCGGGCTTGCTGTTTTTGACGGGTTCCAACATACCCTGACGGTCTGGCTTGCACGCTATATCAATGTCTTCCTGTGGCTACCCGTAGCCAATATTTTCGGGGCGATCATAGGAAAGGTTCAGGAAAAGATGCTGGAACTGGATATTTCACAGATCAACCAAGGTGGTGATACATTTTTTACAGCAACCGATACAGGTTACCTGATCTTTATGATCATCGGGATCATCGGCTACTTTACAGTGCCTTCAGTTTCCAATTATATAGTCCATGCAGCTTCAGGAGGTGCGCTTCCCCATAAGGTCACAGGGATTTTCAGTGGTGGAACAATCAAAACCATGGCGATGGCAGGAACAGGTGCAGGACTGGCTGTAAAAGGGGCGGCTATGGTTGCCGACAAGTTCGGGGATGCAGCAGGGAGAATAATTCAGAGTATGTCATCCCATGGGACCTCTTCCGGATATTTTAAAGACGGGGGATATATGGGCGATAAAATAAAAGGAAACTCTAAATAAAACTGATTTAAAAAATGTTCACCAAAGCAAAAAACATAGAAACCACCTTCAGGCAGATCAGGATTTTCACCATGATGGTGATCATGGGATGCCTGTTGCTCTGTGGATTTGTCCTTTTCAAAAGCTACCAGACAGTAAGCAGCCTTCAGGATAAGATCTACATATTGGCAGACGGAAAAGTACTGGAAGCATTTGCATCGGGAAGAAATGAAAACATCGTCGTAGAGGCAAGGGATCATGTGATTACTTTCCACAGGTATTTTTTCAGTCTGGATCCCGATGACAAAGCCATCAGTGAAAACATCTCCAAGGCCCTGTATCTGGCAGACGGATCTGCCAAAAAGCAATATGACAACCTGAAGGAGAAAAGCTATTACAGTAATATCATCTCGGCAAATATCAGTCAGACCATCAAAGCTGACAGTGTTGACATTGAAATCGGACAATACCCTTTTCATTTCAAATACTATGGAAAGCAGACGATCACAAGGGCAAGTTCGGTGGTTGAGCGGATCCTGGTCACGGAGGGATACCTGAGGAATGTTTCAAGAAGCGACCACAATCCCCATGGACTTTTGATCGAAAAATGGAGAACCCTTGAAAACAGGGACCTGAGCGTCAAAAACAGATGAGTTTGATACAAAAGCCATGCAAAGGATAATGGATACAGTGGCTGATTGGGTAGGGGCCAAGTTCAACAACCTGACCGTTCGGAGGAAGAAGCTCATAGTATTGCTTTTGTCCTTCCTGATGGGGCTTTACTGGATCAGCATAGTGATTAAGTGTGAAGGGGGTTAAGAAAAACAGGAAGTGATAAAAGTCAGGTTTTGGCCGGAAAGGAAGTGACCTTTTAAAGAAAAGAAGTAATCAACAAACAATAAATTATATGGAACAGATGACAGAAAAATGGAAGCGGGACAGGAAGTTCTATACCATCATGCCTTTATTGGTTTTCCCCTTTCTGACTATGGGCTTTTGGGCACTTGGAGGCGGGAAAGGTACGGAAAATTTGGGCAAGGAAGAATTGGAGATTGGTTTCAACACAGAACTCCCAAAGGTTGCAGGAGATGCTTTACTGGAAACAGGAAAACTGGCTTACTATGAAAAAGCCGCTCAGGATTCCCTGAAAAGAATGGAGCAGATCAAAAATGATCCCTATAGAAAGATGGCCTTTATGGTTCCTGATGAACAGGATTCGGAATACGGAAACCCGGATAAGAAAAGCAGCATCGGAGCAAAGGCAGGAATATATACAGGTCCCAGTGAAATTGATCCCAATGAAGCATTGGTCATGGAAAAACTCAAACAACTGAACGAGGTGTTGGAAAAGGAAAGTGTTATGGAAGCTCCAAAGGAGAAGGAATATTTCAAACCTGAACCATTTTCCATAGACCATGACCTTGACCGGTTGGAACAGATGATGTCGATGATGAACAGGGGGAATCAGGGAGAAGATCCGGAAATGAAAGAGATTAAAGACATCCTTGAAAACATCCTGGATATACAACATCCGGAAAGGGTAGCCCAAAGGATCAGCGAAACCAGAGAATCCAACATGAAAAATATTCATACGGTAATGAAAGATCAGGACGAAGGTGTTTTTTCTGGATTGTCCAAAACCTTTCCTGACAATCACAGGATTCCATTCGAGGGAGTAAACCAAAATGGGTTCTATTCAATGGAGAATGACGGCACTGATCCAATGGATGTCAATTCCATCCGTGCCGTTATCCATGAAACCCAGACACTGGTTTCAGGTACCACTGTCAAAGTAAGACTGCTGGAGAAGGTCAGGATTGATGGCATGCTTATTCCCAAGGACCATTTTGTGTACGGTACAGCCTCCCTCAACGGGGAGCGTCTTAAAATCAACATCCAAAATATCAGGATGGGGGAATACATCATGCCTGTTTCCCTTAACCTTTTTGATGCTGATGGCCTGGAGGGAATCTATGTTCCTGGAGCCATTTCCAGAGACGCTGTAAAGCAGTCCGGGGATCAGGCCATTCAGGGATTCGGATTCAATACTTTCAATCCCACTCTGGAAGCCCAAGCTGCCAGTGCGGGAATAGAAACCGCAAGGAATCTTCTCAGCAAAAAGATGAAGCTGATCAAAGTGACGGTCAAAGCAGGCTATCAGGTCTGGCTGCTGGATGAAAAACAACATGGTAAACATTGAAAAGAGCTAATTATGAAATGTAAAATATTTTGGTTTTGTGCCACAATCATGGTACTGACCATTTCAAATGGATTTACACAACAAAGGATTTCGGAAATCAAAAGTATCAAACCTCTTGAACTGGCAATCACCGACAAAAAGACGACCAACCTGATATTTCCCTTTGCAGTCAGGAGTGTGGACCGGGGGAACAATGAGGTTTTGGTCCAAAAGGCAAATAAGGTAGAAAACATCCTTCAGTTGAAGGCAGCTACGGGGTATTTTGAAAACACCAACCTGACGGTTATCACCTCAGACGGAAACCTGTATTCATTTCTGTTATATTATCAATCGGATCCTGTATCACTCAATCTTTCAATTGGAGAGGAAGATAAAAGAACCTTGGCAAGTTTTACCGATCCAAAAGATGACGACAGGCTTTCCAGGGCATTTATGGAAAAGATTGCAGTCAAAAAAAGGACTTTAGGTGGGGTCAGGGATCACCGATTCGGTATGGATCTCACACTGAAGGGAATATACATCCATGAAGACCGGCTTTTTTTTCAACTTGAAATCAATAACAGGACTTTTATCAAATATGATGTCGGTCAGTTCAGGGTGTATATCAGGGATCTGAGAAAAACCAAAAGGACAGCTTCGCAGGAAATTGAAATCATTCCTGAAAGTGTCAAAGGCAATACCAAGAATGTCCCCGGATTTTCGGATCAGACAATTGTGTTTGAGCTACAGAAGTTTACCATTCCGGACAAAAAATACTTAAGCATTGAAATCATGGAGGACAACGGTGGGAGGCATCTCCATTTAAAAGTTAAAAACAGAAAACTCATTCAGGCACTTCCTGTCTGGTAAAGATACAACATCCACTTTCCCGGATACCAAACATTAAATAACAAGATCATGAATGAACAGAATTATGATTACCTCAAAAACCAGGTTAAATACACAGGTTTTGGGGAGGGACTTGAAAATCAGCTCAAAGAGAAAATGGCGCAGGGTGAACCAGCATTCACAATCCGGCACAACACGGAGTTTGGGAATGACAAAATGACTTCAGACCTGCATTTCCGCAAATCGGATCAGACTGACATGTATTTTTTCAACAAGTATGACACGAGCCTGAAAAAGGGGAATGAAGATACCGAAATGAAGCAGACATTCTATATCGGAAAGGAAAACAACATTACCCTGAAGGAGGCTTACAACCTGATGGACGGTAGGTCTGTTAACAAGGACCTTGTCAACAGGGAAGGGGAGAAATACAATGCCTGGGTACAGTTGAATTTCAAGGAAACCGATTCGAATGGAAACTTCAAGCCAAAGCAGTTCCATGAAAACTATGGATTTGATCTGGAAAAAGCTCTGGAAAAACACCCGATCCAAGAATTGTCAAATCCTGAGGACAAAGACAGGCTGATGGATTCCCTGAAAAAGGGGAACAGACAGTCGGTCACTTTCAAGGATGGGGATGATGAGCAGAATCGTTTTGTTGAAGCCTCCCCTCAGTTTAAGTCCATCAATGTCTATGACCAGAGCCAGAACAGAATCGGACGAAACAATAACCAGAAGGAGAATCAGAGTAAGTCTGAATCCAAAGAGCAAAAAGAAGGAATAGCTGAATCAGGGGAGGGAGATGGGGCGAAGGTGAAATCCAGGAAAAAAGTAAAGGTAAGCTGATATCCCTCCCTTGAACAGAAGCTAAAAGGGAGTTGGGAAAATTAAAAAGTATCAGGGATATCAATATTGGATAAGTTAGAGGGAAAGCAGGAGCGAAGGATTGACCCGGATGCCAATCCTTTGCTTTCTGTACATGATGAGGAATTTACAGATGCCCTGATTGAAGGAGTATGTAAAGAGGAGCCCAAAGATCAGACAAAAGAAAAAAGTCTGGATGGAAATTTGAAATCAGGTCACAGTGAGGAGGATGAAAAGAAAGTCCGGGTAAGAAGGAAAAGAAGGGGAATTCACTGAGATGGAACAAGAACATGTTGATTTGAAATCAAAACAAATGAAGGTAGGTCCAATAGATGGATTTATTAGATCAATCAGAAATGATCCAAGGATCTGTATTTCCCATATAGGTCTGTTCACTGTACTTTATCATCAGCAGTTGGAGTATGGTGGACAGGCTCCTTTTCCTATTAGCAGGGATGAAATCATGGAAGCAGCCAAGATTTCAAGTACAGCAACTTACTTCAAAATCCTGAACCAGTTAGCGGATTATGGATACATCAGGTATATGCCAACATACAACCGCATGAAAAACAGTAAAGTCCAAATAATATAAGGGAAGAGGGGAAATGAACATTGATTTGGTTACGAAGGAAGATCTGGAAAAACTCAGGTTGAGGTTATTGGAGGATATTGCAAAGTTGATGGAACCAAGAAAGGAAAAGTCCAATGACTGGTTGCGGAGTTCGGAGGTGAGGAAAATCCTTAAGATTTCCCCAGGATCCCTTCAGAATCTGAGAATCAGCGGAAAGTTAAATCCAAAAAAAATCGGGGGGAGCTATTATTATTCTTTGGAAGAGGTAAGTGGATTATTTGGGGAATAGAGAGGAATTGTTGTTGTAATGGATAGTGGGGAAATCTGGAAAGTACTGAAAAGAATCCAACAGGACAAAAGGGCATTGACAAGTCATATCAGTGTTTTCGTGGCCATACTGCAACTTTTCATAGAAGGTAATAGGCCAAAACATTTACAGGTTTCCAGGCAGAAACTTATGAAATTGGCCCATATCAAAGGAATAGCCACCTATCATAATTGTATCAATAATCTGGTGGAATGGGGATATATCAAATACGAACCAAGTTATCATCCTTTAGGGGAAACTAGGGTATGGATCGTAAAGGAATTTGATAATATTGAATTCAGATTCTTGCCCAAATAAATTTTATTTTTCTTTTTTTAAACATTTTTCAAAAAAATTATCTATTTATTTTGACCGGATTGACAGAATAAAAAATGGTGTGTTTTTTAAAATATCCATGATTTTTTTTGACCTAAAAACAAAGTGCTCCTATTAAGGTATTAAATTCAAAATTCATAATGTGAAAAAAAATCAGCTTTAAATCAGATTTTCTATTTAAAAACCAGGTAATTTATGTAATTAGTTATTGTCAAAAAATACCCGAAACAGGGTATTTTTTTTTCTTATTGATTTTTCAAATATTTGACAAAAGCATACTATTTCGAAATAATA
This sequence comes from Aquiflexum balticum DSM 16537, assembly GCF_900176595.1. Lineage (GTDB taxonomy): Bacteria > Bacteroidota > Bacteroidia > Cytophagales > Cyclobacteriaceae > Aquiflexum > Aquiflexum balticum. The sequence continues at coordinate 4,134,213 of NZ_LT838813.1, forward strand.
TATTGAATAAATTAAAAAGTATTTCTAAATATCATGTTGAGTTTTTTTACCCGAGTTTTATGAAAAAGTTAAGACCAGTTTTTTTCAATCTAAATTTTCAAAGAGAATGGGACTTTTCTTTGTGTTTAAACAGTATTCAGTATCATCCCTTCGGAAAAATATTCCATTGGTTTTTCATTTATTTTTTCATTAGAAAGCCTAATGAATATCAAAAACATAAACAGCCCTTTTCAAAGCCAAATCTTTGGATTTAAAAACCGGATTGAATTGCACTGATCATTATTCACTTCAAAAAACTGAAACTATGAAATTAAAATTATTATTCTTTTACTGCCTTTTTTGGATTTCAACAATTGGGTTTTCGCAAACGAATCCTTTGCCTGGATTCAGTTCGACAGCCGGTTATATCAATAAACTGGAGGTAATAGCAACAACAAATATTGATAGGTTTATAAGGTTTAGGTATGGGGGAAATGTGCCTCAGGGGTTTTCGGGAATTCAATATTCTGTGCATGATGCATATAGTTGGTTTAACTATTCAGACGGAAATGGCCGATTAACATTTTCATACAAAGATGGAAATCCTACAATAAAAGGTGATTTGGGTACGTCGCAATTTGTTCTTACTAGGTTTGGCAATATTGGATTTGGAACAAATGAACCAAGTAATGTTCAAGGATGGGGAAAAGTTCTGGAAATCAAGCATTCAGCCCATAGCAAATTATTGGTATCTGCCGAAACTAATGATGTAAAGGTGGGGATTTTTGCACATTCAAATTGGAATGGAGCAAGGGGAGTAATCGGCACTGAATCAGCTCATGATTTATCTTTTCATACAGGATACTCTCAAGAACAAATCAGGGTTAAGACCAATGGGAATGTGGGTATAGGCACATCAAATCCCGGTCACAAACTTGAAGTCAATGGTGGTATAAAAACCAGAGAAGTTAATGTGACTACTACAGGTTGGCCGGACTTTGTGTTTGCGCCTGAATATGATTTAATGCCGCTTGATTCTCTCAATGACTATATCCAGTCTAATAGGCACCTTCCTGAGGTACCTTCTGAAAAGGAGGTTCTCGAAAACGGAGTGAATGTAGGTGAAATGAATGTCCTTCTGTTGAAAAAAATTGAGGAGTTGACGCTTTACCTCATAGAGCAAAAGAAAGAAACAGAGGAATTAAGAAAGGAAATCAAACAATTGAAAAATGCTATCAATCTTAAAAACTCTCTGCAAGATTAACTCTATGAAAACCTTCCTCTTTTCTTTTTTGCTTTTGATTTTTGGTGCCAGTAATTGTTTGATTGCCCAATCACCCGCACTAAATGTATTGTCCCATGATACCAGGAATATCAATTCAAGTCCTTCTTCCTATTCAAGAGAAATGAAATTTGAATTTAAATCAAGGAGCATTATTGGTGTTCCTGGAACAGGTGTATTCTCTGGTTTAATAACCTTAGCCCCTTGGGTTACAGATGGCACAGGGAATAAACATCACCAATTAAATTTTAATGACGGTGGGATTTATTACCGAAACGGAACAAACAATAGTTCAACCTGGGGGATTTGGAGAAATATTTTAACGGAAAATGAAAGTGGTAACGTCGGCATCGGTACAACTAACCCCACCCAAAAACTCGAAGTCAACGGCACCATCAAAACCAAAGAAGTCAATGTGACCATGACCGGATGGGCTGACTATGTATTCAGGGATGGTTATTTTCTTATGCCGTTGTCTGAACTGAAATCTTTTATTGAAACCAACGGTCACCTTCCTGAAATGCCCACAGAAGTTGAGGTAATAGAAAATGGATTAAACCTTGCCCAGATGAATGTGAAATTATTGGAAAAAGTGGAGGAGTTGACTTTATATATTTTGTCCCAAAACCAACAGATTCAGATTTTGAATGAAGAATTGAAGGGTTTAAAAATTGAAATTGAAGTTCTTAAGAATTCATTTGACTAAAACTAAAGGCTGAAATGTTTGATTTTAATTGTTTATTGTTGTTGGAATTGAGATCTGGAAGAAAGCCGGATTGGATCAATAGGGGTAAGGTTTTATTCTTTACCTTCATGTTTGGTATTTTTTGGCAGATTTCCTTGGGTCAGACAGGAACTTACAGTAAACCAAATTTCATTCCTCCGAGCCCTGAAGCTTCATCAATGTTTAAATTTATAGACATACCTGTCAGTAAAGCAACAGGAGTTCCGAATATTTCGATTCCCATATATGAGATCAAACTAAGTGATTTATCCGTTCCGATTTCCATCCACTACAATTCTTCGGGAATCAGGGCTGATGAAATTTCAGGAAGTATTGGCTTGGGTTGGACTCTGAGTGCCGGGGGAATGATTTCTGCAACTGTCAACGGAACAAATGACATGGGCGGCATTGGCTATCTTAATGCCCCTGTATTCCCTGAAGATAGAGAGTTGTCCCCACAATCGTATTTGCAACCTAATTTTACAATATTTAAAAATTCCGATTACCAGTTGCTGACTGAGTTAACAGGTCAGCAGGTCTATGTCGTATCCAACGGAGTGGTTACATCTACTCCCCCGCAACAACAATTTGACACCCAACCTGATCTGTTTTACTACAGCTACCCCGGTGGAAGCGGTAAGTTCTTTTTTTCAAAAAATGGAAACGCCCATACTATACCATTTTCGCCTATTGGAATCACTACAAGTCCAGATTTTGTCATTGAAGATGGTGATGGTGTGAAATATTCATTTGAACAGGTTGAAATTGTAAATGTCACATCTTTGGGATTCACAAACCAACCGGTATTTGGTTCAATAAATTCAACAGTTCAAAATTTTGTTTATCATTTGAGTAAGATAGAAACACCTGGTGGAAATGTCGTTGAATATCAATATGATGATGTTACTTATAATTATAAAGGAAGGACAGAATTTACGAGGTACAAAAAATTGGGAAACGTTGATGGGACTTTCCCATCTTCTGCAGAGACGAGAATTGAGACCGGACATAAGGTCTTTGGGAAAAACCTGAGAAAAATCCTTGTGAATGGAAGGTTGATTGTTGAGTTTATGTACGAATCCTGTAACAGGATCGATCTTGATAAAGCACAAGGAGAAACCGGTAACTTCGCAATCGATAAGATAAAAATATATAAAGGAGAAGTTGAAGAAATATTCGATTTTGAATATGGATATTTCAATTTCACTTCTTCAAATTATTGTGGGATATCTCCGAATTCCAACCAGTATAGGCTTAAATTAAATTCCGTACAGCGGTCTGAAGAAGGGCCTTATACTTTTACTTATTTTGGAAATAACTATTTGCCAAACAGAGATATATTCGAAACCGATCATTGGGGTTATTACTCTACTTCCGGCGGAAAATTTGCAATAGATGAGACAGGTTTTTTTCTTGGAGGACACTCTAAAGATCCAGATCTCAACACCACTAAAATTGGTGTAATTGAAAAAATTGTTTATCCGACAAAAGGGCTTTCCGAATTTTATTATGAGTTGAATCAGGCTCGGGATACTTTGGAGACGTTTGGTGTTAATTTGATAAATAAGTCTTTAGGTATATATTACGATCCGTCAGCTGGTGTACAAATGGAGAATTTCACCCTCACAACACCTAAATCGGTAACTGTTATGTACAATACCACAACAGCTCCGGTACAGGCAAACCTCAGGTTTGATGTTACACTTACAGGTCCTAATGGATATTGGAGACAATTCCAGTCTGTGTCAGGAAATGATTTAACTTCGGTTTCATTACAGGCAGGTAATTATACATTGACAGTGGATCAGGTTGGTTTTTTTGAGGAGGGTTATGTGAATTTGTTTTGGGTGGAACAGGAGTTTAATTACTCAACAACAATCGGGAATTTTCAATTGGGAGGCTTAAGAGTCAAGGAAATCAGACATTTGGACAAAGAAGGAGGCAGTATCGAAAATCAGTCATTCTTTGACTATACGATAAAGGATAACCCTTCCGTTTCTAGCGGAAAGATAGCTAACAAGCCCAGGTATTTTTATTCTATTGATAAGATAATAAGGGGTTTAAACCAAACTGGTAGCGGGCTTCTTGATAAAGAAGCATCGTACCATGTGCAATCCTCTTCTGCTGTATTGCCGATGGCTGGCTTAAATGGATATCACGTGCTTTACACAGAAGTTACGCAATCTAATTCTTCCGGTAAGGATATTGGTTTTGTTTTTTCCAAATTCAGCTTCGTAAACGATTTAAAGGCCTATGTTACTTTTCCTGCGGTGGCACCGATTAGCTTTAATTGGATGCGGGGATTACTTCTTTTAGAGGAAATTTATGCCAAAAATCCCACAAATAATTCATACCGAATTATCCAAAGGACCGAAAATGAGTATCAACATTTGTATACCGATAGATCAGCCTCAAATTTCTCGGAGAATTTTGCCCACTATACACCCCCGGCCCAATTGAATGAAAACCATGCTCTCGGCCTTTCAATAGAATTGATAGCACCTGAATGGCTGTATCAAACTTCGCCCGCGGGCTCTGGTTACCTGCCGGCAATATTTAGGGTTTCATCATTTAAACAAATTTCTTCATGGACAAAATTCACTAAATCCACAACAACGGAATTTGACGCACTTCAAAATCCGATATTTCAAAAAACAACTGAATATTTCTATGACAATCCAAATCATGCCCAAACAACAAGAGTAGTCAGTTCTTCGAGTGATGGTGCTACTTTCACCGATTACATGTTGTATCCTCATGACTATTCGGGAGGGAGTTCAGCTTTGAACGATATGAGGTCAAACGGACTATTTGCTTTGCCGGTTGAACAGGTCCGCATGGTTGCCCGGGGGAGTCAAAGTTTTATCGTGGGAGGTAATCTCAATGAATATAAAACCGGGGGTAAAGGGTTGTTGGACAAGGTTTTCGTTTTGTCTCCGGGCACTGCTGTTCCCTTAAGCCAGTTTAAATTTTCAAATACATCAATGGGAAATCTCCCGGGATTTTCTTCAGGAGGAAATTATTCCAAAGACAATAAATATTTCCAGAAAATTCTGTTTGAGAATTATGACACAAAAGGAAACCCCGGGAAATATCAAGAGACATCCGGAAACCCTGTTAGGATTCGTTGGGACAATACATTTAACAATGTTTATGGGATATGTAAGGGCTGCTCTCCTGATTTCTTTGCATTTACTTCTTTCGAAGATGATGTTAAAGGAGGATGGACTTATAGTGGAAGTACAACGACAAGTCACTCCAAGGCAGGAAACAGGGGATATAATTTATCGGGTGGTGCGGTTTCCATTTCTTCGATACCAACGGGTAGTGACAAGTTTAAAGTAGGGTTTTGGGCCAGGACATCCGGTACTAACCCTTCTCTTTCAATTGGGGGTACTCCGACAACTGTTACCTCTACCTGGCAATGGTTGGAAAAGGAAATAACTTCTTCCAGCCTTAGTATTTCGGGAATCAATGTGATTATCGACGAACTTAGGTTACATCCCGTTTCTGCGGAGGTTGAAACATATACGTATACCCAACTCAAAAAAATCGCGAGTACAACTGATTCCAGAGGGTATGTTACGATATACGAATATGACCAAATAGGCCGATTGAAAACAGTTAAAGACGAAGACGGAAACATTTTGGAACATTACGAATATAATTACGCTACTGGTAACTAACTATTTTTGAGATGAGACACTATCTGTTTACCTCCCTTTTTCTGTTTTTGGTTTGCATTGAGTTTTCATTAAGCCAGACTACTGAGAACTTTGTCAAGACCTACCGTGCCCGGACAGGAACAACTTCGATTGCTACTGTAACAGGTGGAACCTCTAGCCAGTCCTATAAAACTTTTACTTACTATGACGGTCTTGGCAGGCCAAAACAGACTGTAGGTAGGCAGTCTACAATCAGTGGAAAGGACCTGATCACCCCCATTGATTATGATGTATTTGGCCGTGAGGAAAAAGAGTACCTGCCCTATTTTGAAAGTTCAGGTACCCAAGACGGTAGGTTTCGGTCCAATGGATTTACGATGCATTCTAGCCGGACCGGCTCAATATACGGAGATAGCTACGGCTATTCTCAAAAGTTGTATGAACCTTCCCCACTGAACAGAGTGGACAAGCAGGCATCACCTGGGAATGCCTGGAGAATGGGATCAGACAAAGAAGTAAAATTCAGCAGAAGATCCAACACCTCGGGAGAAGGAGTTAGGATCTTCACTGTGAACAGTTCCGGGTTTCCGGTCACTTCGGCTGCTTACGGGAACAACCAGCTGTGGGTTGAAATCACCCGGGATGAAGACGACAAAACAACCGTGCAGTATACGGACAAACTGGGAAGGGTAATCCTCAAAAAGGTCCAGGATACCGCCACTCCTACGGGAAACGGACATTCTGGCTGGCTTTGTACCTATTATGTGTACGATGATCTGGGGCAGCTCCGGGTTGTGATCCCGCCCCAGGCCACCAGGATCATGTTTACCAAGGGATGGAACCTTTCAACAAACGCAACGCTGGCAAATGCGCAGTACTTCAGGTATTTCTATGATGAAAGAGGCAGATTGTCCGAAAAGTACATTCCTGAAAAGGTTGTGGAATATTACCTTTATGATACCCAGGACAGGCTGGTGGGTTTTCAGGACGGTAATCTTAGGGGTTCCAATAAATGGCTTTACACGATGTATGATGGATTGGGAAGGGTGGTCATGACAGGACTGACAACAGTTCCTCCCACTACCACCTTCGCTTCCCTGAAGGCTACCCTGAACAGTGCCGGAACCAACAATGCAACCATTAAAGCTAATACGGCAAAGATCAAGACAGGGACTTCAATCACCTCTCCCAAGTACGACGGCTATCAGGAGTATGTGGCATCAAGTTCCATTATCCTCCAGAGCGGTTTCACTGTGAAGGCGACCGGAAACCAATCCTTTACCGCCAGGATCGGCACGCTTCCGGAATCCGGGGCGACCGGGGCATGGCCAACCGAGGAGGGGGAGATCCTGACGGTCAACTATTATGACACTTATCAATATCTCACCGGCTTTTCTTATGCCAATCCAGGCCCGCCCTTTGATGCTTCAGCTACCACAAGAGTACACGGCCTTCAGACAGGCAAAAAGGTAAAGAATCTGGAGACCGGTGAGTTTTATACCGGTGCGTTCTACTATGACAACAAAGGCAGGCTAATACAGACCCTGGGGCAGCACCAGGCAGGAGGTACAACTCGTGCTTCCACAGCCTATAACTTTGAAGGCCAACCGACCCATAGCCTGACCACCAATTCGCTGTCATCCAATTACACGGTTCTGCGCACCTATAACTACAATGTGACCGGCCGGTTGGCTGCCATTACCCATCAAGTCGGGAGCGGAACTTCGAAGACCATTGTGCAATACACCTATGACGATCTGGGCCGCCGAACGGCCAAGACCTTCCCCGAGGTAGCATTTAATGCCAATCAGACCAGCACTTACAATATCAGGGGCTGGCTGACAGGATTGGGAACAGGATATTCAGGGATCTTCCAGCAGACCCTGTATTACAATACAGGGGCGACAGCGAACAGGTTCAACGGAAACATTGCCAGGATATCATGGACAGGAGGACAGGAGAGCACCCCGATAACACGTACCTATAACTACAGCTATGACAATGCGAATAGGATCACCGCCGCAACATTTACTTCGGCAACAAGTGGGGAAAACAACCGCTACAATCTGAGCGGGATCCTTTATGATGACAACGGGAATATCAGGACAATGACCCGCCGGGGCGAAAGGGCAGCTGGCAACTATAATGTTGTCGATTTACTGGCTTATAATTATGCGACCAATACAACCTTTGGGGATATTTATTCGAACAGACTGCTTAGTGTGACAGACGGAGAATCTTCCAATACATATACCTCCAAAGACTTTAAGCCCAACATCGGTGCATCTGGAAATTATCTCTACGACAACAACGGGAACCAAAGGGTCAACAAGGACAAACGTATTTCGGAGATCAAATTCAACCACCTGAACCTGCCCGAGAAGATAAGTTTCACCACGGGGGCAAGATCAGGCTCGCATACGATGCGGAGGGCAACAAACTGACGCAGAAGGTATATAACAGCAGCGGATCTCTGACGAAGGCACAGGATTACATCGGGGAAGTGGTGCTTGTGGACGGCGCTTTGGATTACCTGGTGCATGAGGAGGGGAGGATAGTATCCGAACCGGATGGTCTCCATAGTGAATTTTACGTAAAGGACCATCTTGGGAATGTGCGACAGGTACTGCGCAGCCCGAATATTCAGACCTTTATGGCCACCATGGAGATTCAGAATGCGGAAACTGAAGAGGTGGATTTTTCCATGGTATCGGCATCCAGACAGACAGAACCTGAGCATAATGTGACCGAAGGCGGCAACGAGGTTGCCTGGCTGAATGCAGACCGGGGGAGAATGTTAGGACCCGGAAGGACCCAGGAAATCTATGCGGGTGACAGTCTGAAGCTACAGGTGCATGGCAAATATGTGGACGACAAGAATCAAAAGGCGAATGCGGGGAGCTTTATGGCAGTGGGGGGCGTGAAAAGACTGGTGGCGGACCTGAACGAACTGGCGCTGTTCACCCAAAATGCCGGCGGTGCAAATCCGATAGCATTATTTAACCTGGCTGATATCCTGGGCAAGGATCTCCAGAAAAGAGAGGCCCCGGAGGCATATCTGATATATGCACTCTACGACCGGGACAGCAACCGCTACGAAGTAGGAAAGAAAGTCCTGAGTAAAAATGCAGCAAACCAGCATGAAGTCTTGGAAGAGAATATGTATATTTCGAAAGACGGATATATGGAGACCTTTGTGGTAAACGAAACCTCGGAGGATGTCTGGTTTGACAATATGATGGTGATGAGTGTGAGTTCGGCCATCGTGCAGGAAACACATTATGACCCTTGGGGATTGGAACTGACAGGGATCGGGTACGAGTATGCCGGAGTGAAGAAGAATAAGTACCTCTTCAACGGGAAAGAACTGATCGAGGACAACGGCCTTCAGTACTACGACTACGGGGCGAGGATGTATGATCCGGCGATAGGGAGATGGGGAATTGTTGACCCCTTGGCGGATCAGTTCCAAAGTTGGTCTCCGTACTCTTTCTCTTTTAATAACCCTCTTCGTTTCATTGATCCAGACGGAAGGGCACCTTGGGATGTGATCATAAAAGGTTCGGAAAGTCAAGCAGCTTTTAATGAATTGCAATCCTCAGTACAAGGACAGCTTAACTTATCAATGGATGCAAATGGGAAAGTAAGCTATACCCAAGTTGGAGAAGGCAAGCTTTCTAATGATGCTCAACAATTAACCAATGCAATAGATAACAGTTCTATCGTAGTTAATGTTAACGCAGAAAACACAACAACAACATCATCCGGCGATTTATACATTGGCGGTGCTTTTGCCGGGAATACTGTTACAAAGGGAGCAGACGGTAATATAGTTGTTGCCGAACAGGAAGTAAATCCAGGCGTTTTAGGGAAGATGAGTACGGCTCACGGAAAACCGGGGGCCGATATGTTACACGAAGTTACAGAAGCTTACCAGGGTGGATTGATATCACAGAAGCAAGGAACTTCTTCTCCCGCATCGAATAAGGCCGGCTCTGTATATCCGAGGGCACACGGCAGAGCCACAAAACAGTCGGGTTCTATTTTTGAAAGAATATATGATGCATCAGGCAAAGAGATGAAAATGGCTCCGTCAGGCGGTTATCCAGCAGGAGTAAAAAGTGCTGATTGGTATGTTAAAGACAAAAAGGGTAATAAAGTTGTCATCCAAAAAGTACAATAATATGAAAGCCATTGTATTTATATATTCTTTATTTATGCTGCTTTCTTGTTCAGGCTCAAAAGGCTTGAATCAAGATAGAAATGATGATTCAAAGTACCTTATTAAAAAGATAAGGGCTATGAACTCTTGGCATATTATATATGCAGAGAAACAAGGCAGTCTCTACAAAATAGTTGTCGGTAAAGCAGATGAAGTAAGGGGTGATTGTGATGAAAAGATAGCTGTAGGGGAATATTATGATCTAGAATTAAAGTCAAGAAGGGATAACGCACCAGTAATTAATGGGGTTAAGTTAAAGCCTATGAATTATCTTGATGTAGAATGCTATGCATATGATGAGGAAACAGAGATCTGTATCGAACCCAAAAAGGGGATATTAGATTTATACTATACAGATGATCTAATAGGATTATGCTACTTAAGAAAATAGAGCCCTGAACTCAAAAAACCGGCCTGGCCGGTTTTTTTCCATTTATAGCGCAGCAACATTTTTCTGGAAGAAGTCTTTAAACTTTTTGTTGGTGAGCATCTTGTCGATCAGCTTGAATATGGTCTGTCTGTCCTCTTCCTCCAATTGCTGGATAAGCCTGAGCTGTTCGACGGCTGTCTTGTCCTCGATGACGACCTCGGATGGGATATCCCCGTCATATGCGAGTATCTGGTCGGTAGTCATGTTGAAGAGCTGTGATGCCTTGTAGAGTTCATCCACGGTGATTGCCATGGTTCAAAATTTGGGTGAATTTTGGCTTTGGCCTCAGGTTAACGTAAATACTTTTTTCTATCCCAATGAATTTGTAATTCACATTATGGTTAACTATCTTCCATTTGAGCTAACGGTTGTCTAGTCCAATAGCATCATGATTTCTATCATGGATTACATTATTGAAAGGATAATAGGGTAGAATTGAATAACTATCACCATCGGTATCCACTAAATATTATCATTTAAGGAATGAATAATACCCTATAAACTGTACTTTTTAAAAAATAAAATGAATGAAAATAAAGACTATTTGCTTTTTTATTTTGGTCTGCTTGTTTTGGGCTGAAGCTCAGGCACAAAAATTACCAACTCTTCCCTCCAAAAGTGGATTGACAACCAGCATACCCAAACTGCCCGCCAAACCTGAAATCCCTTATCTGGAAGAACTCAGACAGATCCAGTCATTGAAGAAGACCTATGATTCTCTCCGGAATGAATTGAGAGAGTTGAAAGAAATCACTGCTGACAGCACCCAAAGGGACAGTCTCTTTACCCTGGCAAAGGATAGAAGCAAACAGGTGCTGGAACAGGAAAGCAAAACACTGGAAAGCCTGATAGCAAGTGAGGATATTCCAGGGGAGGAAATCAGGCATGCAGCTAAATCTACTCTGGAAAGGGTAAATGAATCCAAGGCAAGGATTGCAGATATCAAAGATGTTGATGAACTGGAATCTCTCGTGGACCTGAACAATGAAAACCTCAAAGCACTCACCAATGAATGGCTGATGCCCAAGGTAGAAGAACAGCTTACAGGCGTAGTGAAGGAAGGATTGGATCCGACAAATGCATCCCGATATCTATCAGGACTGGACTTCTATGGAAAGGATGCCCTGGAAGAGCTGACCAAAAAAGGCCTGCCATCAGAAATCCCTTTTGAACAGGCCAAGGAATTTGCAAAAGAGAAGGCAGGTCATATTTCCAACGAATATATCCAAAAGGCAGGAAAGGATTTTTCAAAGTTGCAAATTGATTCTCTGGGAAACATTAAAACCATTCCACCCGAGTTGAAAAACAAAAAGAAAGCATTTTTTGAACCAAACGAACTAAAAGGTGTTCCGACAGTCCAACGGATCGGAACAATGCTGTGGTATGACCCGTTGACCTCTTTCGGGGATGGATTGCTGCTGGACTTTGGGCTTGCTTATTCCTTCACGCAGCAGGTCAGTTTGTTGGGAGGAGTGACATGGAAAAAGCTATTTGACGATGAGGAAACACTCAGAAGAGAAGGGATAGGCGGATTTACCGGATTACGCATTGCCAAAGGAAACTGGTTTGCACAGGGAACGGTTAACCGTAACCGGGTTACCATTTCTCATCCTGCAGGCTATGAGTCCTTGGATTTTGCGGGGAAAGCCTGGGCATTCAGTTTTGCGTTGGGAAGGACCATCCCGATGGGCAAAACCGTCCGGTCCGTTGTGATCGGTTCCATTGACCCCTTCTTTGACAAGCAGACGAGTCTGTACAAAAACAGGTTTCAGTTGAAGATCGGCTTCGAGATCGGATCATTCAATAAAATCAAAAAGGAAGTAAAGGAATTGATTCCTGCGGATGGATTGGAAGAAAAGGGTAATGAGAAGGTACAGTATTATTTGAAGGATATTGGGAAATGATGGTGACACAGGAAGGAATTCAAAAAAATAGCTGCACAGAGTAATTTGATTTACGATTTCAGCACTCCCTGTTTTTGGATTAGGACCATTCGGGTCTTTAAATATATGCATCTGATTATCAAAAAGAGAGTTCTTGAGATACTTCACTGGCAATGCTTGGAATTTCTTTATATTTAAACATTTTTTTTATTCATCATTTCCCTAAGTCTTTGCATATCCTTACTGATCTTGATATCCAGGATTTTTGCATAATGCTGGGTCTGCTTGAGGGATTTGTGGCCGAGCATTTTAGAGACCGTTTCGATAGGTACACCGTTGCCCAGCGTAATTGTAGTCGCAAATGTGTGCCTGGCGATATGAAATGTCAACTGTTTGTTGATGCCACAGACATCAGCGATTTCCTTCAAATAGGAATTCATTTTCTGGTTGCTCAAAACCGGTAATATATATCCTTTATTCTCACAATATGGATGGTCCTTATATTTTTTGATAATTGACAGGGCCTGTGGGAGTAAAGGAAGCCTTGTTGGGGTTTCTGTTTTTTGCCTTTGGGTAAATATCCATTGTTCACCATCTATACCCAGTTTAATCTGTTCCTTTTTCAGGTTTTTGACATCTATATAGGCAAGTCCGGTATAGCAGCAAAAAAGAAATATATCCCTGACCTGTGATAATCTTTCAATACCAAAAACCTTTTTTCGGATACTGTTCAATTCTTCGTTACTCAATACCTCCCTGACAACTTCCTTTTTCACCATTTTGTATCCAAGAAACGGATCCCTGATCAGCCATCCTTTTTTGACACAGGAGAGAACAATCTTTTTGAAATTTGACAGATATTTTACCGTAGTATTGTGGCTGCAATTCCTGACAGTTTTCAACCAGAATTCATAGTCTGAAATGAATTCATAATTGAGTTGGTGGATTTCAATGTCATCTTTTTGGAATTTCCATTGAATGAATGACCTGGTATGGTCCAAAGATGTTCTGTACCGCTGAAGGGTCCCCGCAGCGAAGCCTTTTCCTACGAGAGCTTTTAGCTGTTCATTGTGTGCCTGAAAGACCTCCAATATTTGTTTCCGATCCTCAGTTTTCCCAAGTAGTACATTTTTGATGTTTTCTGCAGTCACATCTTTGTTGTTGTCCATCAGGACTATCTTGGCCTGTAGGATTTTCATTTGAAAAGAATCCAGAAAGGCATTTAGTTGCCTTACATCTTCTTTATTTCCCATTGCCCTTCCTTGTCCTTGATTCCACTTGTGAACTTCACAGACTCTTTTTGTGGAGATCTCCCTTGAATCACCGTCTACGGTCACTCTTGCGTAAATATACTTCTCCGGTTTCTTACTGTTTTTGGTTGTTTTTAGAAAAAACATCAATCCAAAGCTTTTGTCCAGCATAATGTAGTTTTTAATTGGTTTAATAAATGTCGAAAAACAGGCAAACCAATACAAGATGTTCAGCTATTGAACATGTTGTTTTTCAGTAGTTTAAACCACCTAAAAAGCGTCTTTTTTTTGAAACCAAAGGACGCCACGAATGACGCTCTAGAATTTTGGGCATTTTTGAAAAATTTGGTGGTTTTCGCACCAAAAACAAAAAGCCCACAGTTTGCGGACTGTAGGCTTTTTATCAATAAAATTATGTGAAATTGGTTGAAAATGTGCTTAAAATCGCTTTAAATCCACTTTTTCAATTTCTCGGCTCATTTCGTTCAAATCTGGAAAATCTTTAATTCTTCAAATTTGAACGTTTTGTAAGCCATTTTCGCAGAGAGTGGGGGATTCGAACCCCCGGTACGCTTTGACACGTACGACAGTTTAGCAAACTGCTGGTTTAAGCCACTCACCCAACTCTCTATTATTTATTTCTGTCCGTACGACAGTTTATCCGCCGCGGCGGATGGTTTAAGCCACTCACCCAACTCTCTATTATTTATTTCTGTCCGTACGACAGTTTATCCGCCGCGGCGGATGGTTTATACCACTCACCCAACTCTCTATTATTTATTTCTGTCCGTACGACAGTTTACCCCGATAGCTATCGGGATGGTTTAAGCCACTCACCCAACTCTCTATTCAAACTGCTAAAGTGTTGCAAATATAAATGAATAATCATTACATAAACAAAATTGAAGACCCAATATATCTATGATTTTGGGGGATAAACAGGGATTTAATTTTAAGCGTCTGGAATTCAAGTATTAAAAATATCCCAAGTATCTCTTCATGTTTTTAATTAACCGATTTTTATAACAGACAATTGGCATGGGAATTTTTATGAAATAATGGAAAAAATACCCTGTTCACGGTATTTTCTTAGCAAAGCTTAATGTGTATCTTTCCGTCTCCAAAAGATCAAGGGAACTTACTCCATTAAGGACGTTCAGTTTAACTTGTTCTTAATATTCTACTTTAATTATTTAACTTTAATCTCATGATTATCAACTCTTTATATGGTACAATTTCTGTGGTTTCAGGTGGGCCGGACCAAGATAAGTTAAGAATCAAATCCTCTAAAAAAGAAACTTTAATGCGGATGTTTGATGAGAAGCGGATAGGCCATTATGAATCAGTTGAATACCCTTATTATGTGGAAATGTGTAAGCAGGAGTTTGCGCATACTTTAATAGTCCTGGTCAAGGATATTAATTATCCTGATTTTCATGTGGAATTAGGGGAGATGGAAATTTTCAAAAATAAGGTGTTTGCTTAAAATTTTATTTGTACCAAACCATTATTGAAATTATTTCTTGTTTCAAACTTTTTGTATCTGGAATTATTGAAAATGCATTTTGAATCTTTAAAGTGAAATTATGTAATTTCTCTTAAACTATTGTGGATCAATTTTTTATGCTTCCCTTAATTTTTTTTACCCAAAATACATATATTGCACACCCGTTTATAATTTGAAAGGAAAAGGATAAGCATTTATTCCCCCATCACCCAAGGAATTCAATAATACAGATGATTCAGTTAAGAGATATAGAAGTAATGCTTCCTTTATATTTAAGGGAATCTTCAAACCTGTTGGTAATTGTCGTTGATCTCGAAGGATGTCACTTATACTCCAATTCTCTTTTTTCTGAATTTTTTAAAATTACATCAGATGAACTTTCAGACCTTTCCTTTTTTGATTTGGTCAGGGATAATGAGAAAAATGAATTTCAGGAAATCCTTGGAAAAACAATTGAGGCTCCAAATAAGGTTTTTGGATTTATTCAAAAACACCGCATGCAAAAATTGAATTGGGAATATTCAGTTTTCAATAATGAAGAGGGGGACTTTTTAGGGGTTTTGGGAATAGCTACATTACAGGATGAAACTGAAATTATCATCGGAACAGAGAGTATTAAGCTGAATCCAAAAACCGACATTGCATTTCAACTCAATTCAGATTGGGAGATTCAATCGGCGAATATGGTCGCCGAGGATTTTTTTGGTAAAAAAATCAATGACTTGCTGAATCAAAAAATCTGGCAGGTATTTCAGCATCCCAAAATATATGAATATGCCTTGGAATTCAAAAAGGCTAAAGAAACGAATTGTTCTGTAACTTTTGATGATTATAATCCTGAATCTGATACCTGGCATCAAGTGATTATTCATCCCAAGAATGATTGTCTTGACATTTATTTCAAAGATATTTCTCCAATACAGGGATTGGCAAGCAAAAAAAATCTGATGAAATCAACATTGGATGCCATACTGGTAAATGCGGATGAAAGCTTTTTTATGATGAATAAAGAATTGAAAATCAAAGGTTTCAATGCGCAGGCGTCTGAGTTGGTTATGACAGTTTTTAACAAGGTCTTGAAAGAAAATGATAAATTCATCAATTTTCTTTTACCGGGCACAGAGGAAATTTTTTTAATGAAAATAGAAGAGATTTTTTCAGGAAGTATCGTTTCATTTGAAGAGAAAGTAGAATTTCAATCTGTTGAAAAAAGAAGACTTTTTCGGCACACTTTTATACCTGTATCTGATGAAAACAAAAAAGTGGTATGTATCATCTACAGAGTAAAGGATATCCAAGTGGAAAAAGATAACCTCAGCAAATCCATCCAAAATAATGAATTGCTTAGGAATATAATCTATAATCAAAACAATGTACTTAGATCTCCATTGTCCTCCATTCTAGGTTTACTGGATTTGATTGACGACAAGCAGTTGGATGAAGATAACCAAAAATATTTTTCTTATCTAAAGCCACTTGCTGAGGAATTGGATAAAGTGATCAGGGATAATACCAAAAAGATGAACCAATCAGATTCATTTCTGGATTGAATATCTTTTAAACAATAATCATTTCTCTATGTTATTTTGTCGTAAGTCAAAATTATCAAGGAAATGAAAGAAGTACTGAAGGAGAATAATTCAGATTGGAGCCAAAATGAAAGTTCACTCAATGGAAATGTTGGGGATTTTTTGATCAAAGATGGTTTGTTTATCAGGAATAAAGGGAATTTGATAAAAGTGAAGTGGATTGATATTCTTTGGCTTAAAGGAGATGGGAATTACACCACTTTGGTAACAAGAACTCAGGTTTATTCGCTCAGAAATATTTTGAAAGAGTTTGAAGCTGTTTTGCCGAATGGTGATTTTTTCAGAATCCATAAAAGTTATATTGTCCGATTGGATGAAATCAAAAGCATCAATCCCAGGGAAGTTGCCGTAGGAAGTGATACCGTCCCTGTAGGAAGAACTTATTTTCAGGATCTTATGAATGGTATCAAAAAACTCGGATCGTCAAGTCCTGATTGAGGCTATTGTTTCACCCATTCCAAATCAGACTTGAATCGCCATAGCTCAAAAATCTGTAATCATTCTGCATAGCTTCCTCGTAAATACTTCTCCAATCTCCTTTGGTAAAAGCTGCTACCAATAATACCAATGTTGAGGAAGGTTGGTGAAAGTTGGTAATAAGCCCATCACAGACCCTAAATTGATAACCGGGCATAATGAATATCTCGGTTGAGCCGGTGATTTCATGGATATTTTTTTCTTCCATATAATGCAATACAGCCTGAAAACTTTCAGATCTTGAGGGTAATTGATCATAATCGGCGTAAGGATACAATTTGGGAATGATAAATTTTTCTTCCTTTTCCAAAAGCAATTTGGTTCCATACCAATAAATACTCTCAAGAGTTCTCATAGATGTAGTTCCCACGGCAATTATCTTATCCTGATGTTTTACAAGGTTGCTTATAGTTTTTAAATCAATAATGACCTGTTCACTGTGCATCGGGTGTTCAGAAACGGATTCATCTTTGATAGGCTGAAATGTTCCGGCGCTGACATGCAGTGTAACAAACTCCTCCTTTACTTCCTTTTTCTGAAGTTTTTCAAGTATTTCCTCCGTAAAATGCAGTCCTGCCGTAGGGGCTGCTACTGCCCCTTCCTTTTTAGAGTACACAGTCTGATATCTTGGTCGGTCCTCATCTGTTGCCTTTCTATTTAAATAGGGCGGAAGGGGGACTTCACCGGCCGCCTCGACTATGGATACGAATGGAATGTTTTCACCGTTCCAATCAAATTTGACAGTTTTCTTTTCTTTGTCGACAATACTTGCGCTAATGATAATTGCTTCGCCATTTATTAGAACCTGCCCCTGTAGAATTTCATGATCTTTCCATTTTTTTAGATTGCCTATCATGGTTTCCCAGATTACCGATCCGGTATTCAGCATTATTTCGCTGATAATGGTAGTAGGTTCAATGGGTTTGAGCAGAAAAATTTCGATTTTGGCACCAGTTTCCCTTTGGAAAATCAATCTTGCCGGGATAACCTTTGTATTGTTGAACACCAACATGCTTCCGGTTTGGATCAATTCCGGCAGATCAAAAAACTGATGATGGGAAATTTCTCCTTTATTGTATTGTATTAATTTGGACTCATCTCTTTTTTCCAAAGGGAATTTTGCTATTCTTTCCTCAGGTAGGGTATATTCGTAATCCGATAATTTGATTTCTTGAATGTTTTTGACTGATTCCATAAGGAAAATAATTAGGGGTATTTCAACAAGGATGCAAATATAAACCGAATGACAGAAGTTTTAAAGAATATACAGTTTACTTGTTTTCCTTATCATCTCCATTTCAGATTTGATGCGGGAACCTCAAGAGGGGTTTTAAAAGATAAAATGATTTATCTGATAAAGGCTTCTATTGAAGGTAATCCTGATATTTCGGGTTGGGGAGAAGCGGCACCATTGCCAAATCTCAGTATAGATGATATCCCCGATATTGCATCCCAAATCTCTGTTTATTGCAGAAATTTTTCAGGATTGTCACTTCCGTCCAATGAATCGGCTATGCTGCAGTGGGTATCAGAAAATATTCCCGATCAGCTTCCCAGTGTTAAATTTGCGTTTGAAACAGCTTTATTGGATTTGTTGAACGGAGGAAATAAAAAGATTTTCGACACCGCTTTTTTTTCAGGCCTCAAAAGTATTCCCATAAATGGATTGATTTGGATGGGGGGCAAGGAGTTTATGCTGGAGCAAATAGACCAAAAACTGGAAGAAGGCTATGAATGTCTCAAATTGAAGATAGGAGCGATTGATTTTTACCAGGAATGTGAATTGCTTTCTTATATCCGTCAAAAGTATGACGCTTCCCAAATAACGCTCAGGGTTGATGCCAATGGTGCCTTTACGCCTGAGGAGTCTTTGAATAAGTTGAAGGTTCTCTCTAGGTTTGATCTGCACAGTATTGAGCAACCCATCAAACAGGGGCAATTGAACGAGATGGCAGTCTTGTGCCGGCAAACTCCTTTCCCTATCGCATTGGACGAAGAATTGATAGGTATCCATGGCATAGAAAGTAAAAAGAAACTACTGGAATTTATAAGACCACAATTTATCATTTTGAAACCCACCTTAATTGGTGGAATTGTCAGCAGTAGGGAATGGATAAATCTTGCAGAAACTATGGGTATTGGATGGTGGATTACCTCTGCCCTGGAAAGCAATATCGGTTTGAACGCCATTGCGCAATTCACTTCGACCTATTCAGTAACAATGCCTCAGGGATTGGGGACGGGACAACTGTATAAAAATAATTTTGAATCACCCCTGACAATTACAAATGGGCATTTGGAATATAAGGTGGAAAAATCGGCTTGGAAAACCGAATTGTAGGCAATAAAAAAAACCCCGAAATAATTCGGGGCTTCTCAATTTTAGATGTCAATGCTTTATAGATTATACTACTTTTACATTCACAGCGTTCAGGCCTTTTCTTCCTTCTTTGAGGTCGAAAGTAACTTCGTCATCTTCTCTGATTTCGTCGATCAAACCTGTGATGTGAACGAAATACTCTTTTGAAGATTCATTGTCAATAATAAAACCGAATCCTTTGGACTCATTAAAAAATTTAACTTTTCCTGTGTTCATGATAAATTGTAATTGAATTAATAATGCCCAAAGGTAAGGATAGTTTTAATATATAAAACTATCGTACTGAAATAATTTCAAAGTATTTTGTCCCTTAAGCAGAAAATTATTTTAAATCATAGCGGATTTCGGAACTATTCTTTCTGTTTTTTCTGAATTCAATTTAGCCCAAAAAAGTAAACAGGTTTATTGAAGGATACCTCCAAGGTGGTTTTTGAAAGTTTCCCTGTTTTTTGATCCCTTTCGAATACTACAATATTTCCTGATCCCTGGTTTGCTGCTACAAGGTATTCACCGTCTTTGGTGATTGTAAAATTACGGGGTGTTTCTCCACCTGTGGCCACTCTTTCCACAAAGGTTACAGTTCCATCACTTTCGATGGCAAAAACACTAATGTCATTGGCATCTCCCCGATTGGAAGCATACACAAATTTTCCGTCCGGGGAAATCCGTACTTCAGCTGCACCAACATTGCCGATAAACCCTTCCCCGGTCAGCGGTAAGGCCTGTTTTTTAGCCATTTTACCATCATCATAGGAATATACACCCAATTCTGCACTCATTTCATGAATCAAATAAACCGTCTTTCCGTCAGGATGTACAGCCAAATGTCTGGGACCTGAACCTGGATTTACTTCAATATATGGCTGAGAAGCTGGGTTGAAAGGTACCCCATAAGTAGGGTTAAAATCATAAATAAAGATTTTGTCCGCACCAAGATCACCTACGAGCAGCTGCTCGCCATCGGGATGAAATACGACACTATGCACATGTGGCTTGTCCTGCCTGCCGGAGACAACGCTCTGACCTTCATGATTGACGGTCTGTACATGTTCCAGCATGCCATTGTTAATCTTATAAGCTGAAAAATTTCCTCCTGAATAATTGGCCACCACCAAAAATTCTTCTTTTGGATCAAGTGCCAAATAACATGGAGAACCCCCGAAAGAATCTTTGGTATCAAGCAACTCCAAACTATTGTTTTGCCTGTCAAATTTGAACGATTTCACTTTACCACCATTAGCTCCGCCGGATTCTTCCACTGAAAAAACCAAAGTTTGCGCCCTGTTGCTGATCACAAAAGAGGGGTTTTTAACATCCGGAGCTATGACTTTGGCTGCTATAATATTTTCATCCGGATTGAAATTCAAAAACCCGATTCCTTCCTTTTCAGAATCTGTGTATGCACCCAGCAGAAATTCATATTTTCTTTCCATTTTTACTTCTGATGGAGTCTCATCACATGAATTGGTCATAAGCAAGGCCATTAATAGAATTAGCGATAGTCTGATTTTTTTCATTTTATGAAGGTTTATCTGTTTTTTCAGGTCTGACCGATGTATTGCGTTTTTCGCTGTGAAGTTTATGTGTTTCAGGATCATATTGACCAGCCAGATCATCAATTTTTGTTCCGCCCCAAATGGGTGTTTTCGTGAAATAAGCAGCTCTTGCGAGCATATGTGATCCTATGGGTACAGTCAAAAATACAAATAAGATTACAGCAATTACCCTTGTGGTCACAGAATATTCATTGAAAAAAATGGCTGTTGCCAATAGAATCAGGCCAACCCCTAAAGTTGAAGCTTTTGAAGTTACCGATATCCTTAGATAGACATCAGGCTTTCTAAGCATGGCCAAAGAAGTAGAGAAGATAAACAACACTCCGATGGTGGATGAAATCATAATTAAAATATCTCTCATTTTCTTTCTCTTTTTTCCAGGTAAAAGGCATAAGCTGTGGTACTCAAAAAGGCAATCAAAGCAAATAACATGGCTATATCCAAGAATGTACTTTGATTAAAGGTGATGCTGTAGACAGCAATGATACATATTGAAATCAAAATGAGCATATCCAAGGCAATTACCCGGTCTGCCAAACTAGGACCTTTTACAAATCGGATAAAGACCAAAATCACCGATATCCCCAATAGAGGAATGATTATAAAGTGGAAATATTCCTGTAAACTCATTTTAAAATCTCCAATAAACGTTTCTCAAACTTATTTTTCACTTCGTCAATAAAGTCTTGTTTGTTACTTACATGCATCACATGAACATACATTACCTTTTTATCATCAGAAATATCCATCACCAAGGTTCCAGGGGTGACCGAAACCATAATGGCCAAAATGGTGATTTCCAAGTCTGATTCTACCGTTAGGGGAACCTTTACCACGGCTGGCTTTAATTTTGACTTGGCATAGAGAGATTCTTTCACAGTAACCAGATTTGTTTTGATGATTTCCCAAAACATAAACAAAAAAAATGAAACCAATTTGGGAAGAATAGTGAAATACTTTCTGTCCTGTTTATTGATGGTGATAACATACAGGATGCCAAAACTGATCAGAAATCCGAAGATGAAATTCTCCTCCGCCAGGGTTCCGGTGGCCATTACCCAAATTATTGCCAAAATGAGGTTATTCAAAAACATTGATTTGGTCATGGCAGTACGGTTTTGATTCCCAGAATAGTTTCAATATACTTTTGCGGATTCATCAGGTCAGCCGCAATTTTCTCCGAAAGCACATAAATATTTTCAGCTGCAAAACCAATATACAGAGATACGATTGAAAGGAATATGATCGGAATGATTACCAAAATTTGATTCGTTTTTGACAATTGGTTGAAATATAGTCCTGATGCTTTTACAGGAAGGTTTACTGCATTTTTCCAAAACACCTCCGCCCATATTTTGGCTACTACCCATAAGGTAAGAAAACTTCCCAAAACAATAAAGGCTATCAGAAAGTAATCTTCTGACGCAAGCCCGCCCTGTATCAGGAATATTTTGGGCCAGAATCCGGAGAGGGGCGGAATGCCCACCAATGAAAACAAAGGGATGGATAATAAGATGGAAAGTAGCGGGTAACTTTTATACATTCCACCCAATTTGGTAATATCCTGGGTGCCGTTTATTTTCAATACCAACCCGGCCATCATAAACAGATTTGTTTTGACAATGATGTCATGGAATAGATAAAAAACCGTCCCTAAGATGGCGACTTCAGTGAACATACCCAGACCTGCAATCATAAAACCAATATGACAAATGATCAGGTAACCAAAGGCTTTGCTCAGATTTTTCTGTAACAAGGCTCCTAAGCCGCCTGATAAAATCGTGAGCGCAGCAATAATAGTAAGGATTATTCCCAGGAACTCATCACCCCCAAACATTAGGGTAAACGTCCTTAAAAGCGCATAAACTCCCAGTTTTGTCAATAGTCCCCCGAAAATGGCCGAAACAGCAGGAGGTGGCGTATGGTAGGAGGCAGGTAACCAAAAATACATTGGAAATATTGCAGATTTAATACCAAAGGCTACCAAAAAAATGCCCGCAGTGACATTGATAAGACCACGGTTACTGATTGCACTAAGTTTAACAGCAACATCTGCAAAATTAAGTGAACCTGTAAGTCCATAAACAAAACCAATTCCTATCAAAAAGAGTGAAGAGGCAAGCAGATTTAAGGATACATATTTGATGGCCCCTTCCAATTGGGATTTGGTACTCCCCAGGGTCAGCAATACGAAAGAGGCAATGATGACAACTTCAAACCATACGTACAAATTGAACATATCTCCAGCCAAAAAAGCCCCGCAAAGACCCATGATAAGAAAATGTATGATCGGGAAGAACCCGAACTTTAGCCTTTCTTCTCTCATAGTGCCGACAGAAAACATTGATACTGCCAGCCCGGATATTGAAGCTATCAAAACCAATGTCGCACTCAACAAGTCGGATACAAAACTGATTCCAAAAGGCGCATCCCAATTGCCTGCATAGGTAAATTGGATGCCTTCTGTCCAAGTCAGCATAAACAACCAAATGCCCAAGCCAAGACTGATAACGGAAAACAATATGCTCAGCACTTTCTGCAAATGGATTTTGGTCCAGAAAAACAATAAAACCGTTCCAGCAAATAATTGAAAAAGAATCGGAGCGATTACCAGAATATTATTCATATCTCTTCATCGGTTGAGTTGAGCTCATCGAGATCATCTGTTTCGAGCACTTTATACACACTTTTTATAAGAATGATGGCAAAGGACTGTAGACCAAAACCGATCACAATAGCAGTAAGGATAACTGCCTGAGGCAAAGGGTCTGCATACAGATCAGCGAACATCTTCATGCCATCTTCAATCACCGGAGGATGCCCCTTTACCAGCCTTCCCAAAAGAAAAATCAAAAGGTTGGCACCATTGCCCAATAGTATCAATCCGATGATGATTTTAAACATACTTCTTCTCAAAAGCATGTATAAACCTCCTGCATGCAATAAACCTATGATAATGATCAATAATATCTCCATATCAAACTGTTTCGGTGATGGAAAACATGATGGTTAATGTAGCCCCGATAACTACCAGGTAGACACCGATATCAAATACCAATGCACTTCCGAGCATACCTATAAATCTCATTGGCTCAGGGTACCAAAGTCCCGTGAGAAATGGCTCATTGATAAACCAAGGTGCAATGCCAGCCAGGAAAGTCAGCATCAGTCCTATGGGCATCAGAGTCATGGGATTGATTCTGATAATATTGCGTGTCTCTTTGAGCCCATGGGCAAAGGAATGGATTAGAAAAGCAATTGAGGCCATCAGACCTCCGACGAACCCACCTCCAGGTTCATAGTGCCCTCTGAGCAACATGAAAAGGGAAAACAGTAAAAGCAGGGGTAAAAGATAATCGGATGCAGTTCTGAATAGGAGTGATTTCATCTCTATATTATTTATTTTTCAATGGTGAGATGGAACCTCGCATGTCTACAATTATTTCAGTGTATGTCGCCCCGATGGCTATCGGGGTTATGCTCGGTTTCATATCAATTCTTTTTTACTGGGTTTAGGTCTAGTTTCATCAAACTGAACACACCGATGGCCGCAATGACCAATACTACGGTTTCAACTATGGTATCGGATGCTCTGTAATCCACCAATATGATATTGACTACATTTCTTCCTTTAGCCAAGACATATGCATTGTCTGCATAGAATTTTGAGATCTCTGTACTTGAAGGGTATTCGAATACCTCCAAAACCAGAATTGCTATCAAAGACCCAAAGATCAAGGACAATATACTGTCTCTGATTCTTATGGGTTTTGAGGAATAGGTCTTGTTTTTTGGAAGCTTAAAGAGAATTAACATAAACAATAGTACGGTCAGCGTATCTATGGAGAATTGTGTCATCGCAAGATCCGGAGCGGAATAGAAGAGGAAAAAAAGACAGTTTGCAAAACCTACTACACCCAATGCTACGATTGAAGTAGTGCGCGAGGTGGATATGATTGCAATGAATATGGAAATGATCATCAATACCACCACAATAATTTCAGAGGGTGTTACCTCAGAAATCTGATCCCAATCAATATGGATTTTGACACCATTGAATATCCTGTATCCCATTAAAAAAGTTAAAAATGCCAGGATAGTAATGACATAGTTTCTCAGGTATCCATTTTGGAAAAATTTTGTCCAAAAACCTGCAAACCAACTGAAAATATTGCCAAAATCCTGAGTAAGCATTTCAGGTGAAATTCTTTCAAATCGGATGGTTTTCTGGAAATTTTTTTCCGAAGGCTGCAAAAACCAATAGATCGCAAATCCTACGGCCAAAGTCAAAATACTGAGCATCAAAGCTGTATTGATCCCATGCCAAAGTTTCAGTTCAATGACGGTCTCAGATCCGGAAATACTGCTGAAAACAGACTGGATCAAAGATTTCTCCATCAATCCGGGAAATATTCCAAATGTGAGACTCAATACGCCCAACAGCAATGGAGGAACCCAAAGTAGGGTAGAAGGCAGGTGAACTTTCTGGAATTCTTTGGGAAGGGTACCTGTAAAGGGCTTTATTCCTGCCCAAAATCCTGCTACAAAAAGCAGAATCTTTGTAAGGACAATCAGAATCGTAAGAATGATCGCCCATTGCCCCAATTGTAGGGATGCTTCGTACATGACTTCCTTGCTGATAAATCCTATCAATAATGGAACGCCCGCACTTGACAAAGCGGCAATAAAACCTGCAATAGCCACAGGCATCATTACCTTTTGCAGGCCTCTCAGTTTGCTGATGTCCCGGCTACCTGTTTCATGGTCAATGATACCGGTAATCAGGAATAGTGCTGCCTTATATAAAGCATGGGCCAAAATAAACAATGCTGCTCCCAAAAGTGCTTTATCAGTACCAATACCAATGAGAAAAACAAGAATTCCCAAGGCAGATATGGTGGAATAGGCCAGGATACTTTTGAGGTCTACCCTGAAAATGGAATGAACAGCTGCATAAATCATCGAAATGGCTCCCACAGTGACCAAAGTAACATTCCACCAATACGTATCCCCCAATAATGGCGTGAATCTTGCCAAAAGGTAGATTCCCGCTTTGACCATGGTGGCGGAATGTAAATACGTACTGACAGGAGTAGGGGCTTTCATTGCTCCCGGTAACCAAAAGTGGAATGGGAACTGGGCGGATTTGGTAAATGCACCCACAAATACCAGTCCTATGATCCAATGGTAACTGTTACTCGATTTGATGACTTCTGAAGAACTCAATAATTCAGTGAATGAGTAGGTATTGCCAACCGAAGCAAGGATAACTATTCCGGCCAAAAGGACCAAGCCCCCCAATCCGGTTATTCCTAAAGCTGTGAGGGCACTTTTCCTTGATGCGGAATCTTCATTTTTAAAACCTATCAAAAAGAAGGAACTGATACTGGTCAATTCCCAAAAGATAAACATGGTCATCAGATTGTCCGAGAGTACAACCCCCAGCATGGAAGCCATAAACATGGCCAGATAGCCATAAAATCTATCCAGATATTCATGGTCTTTCAGGTAGTTGGCTGTATACAGAAATACCAGTGAACCAATGCCGGTAATCATCAAGGCAAACAACATGGACAGTCCATCCAATCTAAAATCAAAGTTGATTCCTACACTTGGGACCCAGGAATAACTGAACATTAAATGGGAACCAAGATTTATCTGATTGATGAAACTGATGAAAAATATGAAAAGAAGGATAGGTAAAGCTGAAAAAACAAAGGGGATGGCTTTTTTGAAATATTTACTGAAAAAGGGCACTAGAGCGGCGAATATAAAACCGGAAAGCACTGCCAATATCATAGAAAAGAATTAAGAATTTAAAATTTTCATAATTTAAGAATACTAGATTTAAATATAGGAATTCTTTTTATCCTTATTGAAATTATCAACAATTGTTTGAAAAATTCAGATACTTGAAACAAAAATGAACTTTTATTAATAATTATGTAATAAAAAGGTAAATTCTTTGAAGAATTAAAGGATTATTCCTGCAATTATTTATTTATTGTTAAATTCACGTTCTTATATTCCATTAAACCTACCATGTCAAAAAACAATTACCAAACGGAAGTAGCCAAAAGGTTTACAATTTACAACAGTCTTTTTTTGGATTTGCCATTTAGTGATATCCACAGAACGGGTACTTTATTACCTATCCTGTCCAGTAAATGCCAGGAAGGTTTCGAAAAAGACAAAAACCCCAAAGAAATCATTGAGGGGTTCTTTTCTGAATTGATGTCGAACAACAATAAAGAAGAACGTCATAACTTATTGTTTAAAATGGTGCAATATGTCGAAAGACAGGTTGTTCTTTTTGACTCCATTGAAGATGCAGCTTTTGAAAAAATCCATGATGTAAAAGGCAAGGGAAGTATCAATGCCCTGATTGCAAGAGTGGAAAATGACCGGAAAAAAGAAGCTTTGATAGAAAAGCTCAAGACCTTTTCTGTCCGGTTGACCCTTACCGCGCATCCCACCCAATTTTATCCGGGCAATGTTTTGGGGATTATTACAGATTTAGAGACCGCCATTAGAGACAATAACTTAGGAAACATCAACCTTCTTTTGCAGCAGTTGGGAAAAACTGCCTTTATCAACAAAGAAAAGCCTACACCTTTGGATGAAGCAGTCAGCTTGATATGGTTTTTGACCAATGTATTTTACCAAAGCATTCCTGATATCCTTACCAAAACCCTCAATGCGCTTGAAATACCGTTAAATGACTGGGACAATCCGGGTTTGTTGAAAGTTGGTTTCTGGCCAGGTGGAGACAGAGACGGCAATCCTTTTGTGACTCATGATATCACGGTAAAAGTCGCCGAAAAACTCCAAAAATGGATCATCCGCTGTTACTACAGGGATGTGAGAAAATTGAGAAGAAGGCTGACCTTCAAAAATGTGGAACCTGTAATGATAAAAGTAGAAAATGGGCTTTTCAATTCTCTTTTTGAAGATCAGAATTATTATAAAAGCAAGGAAGATTTATTGTTTGATTTGCTCGAAGCCAGAAAAGGATTGGTTGATTTTCACGACGGTCTGTTTTTGGATCAATTGGATGAATTTATCCTTAAAGTGAAGATTTTTGGTTTTCATTTTGCCAATATGGATGTGAGACAGGACAGCAGAAAGCACGATGGGCTGTGGGATGAAATCATTGAAACCAAGCTGGGTAAAAATGAACTCAAGTCATACCATAAACTTTCCGATGAAGACAAAACAGATTATTTGTTAAATTTTGAAAAACTTCCAGCAGTTTCAGATTTGAAGGACGAATTTCATCAGGAGATGCTCAAAAGTTTTGACGCAGTAAGAGAAGTTCAAAAGAATAATGGGGAAGATGGATTGCACCGGTATATTATTTCCAATTGTCAATCCGCGCTGCACGTATTGGAGGTTTATCAATTGGCGAAATTGAATTTGCTGGATCAGGATAACATTCTTCCCTTGGATATTGTACCGCTTTTTGAAACCATCGATGACTTGGCAAAAGCTCCTGAGATCATGGAGAATTTGTATCAAAATGAAGCTTACAGTGCTCACTTGAAAAACAGAAAATTTAAGCAGACGATCATGTTGGGCTTTTCAGATGGTACCAAGGATGGTGGATATATCCGTGCCAATTGGTCTATTTTGAGAGCTAAAGAAGAACTTACAAAGATTTCCAGAAAGTATGATGTCAGTGTGGTGTTTTTTGATGGCAGGGGCGGACCACCGGCAAGAGGCGGGGGAAACATGCATAATTTCTATGCCTCTCTTGGGCAAGATGTAGAAAACGAGGAAATCCAGGTGACGATCCAAGGTCAGACCATATCAGCCAATTACGGAAAACCTGTTTCTTGTAGCTATAATCTTGAACAATTACTATGCGCGGGAATAGAAAATGAGTTATATCCATCATCCGAAAAAAGTCTGAATAAAGCAGAAAGGGCTTTGATTGATGAGATGGCTGAGGTTTCTTACCAGTTTTATAAGGATTTTAAAAGCCACCCCCAGTTTTTGCCCTACTTGGAACATGTGACCCCACTGAAATACTTTGGTCAGGTGAATATAGGATCGCGACCTTTGAAGCGGGGAAAGGATTCCGGACTCAAGTTTGAGGATCTCAGGGCTATTCCTTTTGTGGGTTCATGGGCACAGATGAAGCAGAATATTCCTGGTTTCTTTGGAGTTGGCGCTGCATTGGAAGCACTCCAAAAGGAAGGTAAATTTGAAGATGCTAAAAACCTGTATCAAGATTCTTTGTTTTTCAGGTCCCTTTTGGGCAATTCCATGCAGTCTTTGGCCAAATCTTTTTACAAGTCCACGGCCTATCTGAAAGAAAATCCCCAATATGCCGACCTATGGAATTTGATGTTCAAAGAATACCAAAGGTCTATCAAAATGCTTTTGGAGGTTTCCGGTATGGATACTTTGCTTCAGGACAATCCTACTTCCAAAGAATCCATAGCCATCAGGGAGAAAATAGTTTTGCCTGTGATTACGATTCAGCAATATGCCATACAGAGTATGTTGGAATCAGGTAAGGAAGATCCTGTCATGCAGATGTTGATTCTGAGGACAATGTTCGGAATAATTAATGCGGCCAGGAATGCGGCATAAAAAGAATCCTGACTGAAAAGTCGGGATTTTTGCTTTTTTACCAATAAAAAATTTATTAAAGCCCATGGTGAAGTAAATCAGAAAATGAAATTATGCCAATGTATTCACCGTTTTCTTCCACTGGAGCTATTTGGATTTTTGCTCTCAAAAATAATCTTGGAAAATATCGGATGTTTAAAGAAGCGGGTACAGTAATTACAGGTTTGGACATGATTTCGTATATATTGACTTCCTCAGGTTTTAAATCATTGATATAGACTTTTTTGATGATATCTCTTGAGGTGATTATTCCAAAAGCATCCTCCTGATTTCTCTTGTTTACAATTAAAACTTCAACACTTTCAGCCTTCATTTTATCAACCGCATCTTGGACAGTATCCAATCCTTCAATAAAAACCAACTTACCTGACATGATATCTTTGGCACTTTTGAAATTTGATTCCATATTTTCTATCCTTTAAAGTTTTTTAAATGATAATTATAAATACTTGCTTTTCGCTTGTTCCTTGAATTTTTCCATTTGACTTTCCAAGCCAGCTACTTTTTCTACATTCAAAACAAAAGCGATTCCTTGTCCAGGTTCGTGAAGTTCACCTGATATCCTGATAGCATCCAATATAGCATCTACAGCGTGTTCTTCCACCAGGAACATCAAAATTTCGGTCTGATCTTGAAGGGTCAGGCCAAAAAAAGATTTAGACTCTTTGGAACCACTGCCTCTTGCCGAAATAATGACATCTCCTGTGGCGCCTTCTTTCCTGGCAGCATCTACTACCTTTTCGGTGATGTTGGGCCTTACCATGGCCATGACGATTTTAAATTTCATTTTTCTCTTTTTTGATTTTGTTTCTAAATTCTGTTATCTGCGCATATCCCAATACTGTAATTATTGGAAACAAACTCGCGAATGCGATCAATCCAAATCCATCAATGGCAGGATTCCTTCCTGGCACCACACTGGATAATCCGATTCCTAAAGCCACCACTAAAGGAACTGTTACAGTTGAAGTGGTAACCCCACCTGAATCATAGGCTAATGCAATGATTCTTTTAGGAGAAAAGATTGTTTGGATCATGACAATAATGTACCCGACGATAATATAAATATACAAAGGAGTCCCTGTTACAATCCTGATTGTACCCAAGGTAAGTGCAATTGCGACCCCAATGGCTACCACTATTCTTAAGCCCCATGTGCTTATGGTACCGCCGGAGGCTTGATTAGCTTTGATAGCTACAGCTATAAGTGATGGTTCAGCTATTGTAGTCGCAAATCCAATCATAGCTGCAAAAATGTAAATCCAATAATATGCCACCCAGCTTTTTGGGTTTTCATAGGATTTAGATATGAAGATGGGTTCAGAAAGTTGTTCTGCCATTATTTGACCTATGGGGAATAGCGCTTTTTCGAGACCCATGAGGAAAAGTGCTAACCCAATAATAACCAATAATACGCCTATGACTACTTTTCTTAAATTTGGTAGATTTTGTTTCAGCACAAATAATTGAAATAATACCACTAACAAAACCACCGGGGCAACATCCCGAATAGTAAGCAGGAAAATTTCATAAAATTCTAAGGTTGTGCCGAACATAATTTCAGTTGAATAAAATCATTCCGTACAGCATGGCAAATATCATCGGGAGGAGTGAAGCAAAAGCAATTAATCCGAACCCATCCAATAATGGATTTCTTCCTTTGATCACAGTCGCCAAACCAACTCCAAGAGCAGTTACCAAGGGGACAGTGATTGTTGAAGTCGTCACTCCTCCCAAGTCGTAGGCTAGTCCTATAATTTCTTTTGGTGCAAAAATGGTGATAATCATGACCAAGATATAACCGCCTATGATTAAATAATAAATTGGCCATCCCTTTAATATCCTTAATACACCTATCAAAATTGATAATCCAACACTGAAAGCTACAGTCAGCCTTAATCCAACCGCATAGCTGTCCTTACTGCTTTGGGTGGACTCAATCAGATGAGCTTCGGCAGCTATTCTTGCAGCCTCTTGGGCTATTGCGATAAGGGCTGGCTCGGCCACTGTTGTGGAAAACCCCAATAAAAAAGAGAAAACGAGTAACCATGGTAGGCTTCCTTTTCTTGCCAACGCATAAGCCATACTCTCCCCAATTGGAAAAAGGCCCATCTCCAGTCCTTCAATAAACAACATGAGACCAAATAGCACCAATACACTGCCAAAAAAGATTTCACCAAATTGTGGGAAAGGCTGCCGTAAAATAACAAGTTGAAAAAAAGAAACTACAATCAGAATCGGTAAAAGATCCATGAATGCTGACCGAAGTTTAAGAAATACATAATTCAAAAAAAAATAAGACTTTTTAATATATTGTATGATCGCTATCATATTTGGAACCTTATTAACTTGCTAAAAAACATGTTAAGCCAAAATATAAATCAAAATCCATAAAATCTTTAAAAATGAAAAATAAATTGGTTTCATTAACAGATCTTTAAAGTTGAATTTCAAAACCACTAAGTTTAACCTATGTTTCAATATTTTAAAAAGGCGAAGAATTATTGGATTTCAGACGCTTCATTTGGCAGCCTATTGATCATGCTCCTTTTTACTGTTTTTGTATTGCCTGCGATGATTGAAAGTAAAGGGGACACCACCATTTTTCTTAATATCATGTTTTTCCTACTTTTTTTTGTAGGTATTTTCTCAGCAACCGAAAAAGGTTTTTTGATTGCCAGTATCTCCATGGTAACAATGCATTTACTTTTGAGGCTGATCCGATTTACAGACAATCCCTATGAGTTTTATTTGTTGGAAAGAATTGTGATCATTTTAAACCTCCTTTTATTGATATTCATCAATATGAGGCTACTTTTCAGAGATGAAGAAGTAAATAAATACAGAGTAGCTGGTGCCATAAATGTTTACTTATTGGTTGCTCTGGCAGGGGCATTTGGATTTGAATACATTCATTTATCAACCGGGCAATCCATTGGCGGAGATGTAATCCTGACAGGGAAAGATGAGGATTTTGGGAATTATATGTATTTCAGTTTGGTAAGTACAAGCACTGTTGGTTTTGGTGAACTTTACCCGGTAGGGATGACTGCGAGAATGCTTTCGGTGTTTCTTTCGGTAACCGGTGTCCTTTTTCCTGCTATAGTAATTGCCAAATTAGTCTCACTTGGATCTCAAAAAAAATAAACTTTATTAAATTGAAATACTTTATTGTTTGAGTTGAATCAGTAACAACTGATTGGTTTTTCTTTTTTTATGATATTTTGTATGTTTTAAAAATTGTTGATTTAATTAAATGAAAAAAAAGCTTTTGAGGTTTTTCTCCCTCAAAAGCTTCCGCATTAGACTGCTATTAATTTTTTTTCAGTTTAAAGTAGATTCAACCACAATTTCAGTATTGAGTAATTTTGAAACAGGGCAGTTTTTCTCTGCATCTTTCACCAATTCATCAAATTTTTCTTTGGAGATGTCTTTTACCTTTGCAGTCAAAACCAGTTTTGACTGCGTAATTGCTCCGTCAGCTAATGTAATGGTTCCTTCCACATGTAATTCCTCAGGTGCAAAACCTGCGCCGGTAAGATTAAAACTGAGTTTCATGGCAAAACATCCTGCGTGCGCAGCTGCAATCAGTTCTTCAGGATTGGTTCCTTTTCCATCCTCGAATCTCGAACTGAAAGAATATTGGGTCTTATCCAAAACACCTGTCTGAGTTGTTAAATGTCCTTTTCCTTCTTTTCCGGTTCCTTGCCATACGGCTGTTGCTTTTCTTTTCATTATTTATTTAAGTTAATTGGTTAAAACAATTGATTTTCGAAGTTACCAAAAAATACGTTTAACTTAATATTATTTAACCAATGCTTTTTCCCTTTGGATTTCCAGCATATCCACGGGAGGAGGGGTATTATCGCCCAACAAATGCTGCACATAATAATCTCCCATTCTCCAAAAGAAATATTCTGTCATATCCCCAAAACCATGTCTTTGTCCCGGAAGGATGATAAAATCAAAACGCTTATTGGCTTTTATCAGGGCATTGGCCATCCGGATAGTGTTGGCAGGATGCACATTATTGTCCACATCACCGGTGACCAACAGCAGTCTTCCTTTGAGGTTTTTGGCCAAATCAGGATTTCTTTCAATTTGGTAAACAAAAGTGGTGTCACCTTTTGGAGTGACAATTTCTTTTACTCCATGATGCTTTTCTGACCACCATCGGTTGTAAATATTATTCTCATGGTTTCCCGCACTTGATACCGCCACTTTGAAAAAATCGGGATAAACCAGCATGGCCGCCGTGGACATAAAACCTCCGCCTGAATGTCCGTGGATTCCGACCCGGGACTTGTCTATAAAGGAAAACCTGTCCGCCAATTGCTCAATGGTTGCTTTTTTGTCAGCTAGGCCATAATCCCTGAGATTACCATAGCCGTAGTTATGGTACCACTTAGACCTTCCGGGATGACCGCCTCTGTTACCAACAGTCACTACCACAAAACCAAACTGTGCAAGACGGTCAATTCTGTCCATGCTTCTGCCGAAGGATTTGTTTACAGCCTCGGTTTGTGGACCGGGATATACGTATTCGATAATGGGATAACTTTTTGTTGAATCAAAGTCAAAGGGCTTGTACATCACACCAAACAAGTCAGTGTAACCATCATCGGCTTTGACTTTGAAGGGTTCGGGGAATTGGTAACCTGCAGCAAACAAAGAGGATAAATCAGCGGTTTCCAGGTCCATTACTTTCCTGCCCATGGCATCAAATAGGGTGGAGGAGGGTACCGTATTTACCCTGGAGAAATTATTGACAAAGTAGGTGGTATTGTCATTGATAGAAATGCTATGGTTGAAGTTGCCGGGATTCAGCAGTGTGATTGGACCTCCGTTCAGGCTCACTTTGTATAGATGCTCATAATAAGGATCTTCTCCTTTTTCCTTTCCATTCGCCGTGAAGTATAGCACTCTTGCTTTTTCATCCACTTTAGAGATGGATTCTGAATGGAAAGGTCCTGAAGTCAGTTGACGTTTTAGGTTTCCTTTGGTATCATACAGGTAAAAATGTCCCCATCCGTCACGTTCCGACCAATGGATGATTTCAGTGCCATTGTTAATAATTTCAGGTTTGGTGATATCGATATAAGTATTGCTTCTTTCTTCTATTATTGTTTCTTTTTTTCCGTCCTTGATATTCCATCGACAGATATCAATTTTCTTCAGATCTCTCGAAGTGATGGAAAAATAAAAGAAGTTTTCATCTCCCAACCATTTGACAGGTTTAAATTCATCATCCCTGTTTTTGGCCGGAATATTTGCAGACCAGATTCCGAGAGATTGGTCTTTGAAAGTTGAAATGTCCAGTTTTGACATCTTTTCATTTCCAAATGAATAGTGGAACAGTTCCGTAACGGGCTGTTCTTTTTCCCCGGGCATGGCGTATTTGTAGGTTTCCAAGGTTGGTCTAGGGTCACGGGTATTGTGGATGACCCAAAGATCTTTGACTTTTCTTGAATCAGTCCTGCTGATGATAAATTGTTGCGACGATTCAGACCAAAGAACGCCTGCACGCTTTCGGTCATTTTTCTTTTTCTCTTCCTCTACATTGTCGTCGCCACGACCGGAACTACTGTAACCGTAGTCTTTTTCCCCATCTTCTGTAAGTTGGTGTTCGACAATGGTGCTGTCTTTTTCATCTTTAACTGCTTTGAGAAAGTTTTCTTTATCCATCCAAAAGAGGTTATCATTTTTGGCAAATACTACTTTGGAGGAATCAGGGGAAATATTGGCCCAGGCAAGTCGTTTCGCTTCCTCCTCAGGATCTTTAACTTCTGTCAATTGTTGGTTTCCAATATCGTATCTGAATACAAAGGTTTTTTTCTCCAAAGAATCCTTGGCACTAGCATTTTTTGCCTTGATTTCTGCCCAATCCTTTTTCACTATATCCTGAGAGCTTTTAATCTTAAATTGAATGGTGTTTTCATCTTCCAAAAATTTCAGATTGGTAATATCCAAGTGCTGTCCATCAAAGGGATCTTTGACAACTTTGGTAATTTCAGCTGCCAATTTATCCTTATCAAACAAACTTGTTTTGGTTTTGGTAACAGGGTTGACGATGTACCAGTTTTTTCCTTCTGTGGTTTCATATTCATACCAAAACCGGTCTGTTTTTTTCAGCCAGTGGGCATCAACATTGATGGAAAAAATCATTTTTTTCAGTTTTTCAGGGGAGAATCTTGCAGCCAATTCATAATTGCCTTTAGTATGCGGTTCTTGGGCGAATCCTTGTCCCAAAAACATTCCCAGAACCAATAGCAGGTATATTTTTTTCATATAATCGTAAAGTTTAAGAATTCGAAACTAATTGAAACTTGGTTTTTTTGGTTAACCGTCGGTGGAAAAGTGAAAGGGCAATCAAAAGTATGATATTAGCCATATGAATATCTTGATCAGGAATCATGCCTTGATGACCAATAATGAATAGGTAAAGAAAGTGGAATCATACATTCTAAAGTCCTCTGCAGGATTTTTTTAAAAAGTAAATTCTATAACATATGCAAAATACATTGTAATTATTTTAACCCAAAAGTTCTCAGTTTTGAACTCATTAAATTGAGAATAATATGGAAGGTTTAAAAAATCTAAGGAGTCAAGATGCAATTGTAAAATTAAGAGAGCTTGCCGAATCGATTGATATATGTATGTTCTGTACCAATTTGAAAACCGATGATGGTGCTTCCTGCAGACCGATGAGTACCCAAAAAGTCTGTGAAGAAGGTAATATTTGGTTTTTCAGCCCCAGAGACAGCGATAAAAACATGGAGTTAGAATGGAACAAAAAAGTACAGCTTTTTTATTCGCATCCTGGAAAAGACAGTTTTATGATCGTAAATGGAGAAGCGGAAATAATTTTAGACAAGGAAAAGATCGAAAAGTTATGGTCTCCGGTTCTCATAACTTGGTTTCAAGGAGGCAAAGACGATCCCAACATTTCAATTTTAAAAGTCAAACCTACCACGGCATATTACTGGGATACTGAGGGTAATAAAATGATTAATTTTCTAAAAATGATGGCTTCTGCAGCTACAGGTAAAAACCTTGTTGAAGGAAATGAAGGCACTTTATCTATTTAAGATTTGGTAATTCAATGAAATTTCAGCCAGGAAACCGAAATGACTTGTTCAATACACAGGACATCGTCCTGATAGCCTTGGGATTCTGACATGTTTGAAGTAGGATATCAGGTATTGATATGGAAGCGTTTAGCCATTTTCAAGATCTTGAAAAGAAAAAAAGCCTCCCATAAGGAGACTCTTTTTAGTTTTCTAACTCTTCAATTAAATTAAAAAATGTCGGGTTACTTGATCTTTAGAAAAGACCAAATAAAAAAATCAATTTTTACTTATTGTTCTGGAGTTTCAATTCTGTTCTTCTGTTCAGCTGATGCATGGCTTCATTGCAATCACCGGTATTGCAGTCATTTACCGGCTGAGTTTTGCCTAACCATTCACTTTTCATTCTACCGGGTTCAATTCCCTTATTGATCAGGTAGTCCATTACTGCTTTTGCTCTTCGCTCAGAAAGATTCATGTTGTAGGTTTCATTGCCTCTTTGGTCGGTGTGTCCGGTGATATTGAGTTGGAGGTTAACCAACCTCTGAAGCATCAGACTGACGCGTTCCAATTCCTTTTTATGGATATTGCGAAGAGAAGCTTTATCAAAATCAAAATAGATAGTCGGAATTTCATGGTTCATGGCCTCAAAAAGATCTATCGGATCACAGATATCTCTACCCATAAATTCCGTAGGCAAATCATATTGCCTGTTTTTGTCCGAGAAGGCTTCTAATACCAATTCACTTCTTCTGTTCAATTGATGTTCCGTTTCGGGGCATGGAATACCATCTCCACAATCATTGATAATCTTTTCTTCTCCGAACCATTCCAGTCTTACCCTCTCTTTGGGTATATCATATTTGGATAGGTATTCGCTTACTGCATCAGCCCTTTTTTGGCTAAGGATATCATTATACTCTTTGGATGCCCTTGCATCGGTATGGGAATTGACCAGCAAATCAATAAATCCATATCGTTGCATGAGTCCACCGATTTTGTCCAATGTGGGTTCCGCATCAGGCCTTATAATTGATTTATCCAGGTCATAATAGACGATATCGGCATAAATCGGCAAGTTGTAAGGAATGGGTGCAAGTCGGTATTCTCTTTCCAAAATCTCTCCATCAAATCCTTTTGTAGAAAGGGTATTGTCCTGAATATTGAAAAAACCTTTTTTACTGATGGACAGGCTAAAGTCTGTATCCAAGGAAAGTTCTGCGGTTAATTCAGATTTTTCATTTCGGGAAGTAGGGATTGGGTTTGAAGTGTTTCTTTCTGTGATTTTGGATTCAAACTCTTCAGTAATGACGTTTCCATCACAGTCAATTACCCTTGCGATCAATCGCTTATTAAGATCTTCGATGAGATAAATATCATCCATTCCCATTCCTCCAACCCTGTCCGAGGATAAATACCTTTTACCATTTGGTGAAATATAGAAAGCAAAATCATCTCTTGAAGAATTAAAGGGGAGGCCCATATTCGTAACTTTTCCAAGATTGCCATTTTGATAATCTGAAATGAAAATATCCATTCCACCCAGACCCAAATGGCCTTTAGACGAGAAATAAAAATTGCTTCCCATTCTGGACGGATGGGTTTCGTCCTTATCGGTATTGATGTCCGGACCTAAATTGACGGGCTCGCCAAAATTTAATTGATCATCATAGGTGACATAGTAAAGGTCAAAACCACCAAATCCGCCTGGTTTGTCAGATGCATAATATATTCTTTTGGCTTCCTCATCTACAAAGGGAGTCATTACTCCGTACTCGGTTATGTTGTTGATAGGGAAAGGCTTACTATCCGTAAATTGTCCATTTGTGGAAATATTGCTGAAATAGATTTCAGGATGAACCGAAAAATCTAATCTATTCTTAATTTTTCTGACATTTCTGAAAACTGTGTAGAATAAAATATTTCTGCTTTCCATCAGACTTGGATCTGAATATTGCAAGGCATCAGCTATATCAGAACTGATTTTGGAAATATCACCTGCAGTGCTGAATCGATAAATCCCAAAATACTCCATGTCATTGAAATCACTTTTTTCCTCACTGAAAAGGCTGTTTTTGGCATCCAACCTTACACCGGGCTTGTTTGACTCAAAGCTGGAACCTCTATTGCTGGAGAAATATTTATTATCCAAAGTATCTGCTGTGATCCCATAGTCAGAACCTTGACTGTTTAAATCAGATAGCGGAACCAATTTTACATTGGCTTGTTTTTTCTTCAATTCTTTGAGCTGATTGAAATCTATTTCCGGAAAATCAAACTCAGAATAGGGGCTTCCTGCGAACAATTCCTGGACATTGGGGTCAACCTCAAATTTCATTGCAGCTTTGAGGTATTTCAAATAATCTTCTCTGGTGGATTCTTCATGACTCACCACGGTTTTCCACCATTTGAAGGAGTTTTCGTAATCCTGAAGATTCTGGAAGGATTCGGCCGCCAATACTGCTGTACTGTATTTCGCCTTTCTCTCATAAGCCTGAGAATAAAGCGTTGCTGCCTGGGAATAATTTTCAAGAGCATATTGCTTTTCCGCAAATCTCAATAAGGAGTTTTGGGCCTGTAAAGGCAGGTGGACAAGTCCACCTGCCATAGCCAAAACAATTACCAACAAAAAATTTCTTTTGATCTGATCCATCTTGGATATTCTTTTTAGAGTTAGAGTCATATTCATTCCAATTTATTTTTTGATCACTTGAATCCATCCCTTGAATTCGTGGTCTTTACCATTTCTATCTACTGTCTTTAGGACAAAGAAGTAGGTTCCTGACACAAGTCCTTCAGCAGACCATTCATTCTGGTAATTCTTTCTTTCTAATACATGGTCTCCGTTTCTGTTGAAGATGACGATTTCATTTTCCACAAATTTGTCCAATCCTTTGATTTCAAATGTATCGTTGAGACCGTCACCATCAGGGGTGATTACATTTGGGATAAAGAATGGATGGATCTGATTGGTATCAGTTGCCTGATTATCAGTCATATTTGTGTCATTCTCATCTGAAGAAACTCTGGCAATATTGGTGACCTGAACCACCCTTTCAGAATTGATTTCATTTGCCCGGACCTTGATTTTGATCATCAGAGTTGCGTCAGCTGGGAAGAAAGGAACCGTAAAGGTGACAGCAACACCGCTGACCCTGATATCAACTTCCATTTGAGGATCCGAAGATTCGAAGGTTGAACTCAAGTAGGACACCGCATTTGGCAGGTCATCAACAATTACCACATTGCTGGCATCAGTTCCTCCGATATTGCTGACCATGATTTCATATTCAAATTCATCTCCTTCAAAAACTTCCATGGAATTGGATGTTTTTGTGATGGAAAGGTCAACATCATTGACGAGCAACCTGAAGGTAACCGTAGCCAAATCAGTGTTTGTCGGATTTGCTGCTTCGCGCAATTCGTAGGTAAGGACATATTCTCCTGGAGGATTGAGACCCGGGATCAAACTCAGTTCACCGTTTTCATTGATCAGCAATCCAATTATTCCTGCCAGGTCAGTAAATTCAAAGTTTACTTCTTCAAAATTCACCGGATTACCATTCAATAGGTCATTGTCCAATATGTTACCCAAAACGCCGCCGTATGTAACCACATAGTCTCCAAGGTCATCATCATTTGCAATGATTTTATTAGCAGAACCATTGACTGTGGCCGTATCTGTTCCGTTTACCTCATTTCCATCCGGATCGGTGGATGTTACATTTACCCTGTTTTCAAGAGTTCCTGATTCCAGATCTTTCAATTGGATAGCATAGGTTGTTTCAAATGTTACAGATTGTCCAGGTGCGAGAGTTGGAATACTTTCTGCCAAACCGGTCAATGGATCAGAAACCTGGACATTGCTCAATGTGACATTGCCTGTATTGGTGACAGAAATCGAATAGATAATCTCCTGACCAATGACACTATATGTTTCTGTTAAAGCGGTTTTGCTGACAGCTATCTGGCTTGATTTTTCCACTTCGACACTAATTTCGTCTTCAGTTTCCAGATCATCTCCGGTTTGAGCTGAGGCAACATTTCTTACACTTCCTCTATCTAAATCAGCTTGGGTAACGGTATGTGTTGTATTGACTGTCCAAGTTTCGTTAGGTGCCAAATTTTCAATTGTCTCAGTGAGTCCAGTTAAAGGATCTGTTACCACAACACCTATCAAATTGGTATTTCCGGTATTTTGTACAATCAAAGTATAGATGATTTCATCTCCCACAGCATTGACGGTAGACCTGTTGGCCGTCTTCGAAATTGCAAGAGCAGGGGACTGGGTAGCTGTTACAGTTACCTCATCATTTACCGAAATATCATTCACCGAAGCCGTAGCCGTATTGGACACGGAACCTGCATCGATATCATCCTGATCGACTGTATAGGTTGTATTGATATCCTGGGAAGCACCCGGAGCGAGAACCGTGATTGTCGTGTTCAATCCTGTCAGAGGATCGACAACCGAGATATTCTCCAGAGTAGTGTTTCCTGTATTGGATACCGTAATGGTATAATTCAGTTCATCACCCGGAGCGGCAAAGGTTGTTTCAGTTACTGCTTTGCTGATTGCAAGGGCAGGAGACTGGGTAGCGTTTACCGTTACCTCGTCATTTACCGATATATCATTGACAGAAGCAGTAGCCGTATTGGAAACTGAACCTGCATCGATATCATCCTGATCTACTGTATAGGTTGTATTGATATCCTGTGAAGCACCCGGAGCAAGAACGGTGATGGTGGTGTTCAGTCCGGTCAATGGATCTACTACGGAGATGTTCTCCAGAGTGGTGTTACCGGTGTTTGATACCGTAATGGTATAATTCAGTTCATCACCAGGAGCGGCAAAGGTTGTTTCGGTCACTGCCTTCGAAATAGAAAGAGCAGGAGATTGGGTAGCCGTTACGGTCACCTCATCCGAAACAGAGATGTCATTGACTGAGGCAGTAGCCGTGTTGGACACGGAACCCGCATCGATATCATCCTGATCTACTGTATAGGTTGTATTGATGTCCTGTGAGGCACCCGGGGCAAGAACGCTGATGGTGGTGTTCAGTCCTGTCAAAGGATCAACCACTGAAATATTCTCCAGAGTGGTGTTTCCTGTATTGGATACCGTGATGGTATAATTCAGTTCATCACCCGGAGCGGCAAAGGTTGATTCGGTCACTGCCTTGCTGATTGAAAGAGCAGGAGACTGGGTAGCGTTTACCGTCACCTCATCATTTACCGAAATATCTTTCACCGAAGCCGTAGCCATATTGGACACCGAACCTGCATCGATATCATCCTGATCCACTGCATAGGCAGTGTTGATATCCTGGGAAGCACCCGGAGCAAGAACCGTGATGGTCGTGTTCAATCCTGTCAAAGGATCAACAACGGAGATATTCTCCAGAGTAGTGTTTCCTGTATTGGATACCGTAATGGTATAATTCAGTTCATCACCCGGAGCGGCAAAGGTTGTTTCGGTCACTGCTTTGCTGATTGAAAGAGCAGGAGACTGGGTAGCCGTTACGGTTACCTCATCATTTACCGATATATCATTGACTGAAGCAGTAGCCGTATTGGAAACCGAACCCGCATCGATATCATCCTGATCTACTGCATAGGTTGTATTGATATCCTGTGAAGCACCCGGAGCAAGAACGGTGATGGTGGTGTTCAGTCCTGTCAAAGGATCGGCCACCGAGATATTCTCCAGAGTGGTGTTTCCGGTATTGGATACCGTGATGGTATAGTTCAGTTCATCACCCGGAGCGGCAAAGGTGGTTTCGGTCACTGCCTTAGCAATTGCAAGAGCAGGAGACTGGGTAGCTGTTACAGTTACCTCATCATTTACCGAAATATCATTCACCGAAGCCGTAGCCGTATTGGACACGGAACCTGCATCGATATCATCCTGATCGACTGCATAGGTTGTATTGATATCCTGGGAAGCACCCGGAGCAAGAACCGTGATGGTGGTGTTCAATCCTGTTAAAGGATCGACAACCGAGATGTTCTCCAGAGTAGTGTTTCCTGTATTGGATACCGTGATGGTATAATTCAGTTCATCACCCGGAGCGGCAAAGGTTGTTTCAGTTACTGCCTTGATAATTGAAAGGGCAGGAGACTGGGTAGCGGTTACCGTTACCTCTTCATTTACCGATATATCTTTGACAGAAGCGTTAACCGTTTTGGAAACTGAACCTGCGTATTTATCTTCCTGATCTACTGAATCAGCTTGTATTGATATCCTGTGAAGCACCCGGAGCTTGAACGCTGATGGTGGTGTTCAATCCTGTCAAAGGATCAACCACTGAAATATTCTCCAGCGTGGTGTTTCCTGTATTGGATACCGTGATGGTATAATTCAGTTCATCACCCGGAGCGGCAAAGGTTGTTTCGGTCACTGCCTTAGCAATTGAAAGTGCAGGAGACTGGGTAGCGTTTACCGTTACCT
Source organism: Aquiflexum balticum DSM 16537 (assembly GCF_900176595.1). Classification (GTDB taxonomy): domain Bacteria; phylum Bacteroidota; class Bacteroidia; order Cytophagales; family Cyclobacteriaceae; genus Aquiflexum; species Aquiflexum balticum. Next base: position 4,177,312 of record NZ_LT838813.1, read on the forward strand.
CATCATTTACCGAAATATCATTCACCGAAGCCGTAGCCGTATTGGACACGGAACCTGCATCGATATCATCCTGATCGACTGTATAGGTTGTATTGATATCCTGGGAAGCACCCGGAGCGAGAACCGTGATTGTCGTGTTCAATCCTGTTAGAGGATCGACAACCGAGATATTCTCCAGAGTAGTGTTTCCTGTATTGGATACCGTAATGGTATAATTCAGTTCATCACCCGGAGCGGCAAAAGTTGTTTCAGTTACTGCTTTGCTGATTGCAAGGGCAGGAGACTGGGTAGCGTTTACCGTTACCTCGTCATTTACCGATATATCATTGACAGAAGCAGTAGCCGTATTGGAAACTGAACCTGCATCGATATCATCCTGATCTACTGTATAGGTTGTATTGATATCCTGTGAAGCACCCGGAGCAAGAACGGTGATGGTGGTGTTCAATCCTGTCAAAGGATCGACAACAGAAATATTCTCCAGCGTGGTGTTTCCTGTATTGGATACCGTGATGGTATAGTTCAGTTCATCACCCGGAGCGGCAAAGGTTGTTTCGGTCACTGCTTTGCTGATTGCAAGAGCAGGGGACTGGGTAGCTGTTACAGTTACCTCATCATTTACCGAAATATCATTGACTGAAGCCGTAGCCGTATTGGAAACCGAACCCGCATCGATATCGTCCTGATCGACAGCATAAGTGGTATTGATATCCTGGGAAGCACCCGGGGCAAGAACGGTGATGGTCGTGTTCAATCCTGTCAAAGGATCGACAACAGAGATATTCTCCAGCGTGGTGTTACCTGTATTGGAAACCGTGATGGTATAGTTCAGTTCATCACCAGGAGCGGCAAAGGTTGTTTCGGTCACTGCCTTAGCAATGGAAAGAGCAGGGGACTGGGTAGCTGTTACAGTTACCTCATCATTTACCGAAATATCATTCACCGAAGCCGTAGCCGTATTGGACACGGAACCTGCATCGATATCATCCTGATCGACTGTATAGGTTGTATTGATATCCTGGGAAGCACCCGGAGCGAGAACCGTGATTGTCGTGTTCAATCCTGTCAGAGGATCGACAACCGAGATATTCTCCAGAGTAGTGTTTCCTGTATTGGATACCGTAATGGTATAATTCAGTTCATCACCCGGAGCGGCAAAGGTTGTTTCAGTTACTGCTTTGCTGATTGAAAGAGCAGGAGACTGGGTAGCGTTTACCGTTACCTCGTCATTTACCGATATATCATTGACAGAAGCAGTAGCCGTATTGGAAACTGAACCTGCATCGATATCATCCTGATCTACTGTATAGGTTGTATTGATATCCTGTGAAGCACCCGGAGCAAGAACGGTGATGGTGGTGTTCAGTCCGGTCAATGGATCTACTACGGAGATGTTCTCCAGAGTGGTGTTACCGGTGTTTGATACCGTAATGGTATAATTCAGTTCATCACCAGGAGCGGCAAAGGTTGTTTCGGTCACTGCCTTCGAAATTGAAAGAGCAGGAGATTGGGTAGCCGTTACGGTCACCTCATCCGAAACAGAGATGTCATTGACTGAGGCAGTAGCCGTGTTGGACACGGAACCCGCATCGATATCATCCTGATCGACTGTATAGACAGTGTTGATGTCCTGGGAAGCACCCGGGGCAAGAACTGTGATGGTAGTGTTCAGTCCGGTCAAAGGATCGGCAACCGAGATATTCTCCAGAGTAGTGTTTCCTGTATTGGATACCGTGATGGTATAGTTCAGTTCATCACCCGGAGCGGCAAAGGTTGATTCGGTCACTGCCTTGCTGATTGAAAGAGCAGGAGACTGGGTAGCGTTTACCGTCACCTCATCATTTACCGAAATATCTCCCACAGAGGCCGTTGCAATATTGGAAACCGAACCCGCATCGATATCATCCTGATCCACTGCATAGACAGTGTTGATGTCCTGGGATGCACTCGGAGCAAGAACGGTGATGCTTGTATTCAATCCTGTCAAAGGATCAACAACCGAGATATTTTCCAGAGTTGTGTTTCCGGTATTGGATACGGTAATGGTATAGTTGAGTTCATCGCCCGGAGCGGCAAATGAACTCTCAGCCACTGATTTGCTGATTGCAAGAGCAGGAGACTGGGTACCCGTAACGGTTACCTCATCCGAAACGGAGAGATCATTGACTGCAGCAGTGGCCGTATTGGAAACTGAACCCGCATCGATATCATCCTGATCCACTGCATAGACAGTATTGATGTCCTGTGAAGCAGCCGGAGCAAGTACGGTGATTGTCGTGTTCAGTCCTGTCAAAGGATCGACAACCGAGATATTTTCCAGAGTTGTGTTGCCGGTATTGGATACAGTGATGGTATAGTTGAGTTCATCGCCCGGAGCGGCAAAGGTTGTTTCAGTTACCGCCTTGGCAATGGAAAGAGCAGGTGACTGGGTAGCCGTAACGGTTACCTCATCATTTACCGAGATATCATTGACTGAAGCCGTGGCCGTATTGGAAACGGAACCCGCATCGATATCGTCCTGATCTACTGCATAGACAGTGTTGATGTCCTGGGATGCACCCGGAGCAAGAACGGTGATGGTAGTGTTCAGCCCTGTCAAAGGATCAACCACGGAAATGTTCTCCAAAGTGGTGTTACCGGTATTGGATACCGTTATGGTATAGTTCAGTTCGTCACCTGGAGCGGCAAAGGTTGTTTCAGTTACCGCCTTGGCAATTGAAAGAGCAGGAGACTGGGTAGCCGTTACCGTCACCTCATCATTTACGGATAAGTCACCAACAGAAGCAGTGGCCGTATTGGATACGGAACCCGCATCGATATCATCCTGATCGACTGCGTAGGTTGTATTGATGTCCTGTGAAGCACCCGGAGCAAGAACAGTAATGGTGGTGTTCAGCCCTGTCAATGGATCTGCTACGGAGATGTTCTCCAGAGTGGTATTTCCTGTATTGGATACCGTGATGGTATAGTTCAGTTCATCACCCGGAGCTGCAAAGGTGGTTTCAGTTACTGACTTAGCAATGGAAAGTGCAGGAGACTGGGTAGCGCTTACCGTTACCTCATCCGAAACAGAGATATCATCTACTGAAGCAGTGGCGGTATTGGACACGGAACCCGCATCGATATCGTCCTGATCGACTGCGTAGGTTGTATTGATGTCCTGTGAAGCACCCGGAGCAAGAACAGTAATGGTGGTGTTCAGCCCTGTCAAAGGATCGGCTACGGAGATGTTCTCCAAAGTAGTGTTACCCGTGTTGGATACCGTGATGGTGTAATTCAGTTCATCACCCGGAGCGGCAAAGGTTGTTTCGGTCACTGCCTTGGCAATTGCAAGTGCAGGGGACTGGGTAGCGTTTACCGTTACCTCATCATTTACCGATATGTCACCAACAGAAGCCGTAGCTGTATTGGAAACGGAACCCGAATCGATATCATCCTGATCAACTGCATAGACAGTGTTGATATCCTGGGATGCCCCCGGAGCAAGAACGGTGATGTTTGTGTTCAGCCCTGTCAAAGGATCTACAACAGATATGTTCTCCAGAGTGGTGTTTCCAGTATTGGATACCGTGATGGTATAATTCAGTTCATCACCCGGAGCGGCAAAGGTTGTTTCAGTTACTGCCTTACTGATGGAAAGGGCAGGGGACTGGGTAGCCGATACCGTTACCTCATCATTTACCGATATGTCTGCAACAGAAGCCGTAGCTGTATTGGACACGGAACCTGCGTCTATATCATCCTGATCGACTGCATAGACCGTGTTGATGTCCTGTGAAGCACCCGGGGCAAGGACAGCTATTGTTGTGTTCAGCCCTGTCAATGGATCTGCCACGGAGATGTTCTCCAGAGTGGTGTTACCGGTGTTTGATACCGTAATGGTATAATTCAGTTCATCACCAGGAGCGGCAAAGGTTGTTTCGGTCACTGCCTTCGAAATTGAAAGAGCAGGAGATTGGGTAGCCGTTACGGTTACCTCATCCGAAACAGAGATATCATTTACTGAAGCAGTGGCTGTGTTCGATACGGAACCCGCATCGATATCATCCTGATCTACTGCATAGCTTGTATTGATATCCTGTGAAGCACCCGGAGCAAGAACGGTGATGCTTGTGTTCAGTCCTGTCAAAGGATCGGCCACGGCGATGTTTTCCAGAGTTGTGTTACCCGTATTGGATACCGTGATGGTATAATTGAGTTCATCACCCGGAGCGGCAAACGAACTCTCAGCCACTGATTTGCTGATCGCAAGGGCAGGAGACTGGGTAGCCGTCACGGTCACCTCATCATTTACCGATATGTCTCCAACAGAAGCCGTAGCCATGTTCGACACAGAACCTGCATCGATATCATCCTGATCTACTGCATAGACAGTGTTGATGTCCTGGGATGCACCCGGAGCGAGAACAGTGATGTTTGTATTCAGTCCCGTCAAAGGATCCACAACCGAGATATTTTCAAGAGTGGTATTTCCTGTATTGGAAACCGTAATGGTATAGTTCAGTTCATCCCCCGGAGCGGCAAAGGTTGTTTCAGTTACCGCCTTGGCAATTGAAAGGGCAGGAGATTGGGTAGCCGTTACGGTTACCTCATCATTTACCGATATATCTCCAACAGAAGCCGTAGCCATGTTCGACACAGAACCTGCATCGATATCATCCTGATCAACTGTATAAGTTGTATTGATATCCTGTGAAGCACCCGGGGCAAGAACGGTGATGCTTGTGTTCAGTCCTGTCAAAGGATCGGCAACTGAGATGTTCTCCAAAGTGGTATTTCCTGTATTGGATACCGTGATGGTATAGTTCAGTTCATCACCCGGAGCGGCAAAGGTGGTTTCGGTCACTGCCTTGGCAATGGAAAGTGCAGGAGACTGGGTAGCGGTTACCGTTACCTCATCATTTACCGAGATATCCCCAACAGAAGCCGTAGCCGTATTGGAAACGGAACCCGCATCGATATCATCCTGATCGACTGCATAGACAGTGTTGATATCCTGTGAAGCACCCGGAGCAAGAACGGTGATGGTGGTGTTCAGTCCTGTCAAAGGATCGGCCACGGAGATATTCTCAAGTGTAGTGTTTCCTGTATTGGATACCGTTATGGTGTAATTGAGTTCATCACCCGGAGCAGCAAAGGTGGTTTCAGTTACCGCCTTTGCAATGGAAAGTGCAGGAGACTGGGTAGCGGTCACGGTTACTTCATCATTTACAGAGATGTCATTTACCGAAGCAGTGGCAGTATTGGAAACGGAACCCGCATCGATATCATCCTGATCGACTGCATAGACAGTATTGATGTCCTGAGATGCCCCAGGAGCAAGAACCGCAATATTCGTGTTTAATCCTGTCAAAGGATCGGCCACGGAGATGTTCTCCAGAGTGGTATTTCCTGTATTGGATACCGTGATGGTATAGTTCAGTTCATCACCCGGAGCGGCAAAGGTTGTTTCGGTCACTGACTTAGCAATGGAAAGTGCAGGGGAAAGTACTGTGGGAGTTATGGCAGAAGCTACTGTTGGGCCAGGAACCTGTGTTGAGTTTACATTTACAACATTGACCAAATTGTCCCCAGTATCAAACACATTTTGTTCTACATTATAATCTATAGAATAAACCCAAATTTCACCCACATCCAAAATGCCCGGATTTTGATTATCGCCATTGACGACATTTAAAACAATTCCGGATGAACTTCCCGGTAAAAAATCAGTAGTCACAACATTTGAAATATTGACATTGCCTGTATTTTCTACTGTAATTTGATAAGTTAATTCTTGACCAGCTGCAGTGACAGGATTCGGTCCCCCGATTTGGTTTTTTTCAACAATTAGGCTTGGTAGTTGGGTAAAGTTTTCAGTGTGGCTGTCGGTAGCATTGACTTTAACATTTCCAGCATCTGCTATAACCGACGCAGAATTTGTAAAAAATCCATTCTCAATATCAAGTTGTGTTAAAGTATAAGTACCGGAAAAAGCAACATTATTTGATTCTCCCACAGGAAGTGGAAAAGTATTGCCGGTCAAAATGATCAAAGGATCAGAAACCAATACATTGCTTAAAGGAAAATTCCCTGTATTGGTCACTAAAAAAGTATAATTGATTCTGTCACCTGCATTTTGGAGGCCATCGCCATTGGTATCCTCATAAACCCCTGATTTAACAAGACTGATATTTGGCTCAGGACTTGTGAGGTTTATAGTAACTGATTTTTGGCAATTGAAAGCATCGGTGACTGTAGCAATATATGTTCCTGCCGCCAATCCAGTCCTTTCCAATCCTGTGGTTCCATCATTCCAAGAAACTGAAATATTGCCTGTTCCACCTGTAGTATTCAAAAGTATAGAGCCATCGTTGTTACCTGGAGTAGGCTGAGCAGTAGTGGAGTTGACAATTAATTCATTTGGTATTGTGACAGCCTTTACGAATGTATTTGAAACCCCTTTTGTATCTGTTACAATTAAAGTAGCTGATCCAGCAGAAGTATAAGTTACAATCGGATTTGGTAAATTTGAAGTAGTAGGACTGGCGTTATTTCCAAAATTCCAATTGTATTGGTATGGCTGACTTCCTCCATTAGTAGTTGAAATAAAGTTAACGGTGGTAGTACCTTCCACCGTACATGCAGTAAAATCAAATTGAACTGCCAAGGGGGCATCCACCACAATATCTGCTCCAAATTGGCATTGGGCACTTGGATAGCTGTTGCACTCATAACTTGAGGAAAAGTCGCCGGAGCCGCTGGTTGTCCATGCCAAAAGAGGATTGTCAAGCCTTACCTCAGCCCCACAAGTCCAAGTGAAGGAATGATTAAGTGTTACAACCCTGTCTGCATTCTTCGCAGCGGGAAGGTCCCCAATCCATATATTGAAAAATTCTGGTATACCCCCTACAGTCAAGTCAGCAAAAAGGCGGGTATTACTGGAATTCGACCCGGAATTTGAACGGTAAACAAACGAGATAAAAGAAGTCTGCTGCACTCCCGGTGTACATGTTGCAAAGCTGCTAGATAAAGGGACTCCATTTGCATCACTCAGGTAAACTTCCTTAATGGTGAAGTTATTTGAGGAGCATGAGTTTCCACAGGTCCTTAAATCCAGTAAATTAGGTTGATTCTGGGCATTGGCCTCATTTGGTATTGCTAAAAAATTCAATACTAAAAGTAAAGCCAAATTGGCGAAGCAAGTAAATGTTTTTTTCATTGCCATATGATTGATAATTGAAGAGTCGGGCGGTAAACACCAATGTTTAATTCTCAAAAACTTATTCATCCATAAAATTTGGATTCAGAAAAGTCCTAAAACATTATTTTGCCTTCCTTGGGTGAGAAAAGGAAGACAAAAAAATATTTTATAAACATTTACTTTTATAAAATTAAATTTCTTGAGTGACCAAGAATCTGAGAAAATAAACAGGAAGTTTAAAAACTACCTTATTTTGGTGATTAAGCCTTTATTGGGTTCTTCAAAATTTTGACTTTTATTTTACAAAAAAAAACTTTTAATGTACAAAGCATAAAATTGATTTTAATTTGCTTTTTTATTGCTATTTCACATTCACTAAATTAACAGTTGGATTTCGTTTTGGATATAAAATCCAGGAATTCAAGTAAACAACAAAAAACTTCTTAGACAAAAAAAAGCTGCCTAGTAAGGTGAATCACCCCAGGCAGCCTTTTGAATTTATAGACTCTAAACTTAAAAAATCTCTTTTATGATATCCGCTTGAATCTGCGTTTCTCATGTGGTCCGGGATTCCCCGGACTTTGATGGGGAGATTGGATAAATCTTTTTATCCAATCAATAATTGAAGAGTTGTATCTTTTAGAAATATCTTGGATTCTTCATGTTTACTTTTCTTGCAGAAAGGTAATAACCAAGAGAAATTTCGTGGGAATTTGTTCTCATGTCCTGGAGAACATTCAGATTTTGGTCATATGCATATCCAATTCTCAGGTTTGGAGTAGCAAAGAATTCGGTGATAAAAGCTACAGCATTTCTATTGCTTAATGTTGGGCTGGAAGCTTCCAAATTCTCATTCCAGATATTGACGTTTGATCTATAAGAAGCACCTAACCAAAGTCTGTCCATAAAGAGTAGCATTCCATTGATATCGTAATTGGTTGGCGAACCTTTAACTTCTTTTACCAAAAAGGATGGTTTGAACTGGATATTGTCAGTGACCGGTATCATTACTCCCGCTGTCAGATAAAAATGTACATCATGAAAAGCTAGAGCTACATCTTCTCTTTCCAAGGCAGCCTTTCCTATTAAGTTATAAGCACTTAATCCGGCATAGAATTTATTGCTATGGAAAAACAATCCAAGGTTCATATTCGGTGTCATCATATTCTGAATTCCAGTTGGAATGTTGCCATCATTTTGATGTAGAGGTTTCAGCATGTCTCCATCGATCACATATTGTGAAACTCCCGCGCTGGCACCCAAAGAAAAGAATGATTCTCTTCCTGTTTGGATTCTGTATGCATAGGTAATCAAACCTGTAGTTGTGCTTGTAGGGCCAATTTTGTCTGACATTACAGAAGCTCCAAATCCCATCAAACCTTCATTTGCGCTTAGGTCTGCTGTAACTGTAAACGTTGTAGGTGCGCCTTCAAATCCCACCCATTGGCTTCTGTAAGTACTTTGAACATAACCTTCATTTTTATATCCTGCATATGCCGGGTTGATGTGAAGTCCATTAAAAATGTACTGGCTGAATTGTGGTAATTGTTGGCTGAAAGCAAAAGTCATTGCAAAGAGTATAACTGCAATGGTAAGTCCGGAAATCTTTAAAGTCGTTTTCATAACATTTTTGTTTAGGGTGATGAATCTGGTTTGCAGATTCGATATTGTTTAGAGTTTTTAAAAATGTATTGCTGTTATGAGTAGACAAATACATTATTATGCTGTAAATATAGAGCAAAATGTATTTCATATCCAAATAAAAATTAAAAATAATTTTTTGAAATGCGTTTTATTTTATTTCAAAAGGATTTTTATGGTTATAAAGTGTTTTTTAGATTTGAAATCCAAGAGATTAAAAACTGTTAAAAAGTGCCTTTAAATCATTTAAACAATGTTTTTTGAAATAATCTAGAAAAAAATAAGTGCTGGACGTTGAATTCCAGCACTTAAAATTTTTTTTAAAAAATATTTTAATAATTAATAGAATTGAAATCCATATACTGATATCGGTTCCCTTAACTACCTTAAAGCAGGAATTAAAGGGAAACGACTTATTGAGTTTTAAATTGACTTAATGAACAGGAAAGATGTTTTTCCGTTAGGATTTTCCTAATCTATTTGATTCCATAAAGTTCTTTGCCAATGGCCTCGTATTTATCACCGCTTTTCCATACAGGTCTTTCATTCCAATTGGCGATATTTTCAGCAGCAAGAACATAGGATTTCCAATACAATAAAACATAATCCAAATCAAAATTATCCACTTGATCGGATGGTTGATGGTAATGTCTGGTGATATTTTCATCAAATGCGGTAAAACCCATACTATATGTAGGAGCAGGAATCCCTTTCCTGGCAAAGCTGACATTGTCAGACCTGTCATAAAGGTTTTGTTCCGGTGCAGGGTCTGCAATGGCTTTGAGTCCAAACTCTGCTGCGGCCTTTTCCAGAAGGGGATCTACACTGGTTCTTCCCAATCCTATAACTGTTACCAAAGAAGTATCATTATATCCGCCATTATCGATATTGAGGTTGTAAATGATTTGCTTTAGTGGAATTAATGGATTTTCAGCAAAATAGGCTGAACCCAATAAACCCTTTTCCTCAGCTGTCCAAGCACAAAGCAAGATGGAACGCTTAGGAGGGTTTTTGGCAAAATGCCTGGCTGCATTTATAACTGCCACAGTTCCTCCTGCATTATCTCTGGCTCCATTATATATAGAGTCTCCTTCAGCATTAGGGGTGCCAACACCCACATGGTCATAATGTGCCGAAAGCATGACATACTCATTTTTCAGCTTTGGGTCTGTTCCTTCAATAAAAGCCACTACATTTTTTCCTGTAACGCTTCGGTTTATTTTACCCTCAACAATTATATTGGCATTTTTAATCTCCCCGTTTCCAATAACATTAATATGTTCGTTATTCAGATCTCGTAACCATATATATGGTAGGCTTTCCTTTCCTTCTGTATTATCAACGGTAAGCTGGGTTCTGTTAAGGAAATTAGCAACTAGATTCCAAGGTACTGTTGGTACATTGTACATCTCAATCAGGGCCACAGCACCTTTTGATTGGGCTAATTTTATTTTTTCTCTTCCAGAACTGAAAAGGTCTGCCGGGCTCAATCTGTTTGGGGCTCCAACATTGGTGACAACTACCTTACCTTTCACATCTTTATCTTTGTAATCCTCCTCCAATCCATATCCAACAACAACCAATTCAAAATTACCTGCGAATGAAGGACCATCAAGAACCAAAAGATTGTCGCCTTGAGTGAATGTATTGTTGCCCAAAGAGACCTTCCCCACTGTTGGAGGGCCGGAGATTCTAAATGGAATATCCTGGTAATAGCCATTGGCACCAGGGATCTCTTTTGCGCCATATTTCCAAAATTGTTCAGCGATATATCTGGCTGCCAAATCTATTTCAGGACGGATGGGATCTCTACCCTTCATTTCATCAGATGCTAGATACCTAAAATGGGAAATGGACTCTCTATCATTGAAATTTGCTTCAATTGACTTTTTGCCATTTTGAGCAGAAACTGATAGGGTAACAAAAGCTGCCAATAGGCAAAGAATTGTTTTTTTATTCTTCATAGTTTTGGTGGTATAATTATCTCAATAATAAAGTAAAATTTAACCCATTCAAAAAAAATAACAATCTTTAAGAATAGAGGAGGACAATCAATAATATACTTTAATAAGAAAAAGATTCTTTTTGTAGCTGAATGGCTGAATTATTTAGTATCCCTCGGGCCTCAAGCAATTTTGAAATCAAATTGACCAAAAATGAATTCTAGCCTTAGGATTTCCAAAAAAGATTAAGGTCAAATTATTGGCCATGTTTACTTATGTTGAAAAAAAAAGCAGCAATTCCTAAACTGAAATGCTGCTCAAATTATTTTTTTTCAAATTTTCTAATCTTCCTCTTCCTCCATAGCACGGTAGGCCAAAATTCCGCCAAGAAGGTTTCTTACTTTATTGAACCCTTGGGTTTCCATAAATTTCTTGGCATTTCCACTTCTTGCACCAGATCGACATTGGAGTACAATTTCCTTATTTTTAAATTTCATAAAGTCATCGAGTTGATGGGGCAATTGTCCCAAAGGAATATTTAAGGCTCCCAAGTTATCTTCTTCATATTCCCATTCCTCGCGGACATCTATGAAAACAAAATCTTCTTTGTTTTCAATTTTTTCTCTAAGTTCTGAAACAGTTATATCTTCCATATATTATTTAACTAAGATTCGAATTGATTTTTGATCTTTTTGATTGAATGTTTTAATCAAGTATACTCCTTTTTGGAGGCCCCCAAAATTAATACTTTTTCCGTTATCAGTTTCCTCCATAGGCAAACTTAAATTTCTTCCCAAAGGGTCAATAATAATTATATTCTCAAAGGCCCCTTCGATATACAATTTATCAGAAACGGGGTTAGGATAAACATTCAAATGCAATTGTGATTCGGATTCACTTTCAAAAGGAGCCGTCGGCGATACATGGGGTCTCATCATCAAAGAACCCTCAACGGTTTCGTTTTGCTGCCAAACACCCGAAACATTATAAAATATTTCTTCTCCATTATTGAATGTCTTATCCAGTCCCACAAATAAAAATTCTCTGATAAACTGGGAAAACCCAATATAAAAAGTGCCGTTCACAGGGATGTTTTGATCTATCTCAAAAAATGAAAACTCATTCAGTGTACTTTTTTCAGGAATAAAAACCTCTTTTACAAAAATCGGTTCTTCCTCTAGGTCATTCCATACCATTAGATCAATGACACTTCCAATTTGCAGAAAATTGGTGAAATTAATACTGATACCGGTGAGAAAAGCAGATTCTACCAGTTCATATCTTGTTGCCAACATACCGGAGCGCTGATTGATTCCTGCGGAGTAATCCACGCTTCCGTCATCATAGGCGAAAAAATCCCGAATAGGTAAGACAGTCCTGACAGTATCGTTTATTCTGAAATCTACCTCATTGTAAATGATATCTTCTCCATTTTCATTTATGGTCAAGAAGTCATCACCCGTTACCAAATAACTTACAAGTTCATAATCAGATTCTTCATCAGGAATGGGTATTTCAGAAAAAGGATTACTGGAAAAACTCCGTCTTTCCTGAGCAATCGGAACAGGGTTAAAGGGAGTATTGCTATTAATTGCTTTAATGATATTCTGACTGGTTTTATCCCTCAACTGAAATGAATATTCCATTGCCCTGAAGTTGCTGCTTAAATTTTTGAACTCATTTTGAGTGTTATTCCAAAGATCTTCCGGGAACTTTTCAAGAATGAACAAGGGTACAGCTGTATATTTTCCAAGGGGTCTTTCATTTAGCTTGGTCAGGGCCCTGTCTTCGAAGTTTAAATCCGAAATATTTCTATTCTTGTTCAAAAAGACGTAATCCAATATCCAACTATCAAATGGGCCTGATCTCCTTCCGCCGATCTGAAACCTAAACTGAAAAGCATCATGATGGAATTGTTGTTCGACTTGAATTATTTCCTGAGTAAAGAAAAATTGTTCGGCTGTTAGTCCTCCTGATTTTTCCCAAACGGTAATCCAAAGACCATTGGGATCAAGAAATTGGAGACTCAATTCATCATTTGTATCAGGAAGTTCCCCTTTTCCGCCCACCTGCCAAAAGAAACTGATATAAACAGTTTCTGATTCAATAGGAGGGATATTGGATAAATCTATCGGTTGGGAGGTAATTCTGTCAGTGAATCCTTGCTCAAACTGAACATTTGAATAAGGCATCCCTCTTTCGTCTACGCCATCAAGAAGTAAAACTCCCAAAGATGGGGCGGAATTTCCAATTGTATTTGATTGTGTGGCCCCTTCACTGATCCATTTAGTCGAATCCAGACCGATTTTTGAAAAATCATCCCAAAAAGGAAGAAGTAGGGGGTTTTCCAATTTTCTCATTGAGTAAGAAGTCAAATTTGATTCCTTACTTTTCCAATCCGGTGTCGGTAATTGGGAAAATTGTGCGTATCCTATTCCATGTACTGAGATCAATACAATAAGCAAACTTAGCCTAATTATGGAATTACGGGAATTCATCTATTAATCATTTAGTCTTCTATTGATTTCGGAAATCCACAAATCAATTGGTTCACCTGTTTTGACAGTTGCTCCGGCGGGAGGAATTTGTTTTACGATTGTTCCTTCAGGAACAGTATCCGTTTCCACATAATTGATATTTCCCATTCTAAGTCCTGAACCTATGATCAAAAACTCCGCATCGATATTATCCAAACCTATGATATTGGGAACTTCCAGAATCTGATTACCCAATCCATCACCTACGACAAGATCAATCTGAGAGCCTTTCGGAACCTCAAATCCTTCCGGAATATTTCTTCCTCTGTATTTTTGTTCCAAAACCACATTGATTCCTATATCGGGCACATAAATAATCTCACCCCTTATCAAGCCTATGTTCCCGAGAATTTCCTGGGCATTTTTCAAGAGACTGTTTACAAGGTTAGGCATTTTTATTAAAGGCGCATTTTTAGAATTCAATGTGACATAAATTTTTCTGCCACTTTTGACTGTACTTCCGGGATTTGGGATCTGCTTTAAAACAGTGAGAGGCTTAAGCTCTGCATTGAATCCACTATCCAAGGTAACTTCAAAATTCAAGTCTCTTGCTGATAAGTACGATTGAAGTTCACTGTATTCAAATCCTTCCAAGTCAGGAACAGTAACAGATTGTCCATGATTTGTATATGAAGGAAGATAAATTTTCAGAAATAAGACTGTTAATAAAAACACAATACCTATTATCAGTGCAATATGTACGGTGATTTTTTTCAATGATGTCTTAAAATTCCCCATGGAGTGATTGTCTTAAGTAAACTAACGTATAAAGGTAAAATTATATTTGTTTTTTGAAGAACAAAATTCATGATTTGGGATTAATAAAAAAACAGCCTAAAGGTGATTTTCAAGCCACCAATGAGGCTGTTCCATAAATTTCCCGGGATTGTTATTTCCTAATTGATGAATAATTTTTTTGTAGCAGTTATTGTGCTGCTTGTTATTTTTACAATAAACAGACCCTTTGAAAACTGTTGGGTTGTAAAGGTATAGGTTTGGTTTAAAGTATTGGGATAATTCACATCATGTACAAGTGCTCCGGTAGAAGAATATATCTGAATATTCACATTCTCATAGGATTCTAGATTGAACACCAGGTTAAAGAAATCATTTGCTGGATTTGGGTATAAAACTGTATTTCCCAAACCTGGATCCACAGGTTCTGCATTTGCTGAAAGAAACAGTTCTATATTGTCCAAATATATGGGGCCATTATTCTCATCTCCATTTTCTATTACAAATGCCAACCTTGTTTGGGTTCTGTTAGGTCCTGCAAAATCTGTTAGGTTAACAAAGTCGCGAACATATTCAGATCTGTTGTTAGGATTGGCTTCAGCGGCCTGAACAGTAGTAATTTCGGCACCTGTTTTTCTGAAGACTTCTGTATAGGAGACCCCGGCATTACTACTCGCATAAACTTTCAATACAGTATTGGGACTAAGAACACCTGCGGCCCTATCAAAAAACACACTGGCCTGCCTGCTTTTGTTTAATGCAAATATTGGAGTTCCCAGCCAATAACTATTGTTTCTGAGAGTCGTCTCCAATTTTATAACACCGGATCCCACATTGCCGGTTTGAAGGGATTCAATAAACCATGCTTCGGAATTTTCTTCTGGATTGATACTTATCCATGGACTAAGTGAAGAAGAATCGTCAAACTTATTTCTCCAAGGAGATCTATCGAGTTCTGCATCCAGATAAACATACCTGACCAGGTTAATAACTCCTCTGGGATTTTGATCAAAACTGGGATAAGTTAAAGTATAATCCAATTTATTTAATCCCAAATTAGTTGATTTAGGCAAAGAAATATTTGTTGTTTCCCCTGGTAACAAATCAGTTCCTCTTGCAATAAAATTTTGGGAGGATCCATTTCTGATTCGATTGAATATAAAACCTGAAATGGGCAGATTACCGGTATTTGTCATGGAAATATTTTCACTTTCATGAGCATTATTGGCAATGGGAGAGGGGGTAACCAATTCCGAAATCACAACACTGTATAGGAATTTCTCTTCACTTAAAATTTCAATATCCTTGAGATAAACATTGTTTCCGAAACCGTTAACAGCAACAAAAGCAATTCTGACATTGGATTGTCCGGCGTATGCGCTCAGGTTTACAACTTCTCTTCTAAACTGAGATTGTGAATTAGGAATAAATTCATCCGCAATCGGAGGGGAAGTTTGAAGAAAATCAACATCTTTATCATAGGGGGCACTTACCAAATCAAAGGTGTTTCCACAATCAGTCGAAACTGCGATCAACAAAAAGTCACCAAATCCTTCGGCATTATATGGGCCATAGGATAGGTTAAAGGTAAGTTGTGGATTACTTATATCGGTTAAATCAAATTGTGGAGAAATCAGGTAATCCTGTTCTCCAGGTGCTTCGTATTCAAAATTCCGTATAAACAAAGCCTTTTGTCTTGATCCATCAATCGTCAATTCTGTTTCTTCCCAAGTAAAGCTTTCATCTGGATTTTGTATTTCCCAAATTTGATCAAACTGATTAAAATCAAATGTATATGGCAAGACTACTGATGGCTGTATAACTGGAGTCGAAGAAAAGGTATTGTTATTTGGATTTGGGTCCATTTCACCATTAACCAGAACAATTTCGGCTTCAAAATTATTTCCAATCGGATTTAAAGTTATCGGGTCAAACAAAACAATTTCAGACTCGCCACTATTTATATCAATAGAAAATGTTCTTGATTGAAGTAAAGTCCCGTTGTTTTTTATTTCCATTGAAACAGAAGTAACTCTATTGCTTCCAAAATTCAATATTTCAAATTGAGGAATAACATTCAGATCACATATGAAATTCTGAGGATTCAAGGTTCTCTCTATACCAAGGTCATTGGGACTTAAAACAGGTACAAAAGTCGCTCTTCCGTTAACCAAAGATGCCCTTCTAGGACTTTCTTCCAATACCACGTCCATTCTTTCTACCTGTCCTAAGGTGAAAATATTCATACATGCATCAGCTGTATAATCCATGTAATTCTCGTTCATATCCTTTGAATCACATGTAAATCTTGGATTATTGATTCGACATACGGTGTTAGAACCGTTCTGAAGGGGGGTATCGGCTACAAAATCATCTACTTCACAACCACCGTCACCCCATATATGTCTCAATCCAAAAAAATGTCCGGCTTCATGGGTTGCTGTCCTTCCTTTTGATCCGGAAACTGCATTTCCGCCTTCTCCAAAATATCGATAATCAACCCAAATCCCATCTATTTCTCTAGGCCATGGATTATTTGACCATCCCGGTAAGCTTGAAACAGGAGGGGAGGCTATTCCCAAAAAGGGTGAGGTAAATGGCAAAACCCAAATATTAAAATATTCTTCCGGTGGCCAAAAAGATATTGAACCTACCTGCAGGAGGTCATTCGGGCTGTAACTGGTTTTAGGTCCCACTACTCTGTTGATTCCGTCTGTAGGAAAACCTCTTTGATCTTGTTTGGCAAGAACAAATTCAATATTGGCATCCGCAGCAAATGGAAGGAATTCTTCAGATGTAAGATTTCTATCTGCATTCTGCCTTCGGAAATCTTCATTCATTATCCTGATTTGCGCTTCGATTTGGGATAGGGGGATATTGGCCCCCTGACCTATGCTGGTTCCATTATGAATCACATGAACTACTACCGGAATTAACCTGACTTCGTTCTGTTTTCTCTGAAAAGCCTGAGGACGTTTTCTTTTTTCCTCAAGGCTACTTTTCATCCAGGATTCAAAATATTCTTTACTTCCCCTGATCCCCAATTTCTCCTCCTGCATCTTTTCAAAGATGACAGTTCCACATTTTTCATCATGCTGATGTTGGTAGGTTTTTCCAAAAAAATTCTGGGAATGAGAAAACTGGCCGGCAAAAACAAAAAACAGGAAAAGAAAATATCCAGTTCCTGAAATATAACCTCTATTATTCATTCCTTATTTATTAGGCGATTACTACATTGACTGCTTCAACTTTGGTGATTTCGGGTATTGCTCTTTTTATGGCCTCTTCAACTCCTGCCTTTAAGGTCATGGTGGACATAGGGCAGGAACTACAGGTTCCGGTCAATTCTAACCTTACTACCATGTCTTCGGTTATTTCAACAATCTTTACATTTCCGCCATCAGCTTCCAAATACGGCCTTATACTATCAAGTGCCAATTCTACTTTATCAATCATTGTAGACCCCATTTCTATTTATCAATTAATTTGTACAATTTGAGTTTTATTTTTTTCCGCATTTCTGATAGCAATCTGTCTTGCCACTGATTCAGCCAAAGAGGTATACGCATTTTCAGTAATGCCGGATTTAAAAAAGGCAGGAAAACCACTGTCCCCACTTTCGCGGATACTTTGAACTATTGGTATTTCGCCCAAAAAAGGCACATCAAACCTTTCTGCTAACCTTTTTCCGCCTTCTTTACCAAATAAAAAATATTTACTATCAGGCAATTCTTCCGGGGTAAAGTAAGCCATATTTTCAATAACTCCTAAAACAGGCACATTTATTTGAGGTTGCCTGAACATGGTTAAACCCTTGGTAGCATCTCCCAAGGCTACTTTTTGTGGAGTAGTTACAATTACAACACCTGTTACAGGTACCGTTTGAACCATGGTCAAGTGGATATCGGATGTTCCCGGGGGTAAATCAATCAACAGGTAATCCAACTCACCCCAATCCACATCTCCGATAAATTGTTTTAAAGCAGAACTTGCCATTGGACCTCTCCAGACTACTGCAGAATCCGCGGGAGTTAAAAAACCTATGGACATTAATTTGACTCCATATTGTTCGACCGGAATAATAATATTTTTACCATCTACCTGCTTGATACTTGGTTGCTCTGCCTCAACATTGAACATCATAGGAATGGAGGGGCCAGAAATATCCGCATCTATAAGTCCAACTTTTGCACCCATTTTGGATAATGCCACCGCTAGGTTTGTTGCTGTTGTGGATTTACCTACGCCTCCTTTACCCGAAGCTATCGCAATGATATTCTTTACATTCGTAAGCAAAGGGGTATTGGACCTGCTACTGGTTACATTGGAAGTCATTGTAATATCCAACTCAATGTTTTTTCCAAAATCTTCTTTCAGAACTTCGATGCAATTGTTTTTTATAACCTCTTTCAGCGGACATGCGGGTGTAGTCAAAACGACCTTAAAGCTTATTTCCCTGTCTTTGATCTCAAGATTTTGAATCATCCCAAGTGTGACCAAGTCTTTTTTGAGGTCAGGATCTTCTACTCTGGATAAAGCTTTTAATATATTTTCTTCTGTTAATGTCATTGGTAATTTTTGAATTCCACTGCAAATTAGTTTATAATTATTCTAAATGGAAAAAGATTGTTGTTTAATGATTGATATTTCCGCTATTGTTCAACTTTCTACCGAGGCAAAAAGTTTCAGAATCTATTATACCCAATATTTGCAGGAATACTTTTTATCTTTGGATTCCCAATACTCAAAAAAGTGATCAATAGAAGCACCACCGAGAAAGTCAAAGAAAGAGCAGATATAGAAGATGTAGTCAATGACTACGTGCCACTTAAAAAGAAAGGCCAAAACCTTTGGGCCTGTTGTCCTTTTCATAATGAAAGCACACCATCTTTTTCTGTTTCTCCGGCCAAACAGATTTACAAATGTTTTGGCTGTGGAAAAGCGGGAGATCCCATTCAGTTTGTTATGGATATTGAGGGCATTGGATTCAATGAAGCTATCAGACATTTGGCCCAGAAATACGGAATTGAAATTGAGGAAGAAAAGCAAGAATCCCCTGAGGCTATTCAGGCTTATAATGAGCGGGAAAGTCTATATATTATATTGAATTTTGCCAAGGATTTTTTTCGCAATAATCTCACTACTGAGGAAGGGCGTGCCATTGGTCTCAGTTATTTTAAGGAAAGAGGATTCAACCAATCCATTATTGATAAATTTGATTTGGGATATGCTCTTGACGGTTGGGATAATCTTTTGAAAGCCGGAAAACAAGCCGGACATTCCGAAGAGTTATTGCTAAAGGCCGGGTTGATTTTACAAAAAGAAGGGGATGAAAAGAGGCTTTATGATAGATTTAGGGGCAGGGTTACTTTTACAATCCATAATTTAGGTGGTAAGCCTATCGGATTCGGCGCAAGGATTTTAACCCAGGATAAAAAACAGCCAAAATATATCAATTCTCCGGAAACCGAGGTGTATCATAAAGGTGATACATTATACGGTATTTTTCAGGCAAAAAAATCAATCCGGGAAAAAGACAACTGTTATCTTGTAGAGGGATATACTGACGTAATTTCCATGCATTTGGCAGGAATAGAAAACGTGGTGGCTTCATCCGGAACTTCTCTAACTGAAAATCAGATCAAGCTCATAAAAAGGTTTACAGATAATGTGACCGTTCTCTTCGATGGAGATGCTGCAGGAATCAAAGCCTCTCTTCGTGGAATTGATATGATTTTGGAGGGTGGACTGAATGTTAAAGCTGTAGTTTTTCCTCAGGGCGAAGATCCTGACAGCTATTCCAGAAAGGTAGGCTCAAAAGAATTTTCAGATTATCTGATTGAGAAAGCGCAGGATTTTATAGCATTCAAAATTGGACTGTATGCTGATGAAGCTGGTAAAGACCCTATTAAACAAGCTGATCTTATTAAACAGATAGTCAGTAGCTTATCAAAAATTCCTGATCCTATCATCCGTACAGTTTATGTACGACAATCTGCATCTTTATTGGATATTGATGAGGATATTATTTTAACTGAGCTGAATAAGATTTTCATCAAAGGAGAAAAGGATAAATTTTTTAAGGATCAAAGAGAGAACTCTGTAGAAACAAAAATAGAGGATATTCTACCAACTAAGGAGACTGCTTTGCCGGATAGTTCACTGATTTACATTCAGGAAAGGGAAATGATGCGGCTATTAGTTACTTATGGTTTTGAAATGGTTTCTGAAAAAACATCCGCTTGTGAATATATGTTGCAAGAAACAGCTGAGTTAAGCTTTGAAACTCCGGTGTTTAAAAAGATTCTGCAACTGTACCAAACCGCATTGTCTGGTGGGTTTATGCCTCAGCCTGATTTTTTTATGAGCACTGAAGATCAAGAGGTGAAAAAAGAAATAATTTCCATGATCACACGCAAATATGAGCTTTCCACTCTCTGGGAAAGCAGGCATCAGATTTTTACCTACCATGAAGCAGATGACTTGGCCAAAACCATTTATGACAGTGTTTTACATTTAAAGAAGCGGGTGATTAAAAAGCTGTTGCAGGAAGCAAAGTATAAAATCAAAGAAGCTGAAGATCAAAAACTCGGAATCGAATCTGTCTCCGAAAGGCTGAAGATTTACATGGAATTGAAAAAATTTCAAGTTGAAATAGATAAGCAACTGGGAATAGTCGTTAGTTATTGACCCAAACTTTAATTGGCAAATTCCTGTTTTGTAAACCAAAGGGTTGTAATTTTGGCCATATATAAATGGATTCAGAAATAAATTATGTCAAAAAATATTGATCTTAACACTATAGAAGAAGCTATAGAAGCCATAAAAAACGGTGAAGTAATCATTGTTGTAGATGACGAGGATAGGGAGAATGAAGGCGATTTTGTTTGTGCTGCAGAGAAAGTCACGCCGGAAATAGTGAATTTTATGGCGACTCATGGCAGAGGTTTGATTTGTGCGCCATTGATTGAAGATAGGTGTGATCAATTGGGGCTTCAGTTGATGGTAGGGAATAATACTGCAACTTTTGAAACACCCTTTACAGTTTCGGTTGATTTGATCGGTCATGGCTGTACGACAGGAATTTCTGCAAGTGACAGGGCCAAAACCATCAAAGCTCTGGTAGATGATTCCATTCACCCGGATGAACTGGGTAAACCGGGCCATATTTTTCCCCTAAAAGCAAAACGAGGCGGAGTTTTAAGACGTGCTGGCCACACGGAGGCAGCCATTGATTTTGCAAGGCTAGCGGGATTGTCTCCAGCAGGTGTATTGGTAGAAATCATGAATGAAGACGGTACTATGGCGAGGCTCCCTGACCTTGTGGAAGTAGCCAAAAGATTCGATCTCAAACTGGTTTCAATTAAAGATTTAATTGCTTATAGGTTAAAAAAAGAAAGCCTCATCAAAAGGGAGATTGGGGTTGAGTTACCTACTACTTGGGGTGATTTTGATTTGATAGCATTTCGTCAAACCAATACGGAAGATATTCATTTGGCTTTAATAAAAGGGAAATGGGATATCAATGATGAAGTAATGGTAAGAGTGCATTCTTCTTGTGTTACGGGTGATATATTTGGCAGCTGTAGATGTGACTGTGGACCTCAACTGCATACTGCAATGCAAATGGTAGAAAAAGAAGGTAGGGGAGTTGTCTTGTATATGAATCAGGAAGGAAGAGGTATTGGCTTGCTCAACAAGCTTAAAGCCTATAAATTACAGGAACAGGGAATGGATACCGTTCAGGCCAATATTGCTTTAGGATTACCTATGGATAAGAGAGATTATGGGGTAGGGGCACAAATACTCCGGGATCTTGGAGTGAGTAAGATAAGGCTGATCTCAAACAATCCGACTAAAAGAGTAGGTCTTTTGGGTTATGGACTTGAAATTGTGGAACAAATCCCAATTGAGATTGCTCCAAATCCCCATAATGAAAAATACCTTTCTACAAAAAGGGATAAAATGGGACATACCATTCTTAAAAATCTTAAATAATCATCCAAAAGATTTTCGGACAGAAAAATGTTATTCAATTAAAAATAGGATCAACCAATTCCAATCAGTATCCGTTATTGAATTTAAAAAAAAACAACAATATGAAAAAAATACAGCTAATAGCCTTTTTCATATTTTTATTCAACTTGGAATCTTTTTCCCAAAATGGTCAATTCCCTTCACAAGTATGGCACAAAGGCCAAATTGTAACACCGAGCGGACAGGTTTATCAAGGGTTGGTCAAATATGATTTAGAGAGCAATATCGTTCAAATCCAACAAAATGGTATAGAGACTTTTGGGGCTTCAAATGTTCTGGAATTTGAGATTTTTGATGAGCAATATGGTGGCATACGAAATTTTTATTCCCTACCATATTCCTTAACAGGGGATTATGAAACCCCTATTTTCTTTGAAATCCTGACTGAAGGAGAAGATATCATTCTATTGTGCAGAGAATATATTACAACGGACAACAGAAATATGGGCATGTATGGCCCAATGGCAATGAATCCTTTATGGGGTCCACAATTCGGCGGGGCTTATAGGCTTGCTTTCAATTACTACTTTCTTAAGGGAGGTCAAATCCAAAGGTACACTCAGAAGAAAAAAGAACTTTTGGATGTTTTTGCTGATCGCTCTGATGAAGTCGAATTGTTTATGCGAAAAAACCGACTTTCTCATGACAAAAGAGGTGACCTGCTTCGCATAACAGCTTATTATAATCAAATCAAATAATTTTTATGAAAAAAAAGCCATTGATTTTGGTTTCTAATGACGACGGTATTACCTCTAAGGGCATCAGGGTCTTGGTAAATGTGATGAAACAATTAGGGGACGTGGTGGTAGTCGCTCCCGATAGTCCACAATCTGGGATGGGCCATGCTATTACAATAGGTGAAACACTTAGACTTTACGAGGAAGACATTTTCCCGGACGTACAGGCATTTAAATCCAGTGGAACACCGGCAGACTGCGTTAAACTTGCCAAGCATTACGTGCTTAAAGACCGTCAACCGGATCTTGTGGTCAGTGGTATCAATCACGGAAGTAATACTTCAATTTCCGTTTTGTATTCAGGGACCATGTCAGCAGCAATTGAAGGGGCATTGGAAGGCCTGCCATCTATTGGTTTTAGTTTGTGTGACTATTCTTCAAAAGCCGAATTCAGCCATGTTGAGGAATATGTGTATAAAATTTCCAAGCAAGTACTGGAAAATGGAATTGCGAAAGGAGTAGCACTCAATGTCAATTTCCCACCAAAAAGAAATGAATCCATAAGAGGAATTAAAATATGCCGTCAGGCCCATGCAAAATGGCAGGAGGAATTTTCAGAAAGATTTGATCCCAATGGAAGAAAGTACTTTTGGATGGCCGGTAATTTTGTAAATTTTGATAAAGGGGAAGATAATGATGAGTGGGCTATTGCCAACAATTTTGTTTCTATTGTACCTTGCCAATACGACCTCACAGCCCATCATGCCATCAGCCAAATCAATGAGGACTGGAATTGGGATGAATTATAAATTCGATCTAAACAGAGAAATTTAATGGGTATTAATAAGTGGCTAATGGAATCAAATCCTATAGCCACTTATTCAACAACCTTTCACTTTCCTGCCATAGTCTCTCCTGCATTTTCTTTGATCTTGCAGTAGTCGAAGGTGTATTGGGCTTACTATTTTTGAAATAGTAGCCATTATAAGATTTGTCAATTTTGTTTTTTGCCAGATAGATACTTGTTTTTGCACCTTCTTTGGGAGTTACCATAAAAGGAGTTGCCAGTTTCCACAAAAACTTAAATACTCCCGATGTTTCCATTCCAAAATTCGATTTCACAACACCTGGATGAAGGGCAAAGGAGCTCAAACCCTTACTACTATATCTGTCAACAAGAGATTTTGTAAACAGTATGTTAAATAACTTCGCATTAGCGTAGGCATTGAATGAACTGTAATTCCCATTTTCATATTGAACATCATTGAAGTTGGGTTTTGCAGCTCGGTGGGCCTCTGAACTCACATTGATTACTTTTGGAGATTTGGATTTGAGCAACAATGGAATTAAATGATGAGTGAGCAGAAAATGTCCAAGGTGGTTTGCAGAAAATGTCAATTCAAATCCATCTTTGGTAATTTCCTTATTCTGAAATATCCCACCGGCATTGTTAATAAGGACATCAAGGTGTTCGACTTCCTTCTCTATCAAGGCAATTGATTTGACGATAGAATTCATATCAGCCAGATCTAATGGAACAAAAACTGCCTTGGTACGGATATTTGAATCCAAAGATTGAATCAGATCTTTGGCCTTGTCAAGATTTCTTGCCAAAATCAACAATTTATCAAAGTCTTTTGTAAGTGCTTTAAATGTTTCGGCTCCAATGCCGGAAGTGGGGCCTGTTATAGCTAGGTTCATAGGATTTTTATTTTTCTAACCTTATAATTATACATTAGGTTTTGTTTTGCCAAAAATTCTCTGACAAAGAAGAAAAAGTTATTCATGATCATGCTAGCAGGGAGAGAATTGTAGTTGATTTGAAAAATTATAGAATAATTTGAAGAATATCCTTTTAAAATCCCTGAAGAACTTTATGAGATTTAAAGAATTCAATAAAATAATATTTTGTAAATTAAAAATTTTCTTTATCCACAATCACTAGTGTCCGACTAAAGTCGGCCACTAGTGAAAATAGTTTGAATTGAATAAATATAAGCACTTTTTCTGTTTGGATTGAAAAGTAAGCCCCTACGTTGGGAACAGCGAGGTTTGACCTTGGTTTTTTATGCTTTCTTTTAACTCTTTTTCGGGATCATTAAGGAAGTTGATTAGATGAACATAGCTGACCATATGAAACCTGACCAAAGCCACCATATTTGAGAATGCCCACTTTCTTTTAATAGTCTTTCGGACAACTTCCATCAGTAGAAGAGAGATAAGTGAACACCAAATCTGTATTTCAATCGCATTCTGGTTATCTCCAAGAAAATATTTGAGAGGGAAGTTTTGCTTCAGTTTCTTAAACAGGAGTTCAATTTGCCATCTGTACTTATAGATTCCTGCTATTGTAGCGGCTTCTTGCTCAAAACTGTTGGTCAAAAACACCATGATCTTGGATTTAGTATCATCCCAGAGAACCACTCTGCGAAGTTTTAAAGTCTCTTTATTACCGTTTGCCGTGTATTCCAGCGTTATTGTTTCATCTTTAATGATTTCCTGGTCTTTATCGTCGGGCAGATCAATGTCATCTATACTTTCATAAACAGCATTATCCTTCATTCTTGTAATAAAAAATATACCCCTGTCACTCCATTGGGCATATTGCAGATAGTCTGTATAGCCCTTATCCATAACAATGTAAGAACCTTCAGGCACATTGAGGTGCTTTAGAAACGTGTGGTCATGTCGAACCCCTTCTGTAAACCTTATCAGACAGGGCATCAGTTCTGCTGCATGTATCATCACGTGGGCTTTGATGCCACCTTTACTCTTCCCGTCTTTTCTTGGTCTGCCTGCGACCCTGAGGATATCTTTAAACAGGCTTATGACGGTGGAATCAACAATAAACAGCTTTTTGATCACCTCCATGTTAAGCCGGCTGTCCGGTAAAATATGACGGTGTTTTTCAAAAAGGCCCATGTAAATATCTCTGAACACTACACTGGGCCTTTTACTGTTACCATCGGATATTGTAGATCGTTTTGGAGAAGTCTTAATTCCAATATGAATCAGTTTATTTTGCCAAGCCAAAAGACCCGTAGAAAGCTCTCTTAAGGATGTTGCTCCACTCAAAGAACAGAAAAGCATTGTCACTAAATGCTGCCAGGTATCAAATTTCTTGTAGTATCTGTCTGATTGATGTTTGGACTTGACCTGAGACAAAACTGATTTATCAATAAAAGAAAGTAGCTGTGAAAAAATCGGCTGTCCGAAGAAATGTGTATTTTTACCCATGCGTAATTTATGTTGTCGTAAACACAAAGTACACAAAACAGGGTAGGTTCAAGCAATTGAATCTACCCTTATTTTAAAATCGTTTCTCGGACACTAATGATCCACAATTTAAAATTTGTATTTTTAAAAACGAATAATTGCATTAATAGCAAAATCAGGAAACTGAATGGATTTCTTTAATCAGTAACTGATTTGATAATCAGAAAATTGAAAGAAACTGTAGCTAGGATTTATTTAAATCAAAATTCAAAAGTGAAAGGAACACAGAAATTTGTTGATATTGAAAAAATAATCAAGGGCAAAAGTGCCACTTTTTATAAGTGGGTGCCGGGATTTGTTTTGGGTTATATCAAAAGGATAGTTCATGAAAATGAGGTCAATCAAATCATGGCCAAAATAGGTCACCTCCAAGGAATTGATTTTGTAAATTCACTGATTGAAGAGTTTGGAGTGGAAGTAAGTCTGAAAGGTGCAGAAAATATTCCCTTGGACCGTTCTGTAATTTTCGCAGCAAACCATCCACTTGGCGGAATGGATGGGATAGCATTTATGTATGCATTGGGTAAATACAGAACTGATTTAAGGGTTTTGGTCAACGATATACTTACCAATATCAAAAACTTTGAACCTATGTTCATTCCAGTCAACAAGTTGGGATCTAACAGTAGAGAGGTTACGAAATTGATAGAAGAAACTTATGCAAGTGACAATGCAATACTCGTCTTTCCAGCAGGCTTGGTTTCCCGGAAACAAGCCAAAGGAATAATGGACCTAGAGTGGAAAAAGAGTTTTATAAGCAAATCCAAAAAATATAAAAAGGATATTGTGCCTGTTTATATTGAAGGTAGAAACTCAGATTTCTTTTATAATTTTGCTAAAATACGTAAAATGCTGGGCGTCAAGGTGAATTTAGAAATGTTTTATCTTTCAGATGAAATGTTTTCCCAAAAAGGAAAAAAAGTTGTCATACATGTAGGAAAACCTATTTCTTACAAGTATTTTGATAAATTGAAAAGTGAAATAGAATGGGCTGAGGAGGTTAAAAGTCTGGTTTACCAAATGGCCTTAAAATAATATTATGCAAGAAATTATACCTCCTGTAGACAAAGATTTAGTAGAGAAAGAACTTAATTCCGAGAGGTTTCTTAGGTATGCCAATAATGGTGACAACCATATTTATCTGGTTGATTTTCATAATTCCCCAAATGTGATCAGAGAAATTGGAAGACTTAGGGAATTGACATTTAGGTCAGCGGGGGGCGGAACAGGTTTGGCTTTGGACATCGATGAGAATGACACCAATGAAAATTGCTATCAGCAATTGATTACCTGGAATCCTGAGGATAAAGAGATTGTGGCTGGTTATAGATTGATACATTGTAAAAATGCCAAGATCGATGAAAATGGACATATTAATTTGTCTACGGCACATTTATTTGAGTTTTCCAAAGATTTTTTGACTAATTATATACCCTATACTATTGAATTGGGCCGGTCATTTGTACAACCAAAATATCAGCCAAGTATAGATAACAGGAAAGGGCTTTTTTCTTTGGATAATCTTTGGGATGGCTTAGGTGCAATCGTGATGTTAAACCCCGAAGTAAAGTACCTTTTTGGAAAAGTAACCATGTATCCGCATTATGACAGAGAAGCAAGGGATATGTTACTTTGTTTTATGCATCATTATTTTCCTGATAATGAATCTCTTGTTGTCCCTCACAAGCATTTAACTTTAACTTATGAAACTGATATTTCAGGGTTTAAAACGGAATTGGAGAAGTTGGATTATAAAGAAGGGTATAAATTGCTGAATTCAAAAATACGTGCTGCAAAAGAAAATATCCCACCTTTGATCAATACCTACATGAATCTGTCCCCGACAATGAAAACCTTCGGGACAGCATTGAACGACGAATTTGGAGCAGTGGAAGAAACAGGTATTATGATTACGATTGCCCATATCTATGAAAGTAAGAAGCATCGGCATATGGAAACGTTTGAAAGAGATAGGGTGTTTGGAAGTAGATGAAAAACAGAGATATTAAAACAGTAATCCTTGGTGCTTCAACAAATCCAGGAAGATATTCATACTTTGCAGCTCAGATGTTTTCAGAAAGAAACCTTGATTTTGTCCCCATTGGGCTAAAAAAAGGGGAATTGTTTGGAAAGGAAATATTGGATATACGACAAAAACCACACGTAGAAGATGTCCACACGGTAACCTTATATATTGGTACAGCAAATCAGGTTGAATACTATGATTATATTCTTTCTCTGAAGCCTAAAAGGATTATTTTTAATCCGGGAACTGAAAATCCGGACCTTATGGAATTGGCAAAGAAAAATAATATAGATGTTTGGCCTGCCTGTAATCTTGTTCTCTTAAGTACCGGACAATATTAACCTTTTCTTGTGTCCAAAAACATATTCATATACCAAATATGAGGCGCTGAGATTAATGAAACCAGGACAAAAAACAGCAATGTCAATTGGTCCGGGTTCATCATTTTGGAAAATATAATCAAGATCACAGATATTCCTGTTAAACTTATCAATGTAAATGGTAAAAGCTTCTTTATGAACCCTTTAAGCTTATCCACTTTTAAATAATTTTCTAATGCTTCAAATTCTTCTTTCATGCTTGGAAGGGAATGCCAAAACCCAAAATAGATAATAAAACCAAGAAGCAGAGGTAAGTAATAGAGTAAAATGCCCAAGCACATGGATTCCAACAATAGCCCAAAAGCCTCTTTTTGAAGATTGATTAAAATGAGAATTGTTGAAAAGGAAAAGGTTAAAAGGATAAACAGAAATCCATAATTTTCGAGGAAACTCACCTCAATAATATTTGATAAAATGGATGTGGTATATTCAAAGTCTCCCCAAAGAATAGTGCTTAAAAAAAACAGACCCAAAGAAAGATAAGTTAACCTTTCAAATTTTTTTATTCTAAATTTAATGAAATGACTTTGCCCAAAGTGGTAAGCAGACATTAAAATAAATGCGAAAAGTGCCCATTTAGGAAAAATCATCCAAACTGCCAAGTAAACCACGATAATCGCCAGGTACTTGACAATGAACTTAAAAAGTTTTTCTTTATTGATTTCCGGGCTGAGCAAAAGATGGTCAATCGCTCCATGTGGAATTCCAACTAAAATCAAGATCGAGATGAAGCAAATCCACTCATATAATTCGTTTCCCTGAAAAAATAATAAATAAGTTAAACCTAAACTTAATCCAAAAATCTTTCCAATTATCTCAATGTTTTTCATAACTCAAAAGAGATTTGATGAAAATGGCAAACTTCAATCTTGAAAGAATCCCGATCTCTTCCCATAAACTGGTTTCTTCACTTAAAAATTTCAGCACCACATTTGCCCTATTGTTTTCAAACATTTTGCTGAAAATGCTAGGCAATGCGTTGGGCCATTTGACAGCAATATTTAAAATGATGTTGTCATAAAATTTAAATCCTCTTTTCCTATCCCATTTTCTTGAATTCACTTTTCCGGTGGTTGTCAATTCTTTGACTATAGACTTGCAATGTTTTTGAATATCATAAAAGGTATAACCTGTAGATGGCTTGGAACAACCGGCCAATGTCCCTAAGTGGATGATATTGGAATACTGACTTGAAGGTACTTCTAAAGTTGTCATAGGAATAGTGCCCGACTCTTTAAAAGTGACCACATATTCATTGATTTTAAGCTCATTTTGAAGGTAATCCCTTAATTGCGCTTCCATATTTGGCAGATCTATCTCTTCTTTGGTGTAAAGCGTATATTCAACAAGGGCCTCATTCTCATTGTATGGAAGTGTGTAAAAAAAATCCGTTTTATTTTTCTGATCAGAGACAAAATGCATGAGGGAAACTGCCTTGGGATTAAAACAGTTTTTTTCGCAGGAAATTTTCCATCCAACAAATACCTGTTTTAGAACGGGTATATTTTTCAATGGAGAGGTGAATGGTATGCTATTGAACAAAACAGTAGACCTAAAGTCACCTGAATTCAAAGTTGAAACAGTTACAGGACCTTGTTCAGCCCCTTCAATATTCAAAACCCTGTCTTCTAAAAAAGAAACATTTGGGAACAATTTGATCTTTTCTAAAACTTCCAAATAAAAATCCGAAGATTTGATATGGTAATAATTCAAATTTTGAAGTTTCGATGAAACTGAATTATTGGAATCAGTAATTCTAACTGAATCCCAAAAAATCAAAGGGGTATTTTTTGGATGGATATCCAGTGGTTTTTCAGCCCAATAACACCACGTTCTATCATTTTCGGTTTTGGAGGAATTGTCAATAAGCAAAATTTTCTTATCTCTTAAGTGACTGTCGAGTAGATAATAAACCAAACTTAATCCTGAACATCCAAGACCTGTAACAATATAATCGTATGTATCCATTGGCTTTTGGGTTGGGAAAAAAAAGGACTTCACTGTGTGCAGTGAAGTCCCATGATTTTTTAAGCTAATTGGGTTTTTTTGGCCTTGGCTGTTTCCGAAATGGCCACAGAATAAATTACCAAACCAAATCCGATTTTGTTGATCGCATCAGCTAGGTTGTAAAATAAATCAATACTACTAACTTCAAATGCTCCTGACAATAAATTTCCTGGAAGGACCATGTATCCTATTGGATAAATTGACCAACCCAAGGTGATAAATATTTTCAATAAAAACATCGCTCTATTGAGAGCAGGACTATTTGAACCTTTAGCTAATTTGGCTACATCACCGGCAAACACTTCATATACGATATACAAATAACCAACTGTTGAGAAAATCCCCCACATAATGTTATTGTCTATACCTGATGTTTCACCGATATAACCGGTAATCAACATCAATAAAGAAGCAAGAATAAGCTTGGTAAGCGTACTGGTTTTTGCACCAAATGGTTTTGTCAATAAATAGAATTCCACACACATCAAAGGAACAGTTAATGTCCAATCAACATACCTGAATGCTGTTGGACTTTGACCTGTTTGAAGGTAGAAATCTCTCATATAATAATAATGTACTGCCGCAATTCCTGTGATAAGACCGGAAACCAGTAAAGAAGTTTTCCATTTATCACTTACAGAGCTTCTTTCAACAAAGAAAAAAACTGCGGAAGCAAACATTGCCATGTACCCAATGAAGAAGGTAATGGCTACGGGGTCACTATTGATCAGTTTGTCTAAACCAATCAAATCTGCTGTTAAGATGGCATTCATAGATTAAGAATTTTAGTTTATAATGGATTTTTAAAATTTTATTCGGGTGAGACCTCAACTACATAAGACCAACAGAACAAGATTTGTTTAAGTAAATGGACAAAATATTAAACAATTGTATATAAATAACTGATTAGCAGGTACCACTAATTGTAAATTGTGTATCAAAAAAATTAGAATATTTTTTGTATTGGAACCAACTCAATATATTTTACTGCTTTAAAGACATTTATCCAAATAGATATAAAATGATTTGACAAGCATCTTTTAAAGGTGGAATTAAGGTATGCGCTCTCAATTTTTTTGTCTATTTTTACACTTTAGAAGAAAGTTGAAAATATCTCTTTTGAAGATAAGAAAGGCATTTTAAACAAATTATGAACAAGCAAATAGAAGGAAACCAGGAAGATTATTCAGCTGGTAATATTCAGGTTTTAGAAGGATTAGAAGCAGTCAGAAAAAGACCTGCCATGTATATTGGCGATATTGGGGTCAAAGGATTACATCATTTAATTTGGGAGGTTGTAGATAACTCTATAGATGAGGCGTTGGCAGGTCATTGTGATACCATTAAGGTCACTATCAATGAGGACAATTCAGTTACCGTTGAAGACAATGGTCGAGGCATTCCAACAGATATGCACCTCAAAGAGAAAAAATCAGCTCTTGAGGTAGTTATGACTGTTCTTCATGCTGGAGGTAAGTTTGATAAAGATACTTACAAAGTATCAGGAGGTCTTCACGGAGTGGGTGTTTCCTGTGTGAACGCGCTTTCCACTATGCTTAAGGCTACTGTTTACAGAAAGGGTAAGGTCTACGAACAGGAATATCATATAGGAGTTCCCCAATATCCTGTCAGAGAAATCGGCACCACCGATAAGCGGGGAACGGTAATTCATTTTCAGCCTGATGCGAGTATTTTCGCCATCACAGAGTTCAAATATGAAACCATTGCTACAAGGATGAGAGAAATGTCATTTCTTAATGCAGGAATCAGAATCTTTTTGACCGATTTAAGGGAATTGGATGAAGACGGTACTCCGAGATCGGATGAGTTTTATTCGGAGGGAGGTTTGGTTGAATTCGTTCAATATCTGGATGAAAATAAAGAAAAAATCATAGAATACCCCATTTATATAGAATCTGAAAAGAATGGCGTACCCGTTCAGGTAGCTATGAATTACAATTCATCTTATTCAGAAAATGTAGTTTCCTATGTCAATACCATCAATACGCACGAAGGGGGAACCCATGTTTCCGGATTTAGAAGGGCTTTGACAAGGACACTTAAAAGCTATGCTGACAAATCAGGAATGTTGGACAAATTGAAGTTGGAGGTTTCCGGGGATGATTTCCGTGAAGGATTGACAGCCGTGATTTCAGTCAAAGTGCAAGAACCGCAATTCGAAGGACAGACAAAGACCAAATTGGGAAACTCAGATGTAGTGGGGGCGGTAGATAGTTCGGTATCAGAAGTTTTACAGATTTGGTTGGAAGAACATCCTAAGGAGGCCAAGACCATCGTAGGAAAGGTGATACTAGCTGCACAGGCAAGGCATGCTGCAAGGAAAGCCCGGGAAATGGTTCAGCGAAAAAATATTTTAGGTGGCGGTGGTCTGCCAGGCAAGCTTGCTGATTGTGCCAATTCCGATCCGACTGTCTGTGAACTGTATCTCGTCGAAGGTGATTCTGCCGGAGGATCTGCCAAGCAGGGTAGAGACAGGGAGTTTCAGGCTATTTTGCCCTTAAAAGGAAAAATCCTTAATGTGGAAAAAGCGCATGAGCACAAGATTTATGACAATGACGAAATCAAAAACATACTGACTGCCCTAGGAGTAAAATTTGGTACAGTCAATGACGACAAAGAGCTTGATCTTTCCCATTTGAGATATCATAAGATCATCATCATGACAGATGCTGATATTGATGGTTCACATATCAGAACCTTGATATTGACTTTGTTTTTCAGATATATGAGATTGTTGATCGAAAGTGGATATGTCTATATCGCGCAACCGCCGCTTTACTTGCTGAAGAAAGGTAAAGATGAAAGATATGCCTATAATGAAGAAGAAAGGAAATTACTGGCAAGAGAAATGGTTGGAGAAGGCAAAGAAGACAGTATAAATCTTCAGCGATACAAAGGACTTGGAGAAATGAATCCTGAGCAATTATGGACAACTACAATGGATCCCAATACCAGGACTTTGAAACAGGTTACCATTGATTCTGCCGCGGAAGCAGACCATCTTTTCTCTATGTTGATGGGAGATGAGGTAGCACCAAGAAGGGATTTTATTGAGAAAAATGCCAAATATGCAAAAATAGATTCCTGATAATTAAAACTTAAGGGGCATCTAGCCCCTTTTTTTTTATTTAAATAATAAATTGCTAAAATTATGCATGGTTTTGGCCAAATAAATTTCCCTAATTTCCAAGCTGTTTAATCTGAATATGAAAGTAGCCTCTAAAGATAAATTTGATAGTATCATTGAATCAAGTGATTTGGTCAGTAGGGACTTAAGTTGGTTGAAGTTCAACGATAGAGTATTGGATCAATCCAAAAAAGAACAAAGATCAATTTTCGAAAAATTGAAGTTTTTGGCCATTACAGCCTCTAATCTGGATGAATTTTTCATGATCCGGATAGGATCTCTTTACAATTACCTTGATTATGAAAAGGAAAGGGTTGATTATTCAGGACTTAGGGAAGAGCCGTTCAAAATGAGATTGATGCTTGAATGTCAGGAGTTCCATAAAAGACAACAGGAGCATTTTTTGAATAATCTCCTTCCGAAAATGTCAGAGTCAGGATTTATTCTCAGCAATGTGAGAA
The DNA here is from genome assembly GCF_900176595.1 of Aquiflexum balticum DSM 16537. Taxonomy (GTDB): domain Bacteria; phylum Bacteroidota; class Bacteroidia; order Cytophagales; family Cyclobacteriaceae; genus Aquiflexum; species Aquiflexum balticum. The sequence goes on from NZ_LT838813.1 coordinate 4,211,363, forward strand.
ATCTTGAAATGGAAGAACAGGATTATATCAAATCTTATTTTATGAAGGCGGTATATCCTATGCTGACGCCAATGGTATTTGATGGGTATAGGACATTTCCGATTCTGATGAACAAACTTCTGGTGTTTGGAGTGGTAACATTGGCACCTGGAGACAAAAAAGAAAATAAAAAACTATCCTTTGTACAGATTCCGGCCAATATCCCCAGATTTTTTGAGATTGAAAGGGAGGATGTGGTCATTTATGTTCCTATTGAAGAAGTAATTAGAGAAAACATAATCACCCTTTTTAGAAATGTCAATATTGAATCGATCAATTTATTCAGGATCACCCGGAATGGTGACTTTACTTTGGAGGAAAGTGAGGATATGGATGCCAACTTTCTGGAGGAAGTAAAAAGAAAATTAAATGAACGGAAAACAGGAAGGGTAGTACGTATTGAAATAGAGGAAGGCTACAGCAGGTGGATGATCAATCTTCTTAAGGAAAGATGGAATATTCAGGATGACAGCATTTTCAAAGTAGATAGAACCAGCATGATGGATTTTTCAGGGTTCTGGCAAGTAATCGGAAACAGGAGATTCAAGGATAAAATCCCGCAAATTCCCACTCCTGTACCACCAATTTCTTACCCGGAAGATGGGACAGATGACATATTCCAGGTATTGAGAGGAAGAGATATTCTATTACATCATCCATACAATAATATCGACCCTATCCTGGAACTGATAGAAAAGGCGGTGGAAGATCCGAATGTAATGGCCATTAAAATGACGATTTACAGGTTGGCTAAGGACTCCAGGATTACCAAGGCCTTGTTAAGAGCCGCTGAAAATGGCAAACACGTTTCGGTATTGTTTGAAGTAAAGGCAAGGTTTGATGAAGAAAATAACATCAGAGAGGCCAAAAAACTTCAAAAGGCAGGCTGCTTTGTTATTTATGGTATCAGTAATTTGAAGACACACACCAAATTATTACTGATCGTTAAAAAAGATGAAAATAACTACGTGACAAGATATGTGCATTTGGGATCTGGAAATTACAATGAAGATACAGCAAGACTTTATACAGATATAGGGTTACTCACCACCAATGAAGTCCTTGCCAATGACGTATCTGAATTCTTCAATGTAATTACAGGACATTCGATGCCAATGACTTATCAAAATCTGATAACGGCACCAAGGGATATGCGTAATCAGTTAATTGAATTTATAGAACAGGAAGCTGAAAATGCCCGAAATGGACTTCCGTCAGGAATTTTCATCAAGGTAAATTCACTGGAGGATTCCGAAATCATTTATGCCTTATACAGGGCTTCACAATCAGGAGTAATGATTAAATTAATAATCAGGGGAATTTGCTGCCTGAGACCAGGTAGGGCAGGGCTCAGTGAAAATATACAAGTACTTTCTTTGGTGGGTGATTTTCTCGAACATTCAAGAATCTATCATTTTCACAACAATGGTAAAACAAGAACCTACGCCGGCAGCGCAGATATGATGGTAAGAAGTTTTGATAAAAGATTGGAATCGCTTTTCAGAATAGAAGATTCTTTTCTTGAAAAACAACTTATGAACATTCTTTCCTATAATCTTCGCGACAATACCAATTCATATATCATGATGGAGGATGGTACCTATGTGCCAAAAATCCCACAGGTTGATGAAGCGGAATTCAACGTGCATAAAGAATTTTTCTCTGTGAGGATTGAAGATGTGTTATCAGTTAAATTGGTTCATTGAATTCCTGGAATCAAAAATTCAAATGTCATGCAAACTATTTCCTTTGGAGTAAGATCAAATTTGAAAATTATCATTTAGGTAATTTTCTGTGCCGATAGTCGTGAGGATTTTCTCTTTTAGATCCAAATAAGAACTTCTGCTCCACTGGAATTTGTGCGTTCATATCAAATTTCCAAAACGGTCGGATTATTTCTTCCTTGTTCCAACCAATACCAGAACTCCGGCTATAATGGCAATTCCACCGGCATAATTTGGCCAACTCAGTTTATTTTCGTTGGTTTTGTTCACCTGAATAGGTCCTGCGTCAATGACGGTTTCCTCAGTATTAAAACTGATGCTTGGAATAATAAACATTCCTATTCCAATGACAATTAATAAAATTCCTAAAGTTTTCATAATATGGATTTTGATAATCCAGTTGCAATAACTTTACCAAAGTCGAACCAAATATGAGTTTTCTTTATTTGTTTTTGCCAATTATATGGGGTTAAATACCTTAATCTCTTATTTCTTTTCAATCTCTATGCTGTAAAGTTGGGTGCTTTGATTTTTTTTTCGAAAGATTAGCCTAAATAATGAAGTTTTTAGGAGATTAAAACTCAAGTTAGATTACTACATTTTAGCGTAATAATGCTTTCTAAGCTTTCTTTTTACTCTATAAAAATTATAAAAACCCAAAATCAGCATTCCCAAACTTAAGGCGAAACCCAAATAACCCAATTTACTTACATGGGATAAAGCATTTACTTCCATCAATGCTGTGCCGCTGACCAAAAAATACAAGGAGGTTCTAATATAGGACAAAAGGGTTCTGTCATTGGCAAGGTATGTTCTCTGCCTTGCCAAATAATCCCTTACAATCAATTCATTTTCAGTAAAATTTTCTTCTGCCATTTTTCTTTTATTTTGGTGTAAAATTAATCCTGTTCACAGGTTCCAATGTGTGATTTTAAATACAAATTGACGAATTTTTATCAATCTGATGTAATAAATTTTTGACTTTGATTACTTTTGGGTCTTAATGGTATTGGTTTTTTTATGCAAGAGGCAAATCCTAAAACCAATTCTTATTTTGAAGTATGAGTAGACCTAATTTTGATGATATTTTTATGGAATTGGCCGTTAATCTGGCCAAAAGATCCCATTGTATCAAGAAGCATGTTGGTGCGGTATTGACCAAAGAAACTCGGATCATTTCCATTGGTTATAATGGACCACCTTCAGGTACGCATAACTGTGATGAGGAATTTCCGGAACATGGCTGTGCAAGAGATAGCAAAGGAAGCTGTTCATTAGCCCTTCATGCTGAACAAAATGCCATTTTATATGCCGTGAAAAACAATACCTCCGTTGAAGGTTCTACATTGTATGTTACTTTGGCCCCTTGCTTGGCTTGCGCCAGGATTATTTTTTCTATGGGTATAGTAAAATTGGTTTATTTGTTTTCCTATGCAGAATATAAAGGCTTGCCCTCTGATGAGGGAATAGATTTTTTGACCAAATTTGGTGTTGAAGTTTTGAAATACAATAAAGAAATTGCTTTTGAAGATCCTTTGATTTAGAGAAAATTCACTTCAGGTTGAAGTTGTACGTTGAATTTTTGGAGCACGGATTGTTGGATTTCTTCACTTAATTGTTGGATATCTTTACCATCACCGCCTCCATAGTTGACCAAAACCAAGGGATGCTGCTTGTGTACGCCGATATTACCAAGCTTTTTTCCTTTCCAGCCGGTTTGTTCAATCAGCCAGGCAGCAGGTATTTTTACTCCTCCCTCATTGGGGTAGCCCGGAATATTAGGATAAGTACTTCTTAAGTTTTCAAAAAGTGAATCAGAAACTGTGGGGTTTTTGAAAAAGCTCCCCGCATTTCCAATGATTTTGGGGTCAGGCAACTTGCTCTGACGTATTTTAATCACTGCGTTACTGATGGCGGAAATACTCAGTTCTTTGACTTTCATTTCAGCCAATGTCTCTTTTATGGCCCCATATTCAGTATGAAAAACAGGGATTTTGTTTAACTTAAAGATTACCCTTGTGATGATGTATTTGTTTTTTAAGTCATTTTTGAAAATGCTTTCCCGATATCCGAACCTGCATGCTTTCCAATCGAATTCTTCCTCTTCTAGAGTTTCTCGGTTGATAGCTTTTAGGCCTTGAAATACATCCTTTATTTCAATCCCATATGCCCCTATGTTCTGCATAGGTGATGCACCAACTGTACCTGGTATAAGAGATAAATTTTCTACACCAGACCAATTATTGTGTAAGCAGTGAAGAACGAATTCATGCCAGTTTTCTCCTGCTCCGACCTCTACAATGATATTTTCTTTACTTTGCTCCAGGATTTTGATACCCTTAATGTCAATTTTGAGAACAAATGAATCAAGATCCCTGGTTAAAAGAATATTGCTGCCACCTCCTAGAATTATAACCGGAAGTCCTAATTCTTTGGCTTTAATCAAGGCTTTTTTGATTTCATTTTCGGAGCTGGCGTTGATAAAATACCTTGCTTTTTTATCTATTCCGAAAGTATTATATGGTTTAAGAGAAATGTTTTCTTGTATATTCATAGCCTGAAAATGTACTTGCGAATAAAGCAAGAATTTGATCAAATAGAAAGATAATTGCTCCAATACCAAAATCAAATTTTGAATAATTATGAAAGAAATGGTCATCAATGGAATACGCATTCGGCCCGGACAAACATTGAATATTGATATTGCCATTGCCAGACTTCCGACCCATACCTTGATTGATCTGCCGGTTTTTATCAAAAGGGCCAAGGAAGATGGTCCTGTAGTATTGATATCAGGTGGAATTCATGGTGATGAAATCAATGGTATTGTAGCTATTAGAAAAATGCTTGAGGAAGAGTTGATCACTCCCAATAAAGGTACAGTTATTTTTATACCCCTTGTGAATGTGTATGGTTTTTTGAGCAGTTCCAGAACTTTTCCGGATGGGAGGGACCTGAACAGAAGTTTTCCTGGAAGTAAAAAAGGTTCCCTTGCCTCACAGATTGCGTTTATTTTGTCAAATGAAATCATTCCCATTATTGATTATGGAATTGATTTCCATACCGGTGGAAGAATGCTCTCTAATTACCCGCAAGTGAGAGTAGATTATAAGGACAAAAAAGGATTGGAACTTGCAAATGCTTTTGGTACCCATTTTATCCTGAACTCACCCCATATTGACAAGTCTTTCAGAAAAGAGGCCTATAAAAGAAGGAAACATATTTTAGTATATGAAGGCGGAGAATCCATGAGATTGGATGATTATGCTGTGGAAGAAGCCATACTTGGGACCAAAAGGGTACTTATTCATCTAGGGATGATAGAAGGTGAGATTCCGCCCAAAGATACTATTCAAATCAAAGAGAGTTCTTGGGTTCGAGCCAAGGTATCGGGTATTTTCTCCTCCAATGTCAAACTTGGAGATGAAGTCAAAAAAGGGCAGATTATAGCAAAAATCACTGACCCTTACGGTCAGGTTAAGGTTCCGGTAAAGGCTACCAACAATGGTCATGTGGTTGGATTGAACAACAATCCTGTTGTCAATGCCGGTGATGCCATTGTCCACGTAGGCCGGATTTGATTTTTACTTTTCAATGATCGGTTCTAAATCCCGATTGAATAAAACCTAAAAGAACTGATATTATATATTTCTTTTGGATATATTTAATTAGAAAAGTGATATTTAATTTGTTATAATTATTTTATAATCAATTAGATATATATGTTTTATTGAACTTAATTCTAGGGCATAGTTTTATTTGAACCTAAATGGAAAGAGCCCGGTAGACTACCGGGCTCTTTCTCTATATTTAATCATACTTAGACCTTCTAACTGATGGAACAAGTCAATTATTTAACAAGGTTTTTCTCACTTTGTCAATTGCATGACTAGGCAAAATACTTCTTCAGACCTTCAAGCTTCTTATCCAAGGAAGCGGCTACTGAATCATAGGCTTCACGGTTTGGCAAGGCCTCATTTACAGAAAAATAATACTTAATTTTTGGTTCTGTTCCTGAGGGACGGGCAGAAATCTTACTGCCATCTTCTAAGTAAAATTGAATGACATTTGATTTATCCATTTTTAAATCGGTTTCGGTGTCATTGACCAAATCAAATATTTTGCTTTCCTTGACGTCAACAATTTTGATAACCTTTATACCATTCATTTCTTTAGGTTTATTGGTTCTGAATCCTGTCATCAGATTCTGAATCTGTTCTGCACCGTCTTTCCCTTTTTTGGTAACTGAAATGAGACTTTCTTTATAAAAACCGAATTGCATATAAATCTCAGCCAATACGTCCTGAACTGTTTTTCCCTTGGTTTTATAATACGCTACCAGTTCAGCCACCATAGAACAGGCTGAAACACCATCTTTATCCCTTACGAAATCACCGACCAAATAACCGTAACTTTCCTCTCCACCTCCGATAAATTTCTTTTCCCCTTCCAGATTTCTTATCACCTCTGCTATATTTTTAAAACCGGTCAATACGGAATAGCAGGTAACACCGAAACCCTTACAAATCTCATCTATCAGTTCTGTGGTAACTATTGTGTTTACCATGAACTGTTCTCCGGTCAATCCGCCATATTCCCGCCATTTACTGAGCAAATAGTAGGTTAAAAGAGTGCCTGTTTGGTTACCATTGAGCAATTCAAAACCACCTTTACCATCCGGAACGCAGGCTGCATAACGGTCTCCATCAGGGTCACAGGCTAATACCAATTCAGCACCCACCTTTTTACCCAACTCAATGGACATGGTCAGTGCTTCCGCTTCTTCAGGATTGGGATAAATTACAGTCGGAAAATTTCCATCAGGTTCAGCTTGTTCTTTGACAACATGGATATTTTCAAATCCGAAAACCTTTAAAGCTGCAGGGACCATTTTTCCCGATGCACCATGAATAGGCGAAAAAACAATCGGCATATCTCTCTGAAGCATGATTTCATTGGGAGAAAGACTGAGTTTTTTTACCAGGTTCAAATAAATCAGGTCAAAATCTTCTTCAATATATTCTATCAAGGATGCGTTTTTATCCCAATTTACATCATCCACAGAAACTATTTTCTGTACTTCCTTGATGATATTGGTATCATGTGGTGCAACGACCTGACCGCCATCATCCCAATAGGCCTTGTACCCATTATATTCTTTTGGATTATGGGAAGCGGTAACCATCACACCACTCTTGCAACCAAAATGTCTGATGGCAAAAGAAAGCATAGGAGTTGGTCGCAGTTCCCTGAAATATTTGACTTTTATACCATTTGCTGAAAAAACATTTGCGGTGGTATCTGCAAACAAAGTATTGTTTATTCTGCAGTCATGGGTTAAAGCCACACTGATTTCCTCATTGGGAAAGCATTTCAAGAGGTAATTTGCCAATCCTTGGGTGGCCATGCCAATGGTATAAACATTGACCCGGTTTGAACCTACGCCCATTAGTCCTCTAAGGCCTCCTGTTCCGAATTCCAGTTCCCTGTAAAAGGAATCTATCAGCTCAGTTTTATCAGGAGAATCAAGAAGCGACCTTATCTCTGCTTTGCTTTTTTCATCAATATTACTCTTTAGCCAGTTTTCAGCTTTGGCTACAATCATTGGATCTATTGTTGTCATTTTGTAAAAAGTTTGAATAAGATTCTAAGATAGAGAATTCATTAAAAATAGCCATGCAAAGAAGAAATTAAAGATTAAAAAAAGCCAGGGTATAATTTATTTCTGGTTATAAAATAAATTATACCCTGGCTAATTCATTGATCCCATATTTTTAGATAGGAATTTTTCTTGGGTTTTTCTTAAATGGAAGATCAGCCATAGTTCAGAAATTAACCAAATGAAAAGCATGCCGGTATAATTCAGGGCAAAGCTTACAGATTTCCCCTTAATTCCTGTTCCCTTTCTATGGCTTCAAAAAGGGCTTTGAAATTTCCTTTGCCAAATGACTTGGCGCCTTTTCGTTGAATGATCTCATAGAAAAGGGTAGGCCTGTCCTGAACAGGTTTGGTGAAAATCTGAAGGAGATACCCTTCCTCATCCCTGTCTACGAGAATATTGAGATCCTTCAGTGGTTTAAGGTCTTCGTCAATTTGGCCAACCCTATCCAATAAATCATCATAATAGGTTTTTGGAACGTCAAGAAATTCCACGCCTCTTTTTCTCAACTCTGTTACAGTATGAATAATGTTATCGGTAGCGATGGCCATATGCTGAACTCCTGCTCCATTATAAAAATCTATGTATTCCTCAATCTGTGATTTTTTCTTGCCTTCAGCAGGTTCATTGATTGGGAATTTGATGTAACCATTTCCATTGGAAACGACTTTCGACATCAAGGCAGTATATTCAGTTGAAATATCCTTATCATCAAAAGTGATCAGAAGTTTGAAACCCATCACATTTTCATAAAAATCAACCCACTTGTTCATTTCCCCCCAACCAACATTACCCACGCAATGGTCAATGTATTTCAGACCGATAGGAACTGCCTTATATTCACTTTTTCTTGGTAGGTACCCTGGAAGGAAGACTCCCTTGTAATTTTTTCTCTCGACGAAAGTGTGGATAGTTTCTCCATAGGTACGGATTGATGAAGTAACCACTTCTCCGAATTCATCCTTTAGGGTTTTTGGTTCTTGATAGGATAAAGCCCCTCTTGAAGTGGTTTCCCGCCAGGATTTTTCGGCATCATCTACCCAAAGGGCAAGGACTTTGACTCCATCGCCATGTTTTTTGATATGATCTGCTATGGGATGATTTTCCAGTAAAGGAGTGGTCAGCACCAATCTGATTTTATCCTGTTTCAACACATAGGATGCGCTGTCTTTTATACCTGTCTCCGGCCCTGCATAAGCGATGAGTTCGTAACCAAAAGCATATTGATAGAAGAGAGCGGATTGTTTGGCATTGCCAACATATAATTCAACATAATCCGTCCCATTGATGGGAAGAAAATCCTGTTCCATGATAAAGTTATTTTTGGGTTTTAATATTTCTGTTCCAAATATAGGAATATTTAAACTTGCAGGCTGCTTGAGGGCTTTAAAAGAAAGTCCAAGAATTAACTCAATAAAGAATCGTTCATTACAATTTCTAAAACATTAAACCCAAGATTCCTAAACCTTCAACCATTGAATTTTTATAACATTTCATTCCTTCTTTTACCCTTGCCCATTTCTATTGGCCAATAAATAGATGAAACCTAGAATTGCCCAAGAAAATGCCCAAGTTTCAAAACCCAATAAAGGCAAGCCAATCAAAACAAAAATATACCATAAAGGCACCGCTACCAATCCTATGACAAATTTGAAAGTTGACGTAAATGCGGGATCTTCAATTTTTGGTGCAATCAGAAGCCATATCCAATAAACGGGAAAATGAAAAACTTTCATCACTTTATTGGTGAAGTATGGTGGAGAGTAGGTTTTAGGGTCAATGGAATTGGATTGACCTGAAATAAAGGATCTAACTTCTTTAGGTTCGGTGAAATCTATCCTGTTTAAGATCATTTCCTTCTCAATCTGATTATATTTTTCTTCAGGAATGTGGCTTACCAATGGTTCCAAACCAACTTCTACTGCCTTGATCAGTGGATCGAAATGTGGATAAAAAATCCTGGGATTAATTGTCGGACCAAAGATTATACTCACTTTACTTCCGGTTCTTTGATGGTTTCCGTAGTTGAGACCAACAGGTAAAATCACCAAGTCCAAATCCGGATTCGCTTCAAGTGCCTGATAAGCAATTCTGGCAAATCCCTTTTTAAGCGGGCGAAGATTTCGGTGAATATGATGGTTACCCTCACCGAATATTACTATTGTTCCCTTATTCAAAAGCACCTCGGTGCTTTTCTCAAATGTTTCTTTGTTTTTTTCCATATTTCCAATCCCATCTCTGACACGGTAGATCGGAATCATCCGGATAAAATCAAGCAATTTGGCAATGAATGATTTTTTAAAAACAGATGCCCTGGTTAAAAAATAAGGGTTGAGGCGGGTATGGGTAGCAATCAAAAGCGGATCCACCAAAGCATTCTGATGGTTGGCTACAAGAATGATTGCTTTATTTTTAGGAATGTTTTCCTTGCCATAAACCTTGATTTTGGAAAAGTAAAAATGAAGGGCAATTTTAACTTTTATCCTAAGAATCGCATTAAAAAGATCTTTCATCAGAAAATGGTTACGGGGAACTATTCTTGGGAAAAGGAATGAATTAACGGTTTATAGAAATTTTTCCATATGGTGGCTATACCCATACCTGAAATGATATGCCAGATTCCCCACCAAGCAGCAATGATTGCCATTCCACCCAAACCATCAAAATAGGTGAAAATCAATACCAAAGCCAGTCCTGAATTTTGAATCCCAGTTTCTATGGTAAGGGTTTTTGTATCGGCCAAGCTTAACTTACCGATTTTGGAAAGAGAATATCCGGAAAATAAGGCAATAAAATTATGACCTAATACCCAAAGAAAAATCAATCCTATAAACTTCAAAAACAGGTTGTAATTGCCTATAAAAGCAATGACCACAAAGCCAGCAAAGATTAATATACTCAGTGGTTTTAAAATTTTGGTAGCTTTTTGAGCCCAGTTTGGATACCGGCCATTGATGTACATGCCCACCATCAAGGGTAAACCAAGGATAAGTGCAACTGTCTGGAATACTTCAAAATAGGAAAGTGATATTTCCTTTAGCATCGTTGCTGTAGGTTCATAAAAACCAGCCCATAAAGCAAAATTGAAAGGTGTCAGAAATATCGAAAAGGCCGTAGAAAAAGCAGTAAGGGATACGGAGAGTGCCGTATTTCCTTTTGCCAGGTGAGTCATAAAATTAGAGACATTGCCACCGGGGCATGCCGCAACCAAAAACATTCCTAAAGCCACTGAAGGGGGTGGCTGTATAAAACTTATGAAAACCAATGTCAATAGGGGCAGCATAAAAAATTGGGAAAGAATACCCAATCCGAATGATTTTGGATTTTGGAATATATACCTGAAATCGGAACCTTTTAAATCCAAAGCCACTCCAAACATGATAATGGCCAATGAAATATTCAGAAGGAAAAGGGAATCCTGATTAAAATTTAGCGTGCTGGTATCAAGTTCTTCTATCATTCAAAAATTGCTTGTTTGAGGAAATATAATAAGTTGGATAATCAATGACAAAATTCTTCAAAAAAACCTGATTATTGCATTGCGGCTTTCTCCAAAAAAGGTCTACTACAGAAAAATTTTTTGAGACAAAAGGCAATAGTTTTGATATAAAAAGCACAAACTGTTAAACGTAATTTTAATTTAAAATTTAATTTTGCACTGAAAGTATAAATTATTATCTTTTCCGAGTATTTGTTGAATCACCCAAAAATCCAACAAATTTTATCATCCTTTTTTGAACCAGTGTTTTTATTACAAAATAAAGACGATGGAAAAAATAAAGGGCAGCTTTCTTGAATGTCATTCAACATTTTTGACGTTTTAGATTGGTATTTGAACTGTTTAATGAATTTCTTTTTCTAAACGCTAATGGTATATGTTTCCAATCAAACCTGGACAATACAAGCATCTACAGCCTCTTTATAGGGAGGTGCTTCCTCCTGATCTTACTAAAGGGCTGAAACCCGCAAATAATAACTGGACTGAAGCTTTATCACGTCTACATGAAATAGGTGAAGGTTTAGAATCATTTGACGGTGACCTAACGGATTTTCACTTGGCTCATTTGGTCAAGAGGACAAAATTTGGGGCAACTATTCAGGATATCAAAAATCTCAGGAATAAATCACTTTCAGCTATTCTGGACGAAATGTTTGAAGTATCCCTGGAGTATCCCGAGCCTATCAATAATTATAATGACCTCAGCAAAGGCAAATTTGATCTTGAAGTGCCCCTTGGAAGCAGTTTTGTCAATGCCAGATTCAATGAAGATCTTGAAGGTGATCGGCTGGTTTCGCTCAAGTCATGGATGATCGGAAGAATTTTAAGTACCAATAATGGCATACAGGAAAAGATGCTTTTATTCTGGTGGAATTTTCTTCCTATCAAAATGTGGGATGTATTTATCTCAAAATCCTGTTACCGATACATTACCATGTTGAATCGGCATGTAATCGGGAATTTTAAGGAACTTATCAGAGACCTGACCATAGATCCTGCCATGTTGGTTTTTCTGAGCGGTGCATTCAATAATAAAGATACTCCTGATGAAAACTTTGCCAGAGAATTGCAGGAATTATTCTGTATAGGTAAAGGCCCCGGAGCAGGCTATCAGGAAGAGGATGTTAGGGCTGCTGCAAGAGTATTGACAGGTTGGACTGTCAATTGGGAAAGTATTCATTCGGAGGGTCCACCGGAGTCTTATTTCAATGCTGAGGCACACCATACCGGAAATAAACAGTTTTCGGCCTTTTATGGCAATAAAGTAATTGAAGGAAAAGCAGGTATAGCAGGTGCAGGGGAATTGGATGAAATGTTGGAGATGATTTTTGCCACCAATGAATCTTCAAAGTTTATTGCCAGAAAGCTTTATACCTTTTTTGTGGCAAGCGAAATTTCCACTATGGCAGAGATTAATGTAATCGAACCTTTGGCCGCGATAATCAAAGGTAACAACTATAATATCAGACCTGCCTTGAAGGCTCTGTTGAGTTCAGCGCATTTCTTTCACCCTGAGGTAATGGGTGCTTTGATCAAAAGTCCAATGGATTTCATTTTGGGACTTTGGAGGAATTTTGATATGCCAAGAGCAGACAATCCACTTGGAGAAAAAGATTTTTATTCTGCCATACTTTGGAATATGGGAAACATTGGGATGGAATTGGGTGATCCCCCCAATGTCGCTGGTTGGCCTCCTTACTATCAGACGCCAAATTATGACAAAATCTGGATCAATACCGATTCCATCACCAAAAGAGCTTTGGCTTCTGATTCAATGATTTTTTGGGGGTACTGGATTTCAGACTCTGTGAAAGTTAACGCAAATCTTCTAGAATATGTCAAGGAATTTGAAAACCCCGAAGATCCGAATGCACTCATCAATGAGTTTGTCTTGTTGAATTTGGGGCTTGATTTGAATGAAACTCAATTTGAGATGACTAAAAAAATTCTACTGAATGGCCAAGAGCAGGATTATTATTGGACAGGTGCCTGGCTGACATATTTGGCAAATCCAAATGAGGAGTCAAATGCCACCATTGTTTTAAATAGACTTAAACCCGCATTTCAACTGTTGTTACAAATGGGAGAATCGCAATTAATGTAACGTTATGAAAAGAAGGTCTTTTATCAAGCACGCCGCCCATAGTTTGGCCATTCCAGGTTTCTTTGGAGCATTGAACAATCAGAGTTTCGGTCAGACTTTAGACAGATTCTTAAATTTGGCGAATGAAACGGATAGGGTATTGGTTCTTATTTATTTGGAAGGTGGCAACGATGGTCTCAATACCGTGATACCAGTATCTTACCTCAGTCAGCTTAATCAGGTAAGACCTCATGTGATTATGCCTGACAGCAAATTGTTACATATTGATTCCGGTGATTTTGCATTACACCCTTCACTGGATGGTTTTAAATCCTTATATGAAGAAGGAAGGTTACAGGTAATTCATTCTGTAGGTTACCCCCAACAAAGCTTTTCCCACTTCAAATCTACTGATATATGGATGAGCGGTTCCAATTCAGATGAACTGTTGCCTTCTGGATGGACCGGAAGATATTTGGAATCCAATTATCCCGAGTTTCCGAATGGATATCCCAATGAGGACAAACCCGATCCAATGGCAGTTGAAATCGGTTACGGTTCGTCTATGCTTTTCCAAGGCGAAAGGGCCAATTTCAGTATGGTAATCAACAATCCCAATTCATTTTATCAGATACTCGAAAATGCTGTTGAAGACACCCCGGATACCATGGCAGGGGATAAACTAAGGTATATCAGGTTGATTGCACAGCAATCCCAAAAATACGGGATGGTTGTAAAAAGAGCTGCTGAAAAAGTCACCCAACAAAAAGTTTACCCTGATACAAGATTAGGCAATCAACTCCGTATAGTTTCCAGGTTGATTTCAGGGGGGTTGAAAACTCCGCTATACTTGGTTAGAATGGGCGGGTTTGATACCCATGATAATCAGGTGGATGGTGGAGACCATACCAAAGGCCGACATGCCAATTTATTAAAACAACTCAATGATGCGGTCGTCGCCTTTATGAATGACCTTGAATTTCAAGGCTCGGCGGATAGGGTGATGGGGATGACATTTTCTGAGTTCGGAAGGAGGATAGTGTCCAATTCCAGCAATGGTACAGATCATGGATCATCTGCCCCTCTTTTTGTTTTTGGAAATATGTCTTATGGAGGTTCATTGGGGACAGCTCCTCAGATTAAAGGAACTGAGGTTTACCGGGACAATATACCCCTCCAATATGATTTTAGGCAGGTTTATACCTCTTTGCTGAGTCAGTGGTTTGATGCAGGGGATACCAGTATTCAGGCCGCAACTCGGGGTAATTTTGAGCAAGTACCTGTTATCAAAAACGGTCTTGTTACCGGAATACAAGATATTGAACCTGTTAATCTTAAAATTTACCCTAATCCAACTCTAAATGTTGTCACCCTGAAAATGGATGTTGTACCGGGCAAACTTTCAATTAAAGTCGTTGATAGTTCCGGAAGAAAGACCGCAACTATTTTTGAGGGATTGGTCAATACATATCAATTCCAGCAAAGTTTTGATTTGAGTCAGTATCCTGCAGGCATGTATATATTCCTGATTTCGAATGGAAACAAAAAATTCACACGCAAATTGATCAAACTTTGATGATAAGATTTGATTATCCACTAAGAAGAAAAAAGGATAAATCCTGATTCTCATTTAATGGATAATCAAATATTTTTTTTCAGGGATTTAGGTATATAAATGCGTTGACATTCATTCCTGCGCCTACAGATGCAAATACTAAATTTTCTCCGGAGCTGAATTGATAGCCGTTCAATTTACTTTTTGCAATCATATCATATAGTATGGGTACTGTGGCTACTGAATTATTACCCATTTTGGAAATAATCATCGGCATAATTCCATCTGGCTTTTCATTTACCCCAAAAAGCTTTAAAGTCCTTATCAAAATGGCTTCGTCCATTTTGGCATTGGCCTGATGAATAAGCACTTTTCCAATATCTTTGATATCCAATCCGGCTTTTTCAATGGTTTCCTTCATTAAAACAGGAACAGTGTTCAGGGCATATTCATATAACTTTCTCCCATTCATTTTAAGAAACAAAGTATCATCTTTAAATTCAGGATTATAGGAAACATCCATTTTTAGATAATGGGCCTGAGTAATCGTGTCTGTTCTGGTCTTGTGACACAAAACCCCGATAGGATGATCACTCTCAACTCCTTCCAAAACTACCGCTCCGGCCCCATCTGAGTATATCATGCTGTCAATATCATGCGGGTCTATGATCCTGGAAAGTGTCTCTGCACCGATAATTAAAGCACGTTTGGCATCACCGGATTTAATGAAGTAATCAGCATGAATCACTCCCTGCACCCAACCCGGACATCCGAAAGGCAAATCATAAGCGACACAATTCGGGTTCACTATTTTGAGCATGTGTTTTACCCTTGAAGCAATAGTAGGAAGAATATCCGTTTTCCTGTTATTATATAATATTTCTCCAAAGTTTTGGGCCACAATAATATAGTCAAGTGTTTCAGGATCTATGCCTGAATCTTCAATTGCCGCTTTAGCAGCGATGAATGCCATATCAGAGGTATTCAATTCTGGACTTAAATACCTTCTTTCCTCTATTTCTGTTATTTCCTGGAATTTTTGGATGATAGCACAATTCTCTTTGGGGATTTTTTCTCCCTTTTCGGTGATGAAATTATTATTTAAAAAGTCTTCATTCTTTACAATTACATCAGGCAGGTATGAACCTGAACCTTTGATTACGGTGTAAATCGACATATGAGGTGATTTTGAGACGATGTTTTTATTTCGGCAGCCAATTAAGTAATAAAATTTCAAAAAAAAGTAATCTGATTAAATTAAAAAAGAAAAGCCCTGCGTGATAACAGGGCTATTGGATTCTTATATATTTGGCTGTGGTGTGGTACGGAGGTAGGGTTTGATTTTTGTATGTCCCTTAGGAAATTTTGCCGGAATATCCTCATCTTTTATACTTGGCACAATGACCACATCTTCTCCGTTTTTCCAATTGGCCGGTGTGGCAACCGAATGATAAGCAGTCAACTGCAAAGAATCAATTACTCTTAACAATTCATCAAAATTCCTGCCTGTACTTGCAGGGTAAGTAATTATCAATTTTATTTTTTTGTCATTTCCGATTACAAAAACAGATCTTACTGTCGCTTTTTCACTTGCATTGGGATGAATCATATCGTACAGTTCAGCTACTTTTCTATCCTCATCTGCGATAAGTGGAAAGTTGACAATAGTGTGCTGCGTTTCATTGATATCTTTGATCCATTCCTTATGGTCAGCCAATCCATCCACACTTAGCGCCAATACCTTGACATTTCTTTTGTCAAACTCAGATTTTAATTTGGCAACAGCACCGAGTTCGGTAGTACAAACCGGCGTATAGTCAGCAGGGTGCGAAAATAGGACTCCCCATCCATCGCCTAAATATTCATGAAAATCAATTTTTCCTTCTGTCGTCTCCGCGACAAAATTTGGAGCAATATCCCCTAATCTTAGTGACATAGTTTTGTTATTTTAGTCTATAGAATTAATAGGTTATACAAAATTCCAGCCCGATTAGTTTCAAATCAGAGATTATTTGCAGGAAAAAATCGGCTTTCTAAATGTATAAATTATTTAAATGAAGAAATTTCCGGTAAACAAGCCATTGAATAGTATGGTTGTAATTAAAATTCTGAGTAAATCAGTTTCTTTTACATTTTGCTCAAGAAATATGGTGAAAAAAATATCTTGTAATTTAAGATTAATCCAAAAATTGATAGAACAAAAGTTAACTTCTGCCTGATGTCTGCCAAAAGCAATCCATTACCTAAAATCATGAAAAACAAAAATTCAAAAAACGCCATTATCATATTTCAAAAAAATCTGATCCAAGGAAAAGTAAAAACCAGATTGGCAGCTTCACTTGGCCATCAACAGGCTATGGAGATTTATAGGGATTTGGTTGCCTTTACTTATAGACAGGTCATTGAAATTAGAGATGCTGATATTTGGGTGTTTTTTTCCGAATCTTTTGAAGAAATGGATGGGAATTTCCAGGAGCATATTACAGCCACCATGGTTCAGGAGGGTTCTGATTTGGGCGAAAGAATGGAAAATGCTTTCAGAACTATTTTTGGATTTGGTTATACAAAAGCGGTTCTGATTGGGACTGATTGTCCTGAAATTACTCCTGGAATCATAGAAAATGCTTTAAAATCCCTAGAAAAGGATGAAGTGGTAATCGGGCCTGCAATGGATGGAGGATATTACCTGATTGGAATGGCCAAAGTTCTTCCCCAGTTATTCAGTCAAATTCCCTGGAGCACCGAAAATGTCTTGCCCATTACTTTGCAAAGGATAAATCAGGACAACATTTCCCATTTTACTTTACCTGTCCTATCCGATATAGATACAGAAGAAGATTGGATAAATCTCAAAAATCTCATTTCAGAACATTACAGTTGATTTCCATTACGTCAATTCAAAATTTTGCTGGAAATATACATTAGAATCCAAGGTGCATTTTCGTTTTGCATGCTTATAATTTCAATGAATACCCATTTTCTAATTTCAAAAATTCCAAAAAACATCAATAAACCTATAGACTTATAATTCATCTAATGAATTTGGTCTATAATTCCAATATTCTTTATATTGGAGCAGTTTGGTCAGTATTGATATTTTATTAAAAGGAATGAAAAGACATCTCAATAGATTCGTGTCCATTTGTTTGATCTCTTTCTTTTTTCAACCTTCATCGGTAAATGGACAGGAAGTGGTCAATTTTGATATATCTGTTGCAGGGATTTCAATCGGAGAAATGAGCGCCATCAAAACCACCACAGGTAATGAAATAAAATATCAGATCAACAGCTTGGTGAGTTTTTGGTTTTTTGGAAAAATATCGGTGGATTATAAATCAAATACTATTTATAAAAACAAGCAACTTTACAGTGCCATCAGCAGCACAAATTCAAAAAGAGGTGATTTTTCCTCCTCCATCCAATGGAACAAAGATCATTATAAAGTGGATGCAAAAACGTATAAATTTGAAAATAACAGTCCGATCAAAAAACCATTTTTTTTTAGTTCAGCCATGTTGTTTTTCGAGGAACCAAAAATGGTAAAAGAATTTTTAGCTGAAAATTTTGGTCTTCCCTCCCCTGTGACAAAAGTTAAAGATTATTACGAAGTTGATGTAAATGGGCATAAAAATAGGTACTACTATATTGGTGGCAAGTTGGACAAGGCGATTATATATAATCCCGTCAAGAATTATATGATCAAAAGAAAATGATTTTTTTATGAAGCTGAGCATTATTATTCCTGTTTTGAATGAATCAAAAAATCTTCAGGAATTGTTGCCATTTTTTCTCAATCATAAAATGAAAAATGATTTTGAAGTGATTGTAGTGGATGGGGGAAGTAGCGACGATTCAGTAGAAACTGCATTTAAATTTGGCACTAGGGTTGTGACATCGAAAGTAAGTTCCCGGGCCTGTCAGATGAATTTAGGCGCTAGAAATACTACAGGGAATATCCTTTATTTCGTCCACGCAGATGTCAGACTTTTGAATACTTTTTTTGAGGATATTATGGAGGTTGTGGAGAAGGGAGTACCATCAGGATGTTTTGCCTATTCCTTCGACTCGGACAATTCACTGCTGCAAGTCAATTCCTGGTTTACGCAATTCAATGGAATTCTTTCGGGTGGGGGAGATCAGACTTTATTTGTCAAAAGGGATGTATTCGAGACATTGGGAGGCTTTGATGAAAATTATTGCATCATGGAGGATTTTGAATTTGTTAGAAGATTGAAGAAAACTTATACCTTCCATGTCATACCCAAAAAAATCACTGTTTCTGCCCGAAAATATGAAAACAATTCCTGGATGCGGGTGCAATTGGCCAACTTGATTGTATTTGCTTTTTTCTTTTTAAAAATACCTCCCGGAAAGCTAAAACAATGGTATTACAAACTCTTGCTTAAATGAAAAAAAAGAGACAGTAGGACTGTCTCTTTTATATATCGTCAAACGTATGAAGAAAAATTTACTGAGGCAAAGGTACCATTCATAATTTGTTGCTTGGTTAAGGGATTGTGAAGTTAAGGTGATTAAATGATCTTCTCTATTTGAGAAATGTTTTTCCGTTTGTGATATATAGTTGAAATATGCCTTCGGCGATATAATTTCCCATCATCAAACCTGAAGGGCAAAATTTTCCCGATTTTACCAGGAATGCTTCATCCTTTTTTGATTTATTTCAAGCTTATCCCACTCCCTGTATCCCGCTTTGATTTCTACTCTGTTTCCTAAAAATATCTATATAATATCAATAATTATCAACTAATATCTCACAATATCCCGAATCTCTTAAGCTCTTCAAAAGTCAATTTCTTTGTTAATCCACAAAAAATATCAATCAATATCAAAAAAATATCCACTTATATCTCAAACAATATTTCAATTTATTTCAAAATATATCTACCAATTTCTATTTTTTCATCATCTCCACATTCTTCAAAATGTCCATCGCAAACAAACTCATGGCTTTTACTCCGGTCTTTATAGTGGGCTCGGGCAACGGGGCGAAATAGGGAGAGTGCAGTCCGGGTACATCCAATCCCTCTCTTTGGGCTTTTTCCAAAAATTCCGGATCAGAAGCACCTAGATAAAACATACTGATCGGAATATTCCTTTCCTGTAAACCAAAACGGCTAAAATCTTCCCCAACCATTAGAGCTTTTACTTCTTTTACTTTGTCCGCACCTATATTATTTTTAAAGACATCTACCATCCTTCGGGTCAATTCATCATCATTGATCAAAGCCGGTGTGTACGGATGACGGATCCAATAGGATGGCATTTTGTCCTCGGATAAACCGGCTGCCCGGGCATATTGCTCACTGATTCGCTTGATGCTGCTGATCATTTCTTCCCTTACTTCAGGAGAATATGACCGAAGAGTCAACTGCATCACTACCTCATCCGGAATGATATTGTGTACAGTTCCTCCATGAATGGATCCCACCGTAACAACCGCCGGATCCATGGGAGATATTCTTCTGCTCACAATGGTCTGATAAGCCTGTATCATTTGAGCACTGAGGACTATGGGATCAATTCCTTTATCCGGAACAGCACCATGTGTACCTTCACCATAAACCGTCACATTCATCAAATCCACCCCAGCCATCAATGGGCCTGATTTATAGCCAAGCATTCCGGCCGGTAAAAATGGGTCATCATGTAATGCAATGGCATAATCAGGGTGGGGGAAGCGTTCGTACAAACCGTCGTTCATCATATTCCAGGCACCCATGCCGTTTTCTTCTGCAGGCTGTCCGACCATCAATAATGTGCCTCTCCAGGCGTGTCTGTATTCTACCATCATTTTGGCCGTCCCCACAAAAACACTCATATGGATATCATGTCCACAGGAATGGGTGATAAAGGTTTCCTTCCCGTCATTGGAAATTCCTTTTTTGGTGGAAGCATAAGGAAGCCCCGTTTTTTCTTCCATTGGCAGCGCATCCATATCAGTCCGAATTAAAAGAACAGGACCAGCCCCGTTTTCCAATACCCCAACCACGCCATAGCCACCGATATTTTCAGTTACCTCGTAACCCAAAGATTTCAGTTCCTTGGCTATCCTTGCAGAAGTTTCTTTTTCCTGCAGGGACAGTTCCGGGTTTTGGTGCAGCGTTTTATAAAGTTGATCCAGTTCAGGATAGATTTTGTCAATAAAATTATCCACAGATTGGGAAAATCCAGGCTTTGGAAATATTCCGATCAGGATAAAAAGACAAAGGGAATACAGGGAAACTTTCATAAAATCTTATATTATTCTTTTTCAAATAAAGCAAATAATTCCCTCTTTTGGGGTATAGATTTAATTTTAGGTTGAAGTAATTATGCCGATAATTGAAAAATCCAGTTATGCCAATCCACCACGATTGCTTTTCAATGGTCATTTTGAAACCATTATTCCCAGCATCTTTAGAAAAATCATCGGTGTCCAATATCAGCGGGAAAGGATTGATACACCGGACAATGATTTTTTAGATCTGGATTGGTCAAATGTGGGGAGTAACAAACTCCTGATCATCAGCCACGGCTTAGAGGGAAGTTCTGAAAGACATTATGCCCGTGGATTGGCCAAATTGTTCAATCAAAATGATTATGATGTATTGGCTTGGAACAACCGTACCTGTGGGGGTGAAATGAATCTTCAGCCCATCATGTACCATCATGGGGCATCCTATGATTTGAAAACAGTGATTGATCATGTGGAAAAGACCAAAAATTATGAAGCCTATTACTTGGCAGGCATCAGCATGGGCGGTGCGCAAACCTTGAAATACTTGGGAGAAAATGGACTTGACCTGAATTCAAAAATCAAAAAAGCAGCTGTTTATTCCACTCCCTGCAACTTACCCGATTCTGCGGCAACTTTGAAGGCAAAAAAGAATGCTTTTTACAAAAAACGCTTTCTGGGAAAACTGAAAGCCAAAATGTTCTTAAAAGGGCAACAGTTTCCCGGTTTGGTGGATTTGGATTTACTGAAAAAGGTAAAGGAATTTGATACTTTCGATACCCATTTTACAGCCAAAATCCATGGGTTCAAAGATGCAGATGATTTTTACCACTCGGTAAGTGCTGACAATTGGATAAAAGATATTCAGATACCCACCTTGGTCATCAATGCACTGAATGATCCACTTTTAATGGATAGATGCTACCCAATAGATTTGGCCAGAAACCACCCACAGCTATTTCTGGAAATGCCCAATAGGGGCGGCCATACTGGTTTTATAGTCAAAGGTCAGGAGTTTACATGGGCGGAGTATAGGTTTTTGGAGTTTTTGAAAGAGATGTGAGATGTGAGACTTGAGACACAAGACGCAAGACATAAGACACAAGATATCTTTTAAGGGTAAAAATTAAACTTCATGAGAAATGGAGGCCCTCGTGACTACCAAGAACAGATTTTAGATTTATACCTTTGAACTGTAAAATGTCTTCAAGACTGTAAAGAACTTTGCCTTGTCACTTCGATCCCGATAGTTACCTTAGATTTGATCAGTTGTATTAAACCAAGAACGGTGGTATAATTGAAAACCTGTCAGCGATCCATCGATGGCCTGAGTAGAGCACTATCGCGATATTTGGAACTGACAGGTTTAAAGAACCAAGACCTGTATAAGATATTAGTCTTACATCTGTTAAGGTTATTAGGTAACGGTTCTTATCATTTAATATATCTAAACGCTAAAGTATGAAATTCAAAACATTTATTGGAATTGATGTCAGTAAATTGACATTAGACATTTGCCTTATTACCGCTGATGGGGTAATTGAACACTTCAAAATTGAAAACAAAGAACTTTCCATAAAGAAGTTTTTCAAGAAC
Source organism: Aquiflexum balticum DSM 16537 (assembly GCF_900176595.1). Taxonomy (GTDB): domain Bacteria; phylum Bacteroidota; class Bacteroidia; order Cytophagales; family Cyclobacteriaceae; genus Aquiflexum; species Aquiflexum balticum. The sequence goes on from NZ_LT838813.1 coordinate 4,233,753, forward strand.
TTGGAAAAGAGCTGTCTATGGGAAGATATTCTTGTCTGTGCTGAATTTACAGGCCATTATTCCAATCCTTTGAAAGTGTTTTGCATAAGTCAAAATATTGCATTATGGTTGGAAAGCGGAGCAGAAATCAAGCTTAGATCAGGTGTCCAGAGAAGAAAAAATGATAAAATTGATGCCGAAAGGATAGTTGATTATGCGATACGGTATGTTGACAAAGCCAGGCTTCAGAATCTCGATGATAAGGTCATTGAAACAGTCAAATCACTTAGTAATGAGAGGGATATGTATATAAGGGACCGGGCTAAATACAAATCCCAGGTAAAGGATTTTGAAGGATACATTGATTCAGATATTTATAAAGCCAAAAGCAAAAGGCTTAAAAAACAGATCCTTTCATTAACCAAATTAATTGATTCTATCGACAAACAGATAGACCAACAGTTCGCCTCCAGTGAGAAACTCACCATTCAAAAAGAGATATTGTTGTCAGTTGGAGGTGTAGGAGATAAAGTAGCAACTGAGACGATCATAGCCACACGAGGCTTCACCAAGTTTGGTAACGGTAGGGAATTTTCCTGTCATGTAGGCGTTGCTCCATTTTCCTTTGAATCAGGTACAAGTCAGAGATCTAGGAAAAAGGTGTCCAACAGAGCCAATAAGGAGCTTAAAAAACTCTTCCATATGGCTGCACTCTCTGCAATCAAGATGAAAGGAGAGCTTAGAGAATATTTTGAAAGGAAGGTTGCTGAGGGAAAGAATAAAATGACTGTAATAAATGCCGTTAGAGCCAAAATCATAAACAGGATTTTTGCCCTGATAAGGGATAATAGAAAATATGAAAAATCTTATATTCCTTCTGTTGTTTAATCCATAAGAATATCGCGGAGAGAAGTGTATTTTGCCCGTTTAAGATTACCTCACACCTTTTATTACATTTTCTGATAATACCAATTTTCAACTTTTCTGAGGGTCAGGACAAAAAAAACGATAGCTCAAATAGCTACCGCTAATTAATAACTATTACCCAATCAATTTTCGGTTATCGCCGAAAAAGATATCTTCACTGTAACGTATTATTTTTATTTCCGTTCGACTCAGGACAAGCATATTTACCTTGAAATTCTTTTATTTTACTTAAGATTGGTTAAATCTTGGATTAAATAATCTCAAATTATTAAAGGATATCTAAATTTTTTATAATGCTTTAAACTTAATTCTTATTTTTATTGAACTATTTGTTTTAGGTTTTAGGAAGAGAATTTGGTGGTTTAAGTTTTCTAATTGTTTAGCATATGAAAGATTCACAGTCAAACATGTTTGAGCATTCTGAGGTAAAAGTAAGGCTGCTCAATCTGTACATTCAAAAATACCTGAACATCTTGAGCAGGGCTCAAGGGATTGAAAAAGTAAATCTTTACGATCTTTTTTGTGGTGAAGGAATTTATGAGAATGGAGGAGAAGGAAGCCCTATCATATTTTTGAAGGCTATCAGAGAAATCTACTATAGGAATCAAGCTGGCAAGCATAAGATTATCCAAGTGGATTGTGTATTCAACGACCTGGAAACTTGGAAGACAGAAAAAGTCAAATCTATTGTAGAAAGCAAAAAGTTGCATTACCCCATTTTTGGTGATTTGCGATTCCGAAACGTGGATTATACCGACGCTGTGCCACTTGTAGTGGATCAAATATCCAAATCAAAGAAATCTAAAGCCTTTGTCTTTATTGATCCCTATGGATATAAGGATATAAGGGCGTCTCAGATTAAGTCAATCTTAGAAACAAAAAAAGCAGAAGTACTATTGTTTCTACCAACTCATCATATGTTTAGGTTTGAGAAAAAGGGTAGACCAAAGGCATTTATGTCATTTATAGAAGATCTTATTCCTGAAAAACATTGGCCTAATTCTCCAACAGGGATTGTTTTTATTGAAAACCTGAAATCAGCATTTCGTGAATATTTAGGAGATGAATACTTTGTAGAAACCTTTATCATTACTAGAGATGTCAATCAATTTTTTTGTTTGTTCTTCTTTACCAGTCATATTTACGGCTTTGACAAAATGTTAGAAGCCAAATGGGAAATCGATTCTGAAGAAGGTAGGGGATGGTCTTATAAGATTCCTGACGCCCCAAATCTATTTAGTCCTACTAAAGCTGATAAGGTCAATAAGTTAGAGAGTTTCTTTCTCTCCTTTTTGAAAGAACCGAGATCGAACGGAGAAATTTATCAAGCTACCCTTCATCAGGGATTTAGGCCTACGCATGCGGTAGAAGTTTTGAAGGGACTTGCTTCTCAGAATAAAATTATTGTGACATCAAATGACGGACAAAAAATCAGAAAGGGCTCTTATTACATAAATTATAGCGAATATTGTGATAGACCTAAACTTATTTCCATCCAATTAACCTGACCTAAAATGGCACAAACCTCTATCGAATGGACAGAACTGACCTGGAATCCTGTCACAGGCTGCACCAAGATTTCGGCAGGCTGCAAATTCTGTTATGCAGAAGTCATGACCAAGCGACTTAAAGCCATGGGTGTGGAAAAGTACAAAGATGGATTTAAGAAGGTAAGGATTCATGAAGATGCCTTGGGAATACCCTATACTTGGAAAAAGTCCAAGGTAGTGTTTGTGAACTCTATGTCTGACCTATTTCACAAGGATGTGCCACTGGAATTTATCCAAAAGGTGTTTCAGGTAATGAATGACAATGGTCAGCATGTTTTTCAAGTGCTCACCAAGCGAGCGGACCGACTGGCTGAAATCAGTAATCTATTGCCTTGGTCCCACAATATTTGGATGGGCGTGTCTGTCGAAGACGAAAGGGTACTGTACCGAATAGACTATCTTCGCCTAACCGGTGCCAGGGTAAAGTTTCTTTCCTGCGAACCCTTGATTGGTCCACTTCCAAACATGAAGCTTGACGGTATCGACTGGGTCATTGTAGGAGGGGAGAGTGGGCATAAAGCAAGACCTATGAACCCAGATTGGGTATTGGATATTCAGGAACAATGTCAGCATGCAAAAGTCGCATTCTTCTTCAAACAGTGGGGTGGGAAAAACAAGAAAAAAGCTGGTAGAGAACTCAATGGGCAAACTTATGATGAAATGCCTGATGTGGAGTTGGAGAGGTATATTTAGGAAACTTGATTATACTATTCTATTTATTCATTCTGATTTTGCTGACTTCTTTCAATTATCTGAAAATAATAACTAAATGGTTTATCATAATTAATGACTTCCCGATTTTGGGTGTCCAAGATAATGCTTAAACTATCACTATTTTTCTCTTTCTCTTTAAGGTTCTTTTTTAAATCATAGTACAATTTATTTCTATTTCGATCCAAAAGTTTCACTTGTTGAATTGAATACTTGTTTGGAGTTAATTTTTTAAATCCATTTTTCCAACATAACTCATTTTGAATAGTTTGATAATTCTTCAAGGTTACTCTTCCAACTGCCATCCCAATTAACCTGTTAATAGTAGACTCGGAAATATAACCAGGTCTTCGTCGGCAATTTGTTTTTATAGCTTGATATATTCTCTGAACAGTATCAGTTTGTTTGGACAATTCCTTCTTGAGAGATTTTTTCCTAACTCTTAAATTTAAATTGTATTCTATTTCATATCCAACGAAACCTATCCAAGCAAATCCCAAATCTTTTGGAGAAGCCCATTTATAGGGTCCTTTTGATTTTTTCTTCCATAACTCAGCAATATTTTTCTTTGAAATTAAATTTCGATAATAGATATCATTTTGAGGGAAATTATGTGGAACTAACTTCAATGATTGTAAGGAATTTATATAAAGTTTCTTGGCCAAATTAGCTTCTCTTTTTAATGGAGCTAAAATTAACATGTCATCACAAAATCTTAAATAATTAATATTTAATGATTCCATTCTTTTATCTGCTTCATGTAATACAATATTTGCAATTAGACCACTAAGAGCCCCTCCTTGAGGAATACCAATTCTAGGGATAGTCAAATTTTTATAATATCCCAAGTTCAATAATTGCTCTCCAACCCAACCAAATTCCCCATTTGGAATATCATAACTATTCCAATATTCCAAATCAGAAGACTTTGGTACATTTTTATTAAAGCAATAGCTTGACAAATATTCAAAAAATATATTATTAGCTAAATCAACATTAGTCGAAGGGAAATCAGATTTAGCCTTTATTAATAATTTATTATATAATTTCCTTATGATAGAATGGTTGACGGTGTCAAAAAACTTTTCCATATCACATTCTACAACCCAAAGTGGCTTTTTACCTGCTTTTTCTCTAACATTCAAAATCTCATCAATACAATCATGATGGCTTAAAGTTGCTGTTTTGTCTATGTTTTTGATTGAACGGAATGCATAAGAAGATTTTAAAAAATAATTATCAAAAAGCATTGTAAGAAATTTATTTGCGATACTAAGTATAATTCTATCTTTTAATGAAAATAGACATAAAGGCCTGCAAATATTTTTTTTAAATGGATCAAGAGACGTTCCTTTAATTTTTTCATCCTTTAATTTTGGAATAACAATTGGTGATGAAATACTTACTGAATTATGCAAAACTGAATATTGTATATTCTCAATAAATTCATTTAGACTAATAAACCATGACTCTTTAGAAGACTTACTCTCATATTTTGATATAGTTTTTTTTAAAGACAATAAATTTTTATCTGTTGAACTTAATGGGGTATTATCACTTTTTAAACGTGAATTCCTCCCTAATCTAACCCATTTTCTTCTTGGAGGTAGTATTTCATTAAGTTGAATTAATAAATCTCTTTGGTATCTAGAGAATTCTGATTTTAAATCAGAAGTTTTAGAATTAATTAGAGTTTTCTCTTTGGTATGGTAGTTAAATGATTTTGATTCTGTTAATTGGTGTATTAAATGCTTCTTGTTTCTATTATTAGCGATCTTTACTCTTATTTTACATAATCTTTCAATGATTTCTTGTCTGGAAAAATAGTCTTCAAAATTTTTCATGTCGCTAAATTTAAAGGGAGAAGAATAGTAGCTGTGAAAAACATAAATTGTTCCAAAGATACTGACATAATCAGTGCTGCTTTACGTCCTCTGGTTTGCAGCTTTCCGGCTCCGAGGATGAAACTTGCATTGTCCTGATAAACTATCAAGACAATGCCTCTCTACTCTCTTCTCCCAATTTTTTTGAAGGATAACCTTCTTTTTCTGCTAAAAATCGTATTGTGTTTATTTTAATTTGGTTTTTATTGGAAATATAGCATTCTATTAAGAAAGATTCACAATTTTCAAAATTAAATTTATCTTTGTCAAGCATGCTCAATCTCACAAATATTTTCAGCCCAATATCAAAATTAAATGTAGTTGCAATGGCCATTGCAACTCTATACCAATTATAATAGTCGCCAGTGATTGATTTATTGTTTTTTTCGAGAAATCTAATTATTGAGTTTATTTCTTTTCTATGAAATGGATTATTTTTTCCAGGTATATTTTGTATATGCTTTATGGTTTTATTAGTTCTGTAAGTTGTATTTTCTTTTTTACTTTTTTGCTCAAACTCAATCTCATTATCTATGGTGAAAGCACATAATTCATTTTTAATTATTAAATCCGGATCATAAGAAATAAAGCATAGCCTAGGGATATCACTTCCACTAATATCCAGTTCAATATTGTGAGCATCGGAAAAATATTTATTCAAACTTGAAAAAGCATGTTTATGGGCTATAGTTAAATCATAATTTGAAATATCAAAGGTATAGTTGATAGATACTAACCCTTTATAACCTCTTCCAGATGGAGACATCCAAAATGAATATACATATTTATCGGAAGCCAGTTTATTATAAACTGATTCTATTTGATCATCATCTAACTTGTCAATATCAATAACTATCAAACTATTATACTTATCAATATTATCAATTTTCCTGCTTCCAATAAAGGAGGCATTAAAAGTCACTGCATGTAACTTCATTTTTTCAGCTTTATATATTTTTGGGTCCTTTGCTAATGTTTCCCGCAGGAATTCTGTAACTCTCTTATATTTTGTAGACTTAATAATTTCAAGAATTTCCCTAATTGTGCTGCTACTAATTTTTGTCGACCAAGTATTGGCTTGTACTGAAACTTTTCTGTCTAATAAATTTTCCATTTTTCAAAATTATAATACACCTTGCTTTTTTAATTCCCAAAAGCATTTTGAAGTTGCCTTTATATCTTCAAATGCATCATGCCCTCCTTCAAAGTTCTTATTAAATATCTTGAAGTATAATTCTGATAGTTTTGGCCATTTTGATCCGTGATGATTCCTAAGCCCACAATATTCTGTGGTTCTTAGCATTGTGCAAATTTGTTTTTTTTGATTAAGACTATTTTCCATCTTAACTCGAAGAAATTCAGCTTCTACAACGTTTTTGTCGAATTGAAGATTATGAGCAATAAGGTAACCAGCTGATTTAAGGAAATCGTTGAATTCAAGCAAAACATGACCAAGTTCTTTTCCATTGTTTAGCGCATTTTCTGTAGTAATTCCGTGGATATTGGTTGCTTCCTCTGGTATATTGAAGTTTTGTGGTTTTATTATGTAATTTCTTTCTATTTCCAATTTTCCATCTGGACTATAAATTAAATATGCGAGTTGAACCAATCTTGGCCAATTGTCTAAATCCGTTATTTCAGCTTTATAGTCTTTAGGTAACCCTGTTGTCTCTGTGTCAAAAAATAAGTACATAAATTTTATTTATTTTAATTCTCAAAAACCTCCCTTAAAAAACTCTTCATCAAATTCTCAAGCTGTTGTGTATTTTGTTCTATTTCTTTTTCTAGCCTATCACAGAAGCCCATTAATGCTTTGACTTTTTGTACGATTACATTTTGTTCTGCCAAGGGTGGAAGCGGAAGCAACGTTTTTGCAACTCTATGAAGAGCTAGTTTAGGAACTCCTACTTGATTTGTTTTGTCAAAAAACTGATTCTGCACAAAATACGAAACCATGAAGTAATACAAAAGTTCTTTATCAATTTGATACTTGATTATTCGAGCCGCATTCTCGGTAAGATTCATTCTATGAAACTTTTCAGGAACCAATCCCAATTTTCCAATTGTTGCGCCAACAATAGTCAAATACAAATCTTCTTTTTCAATTATATAATTGCTTATCTGCTCAAATACTTCCTCTGAGATGAAGTGTAGGTTAGAATCATCAATAGAGCCATTTTTCATGTCTGTTACTCTAATGTAAACACGTCCAGTATTTTCAAGAGTCAAAACATGTCCTTTAGGTAGTCTCTTACCTCCTTTAATAGTAGTAATATCCCCCAACCTACACCAAACCCAACCCTCCGGCAATTCATAAGGAATCTCTTCCTCCGAAATCTCTGGCAACGGTTTTTCTTTTTTAACCTTCCCATCCTTGATCAATTGATCTTTTTCAGCCTTGATTTTTTCAAGTAGGGTAGAAGCATGTTTGATTGGCGTTCCTTGTGCTTGTCGAAGGGCACGCCAATCTCGAGTCAACTTCCCCTGAACCGCCAATTGCAAAATACCCTCCCTAAGTTTTTTGATGTTTTCTTTTTCGGTAAAGAAGGTGCCGAAATGTTGCTGTAAAAATGTCCACTGACTTGCGGTATCCTGTTCTGCGGCTTGGGTCAATTGATTCAAGGCAGAAGTCACAAAGTCTGATTTAAGCAGAATCCGCTCTTTTGTCAAAGCTTCCAATTGCTCCACTTCTGCAAACAATTGATTGACTACTTCTACAATGGTTTTTTGTTCTTCGAGGGGAGGGAGGGAAAATTCCATTAGTTTCACAGTACCTGTTGCAAGTTCAGTTTGTTTTGTGCTTCCTGAAACTCTACCTGCTAACAAATTCTGGATTAATGGACTTCCGGTAAAAAGCCATAAATAATTGGGTTCGATAAAATTTTTGAGGCCTCTAACTACTGTGACATGGGAGTCTGCAACAACAATTTCAAAGCTGGAACCTGGAAAAGTTATTACACGACCAATAGTACCATCTCCGGTAGAATTCCACAATAAATCACCGATTTGAAGAAGCCTTTCCTCTCCATATTTTTTTAGAGATTCTTCACTAATAAATTTTGCTTTTGATATATCAAATCCGCTCCACTGAACACATTTTTGTGAGATGACAGGTATTTTTTGAATGTCAGAATAAATGGGTGATTTTCCCCTTTGAATATATTCACAAACATCATTTAACCTTGACCAAACCCAACTCTTCGGTAGTTTATAAGGGATTTCCATTTCCTCAATGTTGGGAAGCGGTTTCTCTCTTTTGATTTTCTTTTCCTTTATAAGTCTTTCTTTCTCATCCTTAATTCTTTCCATCAAAACCGAAGCCGGCTCCACATCTGGATTCTCGGTTCGCCATTTCTTTGTCAGCTTCCCCTGCACAGCCAATTGCAAAATTAACCCTCTCAGCTCTTCTGCGTTTTTGGTATGCAGGGTCAGTTCTTTAAAATGTTCTAATAACTGCATGGCTTAGCGTAGGGCTTCTGTTAAGACTTTGATAATCTCATCTTGAATGTCTGAAATCTTTTTTTCGGTAGCTTGATATATCTTTAGCAATACTTCCGGACTTTCTAGGTTATCCACTTCCTGATGAGGGTTTTTGATGTCCAGGTTGTATCCCCGGTTTTTGATTTCCTCAGCGGAAACTTTCCATGCATATTGGCTGTAGGCCTCATTCTCCCGATCATTCCACCAAGCTTTTTCCAAATCAAATTCCTTGATATGAATCGGTTTGCCCTTGTTGTAGCTCTTCACTCCATCAGGATAGGGATGCTCAAAGTACCAGATGTCTTTGGTCGGCGTTCCTTTTTCGAAGAAGAGCAAATTGGTCTTGATCCCCGTGTAGGGATTGAATACGCCATTGGGCAGGCGCACGATGGTATGCAGGTTGCAGCGCTCCATCAGTTCTTCTTTGATCCGGGTTTTGACACCTTCACCAAAGAGGGTTCCATCAGGCAGGACTACCGCACTTCGACCGCCATCTTTCAGCAATCTGATAATCAGGGCCAGGAATAGATCGGCTGTTTCCTTTGTTCGGAACTTCTGGGGGAAATTGGTTTCCGTTCCATCTTCTTCCACACCGCCAAAAGGAGGGTTGGTCAGAATAATATCCACCTTGTCACTCGCTCCCCAATCTGCATAAGGCTTGCTGAGGAGATTGTCTCTCCGAACCGCAGGCACATCGAAGCCGTGCAGCATCAGGTTGGTCGTGCAAAGCAAGTGGGGCAGGGGCTTCTTTTCTATCCCACGGATGGTTGCCTGTAAGTCACGCTCGTCTTGGTCGTTTTGGACCAGTTTCTTCTTGTGGTCTATGGTGCAGGTAAGGAATCCTCCTGTGCCGGAAGCCGGGTCGAGAACGGTTTCCTTGAGTTGGGGATCGATAATATCCACCATAAACTGTGTCACAGCCCTAGGGGTATAATACTCGCCCGATGAACCTGCGGATTGTAATTCTTTTAAAATCGTTTCGTAAAGGTCATTGAACAGGTGACGGTCTTTGGAACTGTTGAAATCGATCCGATTGATCTGATTGATAACCTGACGGAAGAGTGTTCCGTTTTTCATGTAGTTGTAGGTATCCTCAAAGACTGAGCGGATAATCTTAGCCTGAGGACTGATGCTGAAATCCAGTTCTTTCAAGGCCGGAAAAAGCTCATTATTGATAAAGTCCATCAGGGCATCACCGGTCAGGCCTTCTTCATTGGCAGCCCAGTTTTGCCATTTGAATCGGTCCGGAATGGGGCTTCGATAGCCTTCGATGGTGATTTCCCATTCTTCTTCCTTATCTGCAAAAATCTTCATAAAGAGCATCCAGACCATTTGCGAGATGCGCTGTGCATCCCCATCTACTCCTGTGTCCTTTCGCATGATATCGCGGATGCCTTTGATATTGGCTGTGATTGTGGTCATTTAGGTTTTGTGTAATTTTTTCGTTTGTGATATGATCCTGAAAGGATCGTATGTTTATAGCACGAAATCCTTTTAGGACAAGACGCGACCCCGACTGGGGTCGAATATTCCTTGTGGCAATGATGCTTGCTATAAACATTTGACCTCTTTGAGGTCAGGATTCATTTTTTAGTTATTCATGAATTTTCAATTTTGTTCTTTTCTTTTTCGCGATCCCAACGGGATCATATGTTTATAGTAAGAAATGCATTTAGGGCAACATTCGACCCCGACTGGGGTCGAATGTTCCTTGTGGCAATGATGCTTGCTATAAACATGTGACCTCTTTGAGGTCAGGATTCATTTTTTAGCTATTCATGAATTTTCAATTTTGTTCTTTTCTTTTTCGCGATCCCAACGGGATCATATGTTTATAGTACGAAATGCTTTTAAGACAAGGCGCGACCCCGAAGGGGTCGAATTCTTCCTATACCTACAATGTTTGCTATAAACATGTGACCTCTCCGAGGTCTAACATTCCTATTCTTCAATCCATTCAAACAAATACTTTTCTTCATATACAACTTGAAATTTTTTCAAAAACCCAATGTATTCTTGTTTAAAGGTCTTCTTTTTATGATGTTCTTTTTGGTTTTGGATGTATGCAATCACATTATCCAAGGCCGAATGTGAATATGAAAAGGCCCCGTAACCGTCTTGCCAATCAAACTTATACTTAGTAAATTTCTTTTCCTTAACAAATTTATTGGATGCCTTCTTTACTTCTCGAATTAGGTCGGATAAGCAACAGGCAGGCTTCATTCCAATCAATATATGGATATGGTCCGGCATTCCGTTAATTGAAATTAGTTTTTGACCTTTATTGGTGATAATGCCTGTCATATACTTATATAATTCTTCTTCCCAAGATTGAGATATTAGGCTGTTACGGCCTTTAACTGCCATTACCACTTGAATGTAAATCTGTGAATAGGTACTGCTCATAATCTAAAAATCTTTAGTTTTCTTAAGCTATCTGATAAATTTCCTTTTCCAATTCTTTTATCGCCGCATCAAAATCCTTCCCTTTACCAAAAGCCCTTACCAATTCCACAGGAGATCCCAATTGATTGAGAGGTTGAACTTTGAGGATAGAACCCTGTTCAATGGTAGCGATTCCTTCTTGTTCATACTTGTCCAAGAGCGCATTGAGCACCGCTTGGGCTTTTTCACTGTACTTGGCGAAGTAGTTTCTTTTGCGCACTTGTTCTGCCCGTTCTTTTCTGGTCAATGCCGGCTTGTCAAAGGCAATATGGCAGATCAGGTCAAAATCATCCATTTCTTTACCGACTTCCTCCCGAAGCGCCTCCAATAAAACCCCTTGTTCGGCCAATTCAGCAAACAGAACTTCTTTTTTATCAGCTTCGGTCCAGCGCATAATAAATGCATCCAATGAACCGAAATTCTTACCCATGTTTTTTCGGGTATAATCCTTCAAAGATTCCGTAATCAATCTACCATCCGCTGCAAAGTATTGGATGCGCTGATTGATGACTTTCACTTCTATATCATTCACATAGTACTTTTTGGGTTCGGTTTCCGGGTCAGGCTCATGTATTTTGATATCAGGAGCAGAAGGCTTTTCCCACGTTGGTTCAGGTTCCCTGACCTGGTTTCCATCATCATCTCCTATTTCCGGATATGTTGGAGGTACCGGGGAATCATCCGCTCCAGGTTCGTAAATCTGAACAGGTTCCCCGTCAAAATCGGGATCAGCAAATAGATTGGTGGCTTTTCTGAAATCCATAATGGTAAAGTAGAGCTTTCCCTCCGCTTCTCTGATTCTGGTACCCCTTCCGACAATCTGCTTGAATTCTGTCATCGAACCGATATTAGCTTCCAGCACAATCAGCTTCACCATTTTGGTATCGATGCCTGTAGTCAGCATTTTGGATGTAGTCGCTATCACAGGAAAGCGCTCTTCCACATCTGTAAAGTTGTCCAATTCTCGTTTGCCCACTTCATCGTCTCCGGTGATTTTGACAACATAGTAAGGATGCTTAGACACCAAATCAGCATTTGCGTTGATCAATGCCTGTCGCATCCGTTGGGCATGTTCTATATCAATACAGAAGACAATTGTTTTGGCAAACCTATCGGTTGCTTTTAAAAACTCGGTGATTTTTTCTGCAATCAGCTGAGTCCTTTGATCTATGACCATTTTCCTGTCATAGTCTTTCAGGTTATAGATCCGATCTTTGATTTCATGGCCAAATTTGTCCAGCATTCCTGCTGAGGGCCGCCATCCTTCATCCAGGTTTGTAGTGAAACGGACAACTTTGTAAGGAGCCAGAAACCCATCCATAATCCCTTGTTTAAGGGAATAGGTATAAACAGGCTCCCCGTAATAATCCATATTGGAAATATCTTTGGTCTCTTTGGGAGTCGCGGTCATTCCAATTTGCGTTGCACCTTCGAAATAATCCAATATTTCCCTCCATGCGGAAGCTTCAGAAGCTGAACCTCTATGACATTCGTCCACTACAATCAGATCAAAAAAGTCTCTGCTAAATTCCTTGTAAGCATTCTTCTCTTCTTCATTGCTGGTCAATCCTTGATACAGCGCAAAGTAAATTTGATATGATTTATCAATCTTTCGGTTTTTGATAATATGCATGATATCATTTCCGAAAGGGGAGAAGTCGCCATTTTTGGTCTGCGTGAGCAGGGCATTTCTATCGGCCAGAAAAAGGATTCTTTTTTTGATACCTGTTTTCCATAGCCTCCAGATCAAGTTAAAAGCGGTGTAGGTTTTCCCCGTACCCGTAGCCATGACCAGAAGGATTCTATTTTTTCCTTTCGCAATGGCTTCAATGGTTCTGTTGACTGCATTTGCCTGATAGTATCTCAGGTTCATACCGGAATCATCCACATAGTAATCCTGCTCAACTATTTCCCGTTCTTGGGGAGATTCTATTCCTTTAAACCTTAAATACTTTGACCAAAGGTCATTGGGTGAAGGGAATTCTTCCAAAGAAATTTCTTTTTCTATTATTTCAGGATTGGTTTTGTCATGAAATACAAAAGAGTCACCGTTAGAAGTGAAAACAAATGGCAGTTGGAGTATTTCGGAATATTCCAAAGCCTGCTGCATGCCTGAACCTACCCCTTGCTTGTTATCCTTTGCCTCGATGATAGCCAGAGGAATATCCTTTTTATAGTATAAGATGTAATCAGCACGTTTTCTTTTTCCACGGGTATGAAGAGCGCCTTGAACAATAATCCTGCCGTCAGTAAAGAATACTTCTTCACGGATTTGCTTTTGAATATCCCAACCGGCATTTTTCAGTGCAGGGGAGATGAATTTGGTGCAAATGTCTCGTTCAGTCAGGCTTTTTTTGTGCATCGGAAAAAAATCAGGAGAATTAATATAACTCTAAATATATTAGTTTGAAGCTTAAAAGAAAATTAAAAATGAGAATGGTATAGAAAAAGTCAACTATTTATTGGTGCAAAGAATAAATCGCTTAATCTGTGTTCAAAAACAACCTTTGAGTGTACTGAGGGACACTCAAAGGTTGTTAAACTTACATCTTCACCATTTCACTCTCCAATTCCTTCATAAAAGGTTGGTTATAATACCTTCTTCCTGTTGCTTTATAAAGTGCGTTGGAAACTGCTGCGAAAATAGGAGGGAAGAGGGGTTCGCCCAAACCCGTTGGATCTATGTCGTTTTTGACAAAATGAACTTCAATATTTTTGGGCGCCTCGGACATGCGGATCATTTTGTAATTGCTGAAATTATTCTTCTGTGGAACCCCATCCTTGAAGGGTAACTCCCCAAAAAAAGCATTTCCGATACCATCCACAATCGCACCCTCACCCATATTGGCTGCCGCATCGGGATTGATCACGATACCGCAATCCACCGCTGCTATCACATTTTCGACTACAGGTTTATTGCCAGTTTCCAATCTCAAGTCCAAAACCTCAGCCACATAGGAATTATGACAGAAATAGGCGGATACACCCCGATGAACACCAGGCTTTGGATTGTCCCAATCTGATTTCTCACGGACCAGTTTCAATACACCTGCATAGCGCTCAGGTTCGTAGTCGTTTCTTTCGCCTACCGGATTTTTCAAGGCCCTGTCCAACAGTTCCAATCGAAAATCGATAGGATCTTTTCCCATTTCCTCTGCCAATTCATCCAAGAAGGATTGCTCCGCACTGGCAATAAAATTGGACCTCGGAGCCCTAAATGCCCCAATGGTAATATTGGATTCAATCTCCCAACCTTCCGCCAAATAATTGTCCACTGCCCCTGCGGGGAATCTATTTGGCGCTATGGGCGTCTCGGGAATTCCACCGGCCTTGACATGGATAGCCGTCAGCTGATTTTTTTCATCCAATGCTGCCCTGTAAGTGGCCGTATACGTAGGTCGATAAATGCCGTAAGTCATGTCATCTTCTCTGGTATAAACCATCTTGATGGGAGCGCCTACTTTTTGTGAAATCACAGCCGCCTCTACCATATGATGACCATAAGCACGCTGGCCAAAACCGCCGCCCATTCTGGCCAGATTGATCTGGATTTTTTCCTTGGGTAATCCAAGCCGGTGAATCAATGTGCCCATAATGGATTCCGGGGCCTGAATTGGCCCATATACTTCCGCATGGTCTGCAGAGACATGGGCAAAACAGTTGACAGGTTCCATACAGTTATGCGCCAAAAATGGAGCAGTATAAGTCCTTTCCAAGACTTTGGCAGCTTTATTAAAAGCTTCTTCCGGATTACCGTCTCTTCTCAGAATTCTGCCGGGCTTTTTGGAAAAGGCCTCCATACCGGCCAAATGCCTATCGGTATTTTCTAAACCTGCCGGAACTTTCACCGTGGATTTGCCTCCTCCAAAACCGGACATGACAAAAGACCTTTCAGGAGCTTTTTCCCATTCAGCCTGCAACTGCCGCTTGGCCTGTAATACCTCCCAAGTGGAATTACCTACTATGGCAATCAATTCAGGGTGGGTGGTGGTATCAAAAAAATTCTGATCATAGTCATCTTTGTGAACCTTAAAGCTGAAAACATCTTTGATTCCAGCCATGGATTTGACCGGATCTGCATTAAATGATTTGAGCTGCATACCAAAAGCCGGTGGATGGACGACCATGGCCACCAACATGCCTTCTTTCTTATAATCAAGGGTAAAAATGGGTTTTCCAGTAACTATTTTTTGTCCGTCTACATTTTTTCGGGATGTTCCAATGATATTGAAATCTTCGATGTCTTTCAGTTCCACTTCCTCAGGTACAGGAAGCGTAGCAGCCAAAGAAGCCATTTCTCCATAGCCGGCTTTTTTACCGCTTGATTTGTGATGGATCATGCCTGCTGCTGTGGTGATTTCATCAGGGGAAACCGACCAAGTTTGGGCGGCTGCCTGAACAAGCATCAATCGGGCAGTTGCTCCTGCAGTACGAAGCGGCTTCCAACCTTGTCGTATTCCCTGACTGCCTCCTGTAAATTGTCTTTGATAGCGCTCAGGGTAAAAATCAGCTTGCTCCACCATTACATTTTCCCATGGTAAAGTCAACTCATCCGCCAAAATCATAGGCATAGAGGTTTTGACATTGGAACCGAATTCGGGATTGGGAGAAAAAAGCGTGACAGCACCGTTTTCACCGATTTTGATATAGCTGTTCAGCTCAAACCATTCATCCGGCAAGCCTAATGCTACTTCCTTCGGGGTAGGTTTACAGCCTGTCAACCAGCTAAAGCTGAGCATCATGCCACCACCTGCAAGGGCAGAGGCTTTTAAAAATGATCTTCTATTGAGTTTTGTCTTTACAATTGTCATGGTCTCTTGCTTTTGGGTTAGGAATTAGCAGCAGTTTTGATTGCCTTTTTGATCCGAACATAGGTGCCGCAGCGACAGATATTACCGTTCATCGCATTGTCAATATCAGCATCGCTTGGATTGGGATTACTATCCAACAAAGCCACAGCACTCATAATCTGTCCGGCCTGACAATACCCACATTGGGGCACATCATGCTCCAGCCATGCTTTTTGGACAGGATGGTCTCCATTTTCGGATAAGCCTTCTATGGTGGTGATTTTCGCACCTTCGGCAGCCGAAACAGGAATTACGCAGGACCTGATGGCATTACCGTTCATAATGACGGTGCATGCCCCACATGCTGCTACGCCGCAACCGTATTTGGTTCCTACAAGGTCCAAGTGGTCCCTCAATACCCAAAGAATAGGAGTAGAAGGATCCACATCTACTGATTGAGAATTGCCGTTGATATTGAGATTGAATTTTGTCATGGTGTAGTATTTTGGTAAGAAAGTTTAAAATACGCTATTTTTTAGAAAGACTCATTACTATAATCAAACAATTTGCTACGAAAAAGGTGGAAGAGTGGGGAGTAAGAGACGAGAAGCTAGAGGCGGGAGCTGAGAGCCGAGAAACAAGATGCAAGAACCAAGAACCAAGACTTGGGAATTAAGAAAATCTGAGAAAACCTGCATCTTGAAATTTGCAAAGACTGTCATCGAGCGTGCTCAATTATTTTAAAAAATATTCAGAAAAGGTATTGACATTAAGTTTCTCGTACCTATGGCAGGCATGCCTCATCCTGAGGCAATAGGGATCTCCAGCGGTACAATTAGACGGTTTGTTAACCTAAAAAAAAAGACTCTCAACCAATACTAATTATCCCCAAAGGAGTACTTCCCAAATGAGGGGTGGGTACTTCCGAAGTACCCCCCTCCACTTCATAACCCCATCATTGGACCTTTTACTCCAACGTTGCACCTTTTTACTCCGACGTTGGACCTTTTTACTCCAACGTTGCACCTTTTTACTCGGATGTTGGACCTTTTTGCTCCGATGTTGGACCTTTTTACTCCGACGTTGCACCTTTTTACTCCGACGTTGGACCTTTTTGCTCCAACCTTGCACCTTTTTACTTCAACGTTGGACCTTTTTACTCCAACGTTGCACCTTTTTACTCCGACGTTGGACCTTTTTACTCGGGCTTTGGGCCTATTTTCTCCGAAAAGTATTCTTTTTACTCTGTGCAGGCCCACATTGACTGTTAGAATTTCGATTTTATGTTCGCATTTTTTGAAATTTGTATTTTGACCCTGAGAAATAGATTTTCCTGCAGATAAGGAGGATTTGTCCTTTATATGAGGGTATGATGGTTGACTTTGGGTCGCTTGAGGCAGGATTATTGTATTGTATTTAGTCTACATCAATAAACTCACCTAATCATGGATGAGAACTTAATAATCAAATAAATAAAAAAAAACACTATGCAAAACTTAAAAAATAAACACTCGGGAAAGGACCTTTATACCAAATTCATGCTCATGCTCAGTGCATCTTTTGTAGCGATGTATATCACCATGTACTTAAATACCTTTAGCATGGACCATGTATATTTTAGCTTGACAAGATTTTATATGACATGTTTGGGCATCTCAGCAATGGCTTTGATTATGCTGTTTTATATGAGGGCTATGTACAAAAACAAAAAGAAAAATATTGCTATCATCCTGGGCAGCATTGGCCTTTTTGCCATCAGCCTATTCTTGGTCCGTGCCCAAAAACCTATTGAGGATGTGTTATGGATGAAGGCTATGATTCCGCATCACTCCATTGCCATTCTTACCAGCGCCAGGGCTGAAATAAAAGATCCGGAAGTAAAGAAGCTTGCGGAAGAAATAATCAGAGCCCAGGAAAAAGAAATCGAACAAATGAAGGAAATGATCCTCCGATTGGAAGATCAATAGCACAGAAATTCCCTTTCATTTATTCCTAGGCTAAGGAAGTAATTCGATGACATTTGAAGCAAAATCATTGATACTGAATTCTCCTTTGGGCGTAAAGCCGAGCCGGACGATTACCAGATCCTTTGAAGGAATGACCAAAATCCATTGCCCTTCAAATCCACCTGCGTAAAATGCATCATTGGGGAGCTTGGATAACAGTTTCTCTTCCGGGTGATTGGAATTGCCGGCATTGAGCCACCATTGTGCACCATATTCACCCATTGGAGCGGCAGTTGTGGGTGTGGTGGCGAATTCCACCCATTCTTCCGACAGGATCTGTTCGCCAAGCCAATTCCCTTTTTCCAACATCAATAAACCCAACCTTGCAAAATCCCTTCCAGGCGCAAAGACAAAAGAAGACCCCACGAAGGTTCCTGAAGCATCTTTTTCCATGACGGTATTGTGCATGCCTATTTTGTAAAACAAACCTTCATAAGGCAAGCGTTGGTAATTTTCCTCTCCAAGTTGATTGCGTAATATTTTGGAAATGATATTGGTGGTGCCACTGGAATAATAAAAGTAGGTTCCGGGCTCATATTTCAATGGTTTAGCTGCAGCGATAGCGGCGGCGTCAGGCTTGAGGAAAAGCATATTGGTTGCATCGGAAACCCCGCCATAATCTTCTACCCAATCCAGACCATTTGTGGCCTGTAGCATGTTTTTTAGGTTTATGGTTTTCCTTTCATCTGTCCAATCCGGAAGCAAACCGTTTTGGTCCAAGTTAAAAACATCCCTATCCACTTGTAATCCCACCAAGTTGCTGATGATACTTTTTCCCATGGACCAACTGGTATGTTTGGTATTGATTGTATGGTCGTTGCCATAGCCTTCAGCCACCAATTCACCTTTGTGCAAAACCACTATCATATGGGTCAAATGGGTCTTTTTAACTGAATCTTCCAATTCGATATCGATCAAATCCTGGATCTTCTGGTATTGGGGAAGGTTCAGGATGGAATCGTTGAGCCTGTCTCCATTTGGCCAACTCACGGTGTCCTGACTCCAATTGGGTTTTGGTACTTCATAATAAACCTGATTTCTGACTTCTTCTTCATCCATCCCGGACAACAATGTGCATCCCTGACCATCTCGGTATATGGCCACCCTTTCTGCCAAGCCAAAAACACTTCCTGTTACTTTTTTTCCTTCCCGGTCTACTTCAAAATCTCCCAAATTGATCGGGAAAGCCCTTAATTCCTGACTCATCACCGAGTTTTCATCCCGCTCGCCAAGGAAAATACAACTGCACATGATTTTTGATCCGTAGGAACTGATCAGAGGAAATGATTTCCAGGCATAGTTGATGCCGTAGGCTAAGCCGGCCAAGAGGATTAGAAGGATTGAATAAAGGATTTTCTTTTTCATAGGGTTGGATGTAGGGGTGGTTTTGTTTTGGAAACAGCAATTTGAATTGTTCCTTAAATGTAATTTTTATTCAAATTGAGTGATCACAATTGATAAAAATTGTTCAAAAATTTTTCTGCTAATAGGGTTGGTCAAAAGCTTTTTTGACCTTAGCATTGATTTGAAACTCTATTTTTGGTGTGAAAGGAACTTTGACAGTTGAGGATATTATGAATATATTTGAATCAATGCTGGATTTTATGAAAATAGCTGTAGCCTATTTCTTACTACTTTTCATTTGCCTCATCATGATGCAACCCATCTTGGCACAACCTCAATGTGCTCAGCATGAAGCGCATTGCAGTGATGAAAAAGAGGAAAATCCTGCCTGTTGTCCGCCATTTTCCCTTTGTTCCTGTAGTTCAGTTTGGTTTTTGAAGGAAACAGTACATCTCGATTTGATTCCAAAATCTTACATCTTTAAAGTATTTAACTCAACGTTAGCGCAACTTTCACCAAGGTTGATCAGCAGTCATTTTTGGCATCCACCTAAACAAGGCTGATTTTTTCCTCCGGGTATTTTCACCCTTTCTTTTATTTTCAAAAAATCTAAACTCCTTTAACATCATGGGAAAAATATTCCTGTATATGATGCTGTTTGGTTTTTGGGCAAATCAATTAATCGCCCAAGGTCAAGAGCTCAAAATAAAAATCGTTGATGAACATAGTCAAGAGGCAATTCCTGGAGCCTTGATTCAATTGAAAGGCAGTGAAATAGCGGGCATCTCAGATGCACAGGGGACTGTGACGCTTGAAGGCTTGCCATTGGGCAAAGGTACCTTAGCTGTTAGCTTTCTGGGTTACGAAAGCCAATCCATAAAATTTGAACTTCCGCTTCCTGTGGATTACCTTCTCATTTCGCTCCATGAGGAGCACGAGGAGTTGGATGAAATCATGGTCGTTTCCACTAGAAGTTCACGCACAATTGCCGATATACCCACGCGGATAGAGGTGATTGCTGGTGAGGAATTGGACGAAAAAGCCAATATGAAACCCGGTGATATCAGGATGATATTGAGTGAAAGTACAGGTGTCATGGTTCAGATAACTTCACCCACCTCTGCCAATGCAAGCATCAGGATCCAGGGTCTTGATGGCAGATACACCCAATTGCTCAAAGATGGTTTTCCCCTGTATTCAGGAGCCGCTTCAGGCCTTTCACTGCTACAAATCCCACCGTTGGATTTACAGCAAGTAGAGCTCATCAAGGGATCTGCATCCACGCTTTATGGAGGAGGAGCTATTGCCGGATTGGTCAATTTGATCTCCAAAAGACCAAAAATGGAAGGGGAAACAAGTTTTTTGTTGAACGGAACCAATGCAGGTGGATTTGATATATCCGCGTTTCATGGGAAAAGAAGTGAAAAATGGGGTACTACTTTGTTTGGTGCATTTAATTCCAATCAACCTTATGACCCTGCTGATATCGGATTATCTGCCATTCCCAAATTCAACAGATTTACTTTCAATCCTAAAGTTTTTATGTACCCAAATAAACGTACTGAGGCCGAATTGGGGATTAATCTCAACTATGAAGACAGAAAAGGGGGCAACATGCAGTTGCTCAGAGGGAATGAAAGTAATCCCAATGCTTTTTTTGAAAACAATGAAAGTTTCCGAATCAATTCACAATTGGAAGTCAATCACCGGTTTTCAGAAAGCAGAAAAATCCAATTCAAAAATGCGATCAACCACTTTGACAGAAAGTTGAGCTCAGGTGACTATGTTTTCCATGGAAGGCAGCAGGCAAGTTTTTCGGAACTTAATTACAGACAGGATGGGGAGACTTCGGATTGGGTTTTCGGGGCAAATCTTTGGACAGAATCCTTCACAGAGATTGATGCAAATCTTGATCGGAGTTATTCCTTACAGACCATTGGATTATTTGCCCAAAATACCTGGGATTTGGATTCCAAGTGGATTTTGGAGTCGGGGTTGAGAACAGATTATGTACCGGATTTTGGCTGGGCGGTATTGCCCAGAATTGGGCTACTTTGGAAAGTAAATCCAGCCTTTTCATCAAGGATTGGGGGAGGCTTGGGCTACAAGGCCCCTACAATTTTCACCGAGGAAACAGAAAGGCTGCAATTTAGAAATGTATTGCCAATCGATCCTGCAAGCAATGTTTTGGAACGGAGCTATGGTTTGAATTGGGATCTTAATTATAGGACCGGCCTATTCGATGAACAATTGTTTTTGAGTATCAATCACCTGTTTTTCTATACCTATTTGGATAGGCCTCTTTTGCTGAGTGAGCCTGTAGATGAGTTTTATAGCTTGGAAAACATCAATGGATTTGCAGATACCAAAGGAATGGAGACCAATATCAAATGGGAATGGAAAGATTTCAAATGGTTTATAGGATATACCTTCACCGATGCCAACATCTCCAATAATGGTCAACGTGGAGTATATCCCTTGAATCCCAAGCACCGGATCAATTCTGTCCTGTTCTACGAAGTCCATGAAAGTGTGAAAATAGGCTGGGAGACCTATTATTTTTCCAAGCAGGTATTGAGTGATGGCAGTATTGGGCAGGAATATTTGATCATGGGATTTATGGCAGAAAAGATTTGGGAGAATTTTTCCCTATACATCAATTTCGAAAATTTCCTGGATGCCAGGCAGACCAGGTTTGATTCCATATTTACGGGAAGTATTGATAATCCTGCCTTCAGGGAAATATATGCTCCTTTGGATGGATTTGTGATTAATGGGGGGATTAAAATTAGGCTTTAACTAATTAGCTAATATGTGAAATAAAATATTATTTTAAAGTAGGGTTGAATAAGGCTAAGTACTTAGCGATTATTCTGCCCTACATTAATTGACATTGCTGGAAGTTGTTCTTTCAGATAAATTGATGAAAAATGAAAAAAAATATGATCAAACATTAATTTCCGAGATGAAAGGCTGCTTATACATCCTTTTCCCGGTTGCCTTATACAAAGCATTGGCCAAAGCGGCAAACAACGGAGGATAACCGGGTTCCCCCAAACCTGTTGGATCAATATGGTTTTCCACAAAATGGGTTTCGATTACTTTTGGTGCTTCCCTCATACGGATCATCCGGTATCGGTCAAAATTATTTTTATCAGGGATTCCTTGGTTGAATTTCAATTCTCCATACATGGCAGTTCCTATAGCGTCCACTACTGCCCCTTCACAGAGGTTCCTTGCTGCATCGGGATTGATAATCAGACCACAGTCCAAAGCCTGCACCACTTTTTCTACTTGCACTTGTCCGTTCACCATTTTCAGATCAAGAACCTGTGCAGCATAGCTATTATGGCAGAAATAGGCTGAAACACCTCTGGAAATTCCCGCTTCGTGTTGACCCCAATTGGATTTTTCTTTTACCAGTTGCAAAACCCCAGCGTAGCGATCAGGGTCGTAGTCATTATTTTCACCAACCGGATTTTGCTTTGCTTTTTTTAAAAGCTCCAAACGAAAATCAATCGGATCTTTTCCTATTGCTTCTGCAATTTCATCCAAAAAGGATTGTTCGGCTGCGGCAATAAAATTGGATCTTGGTGCTCGGAAAGAGCCAACAGTAATGTTGGAAGGAACAATCCATTCTTCAGCCCAATAATTTTCTATTGCACCGGCAGGGAAACGGTTGGGATAGGTGGGGGGCTCAACCAATCCTCCGGCATTCACATGAAATCCAATAAGCTTGTTTTTTTCATCCAAAGCTGCCCGATAAGTAGCCTGGTAAGCAGGACGGTAAATACCTCCGGTCATATCATCTTCACGGCTGTACATCAGCTTGACAGGGGCATTGACTTTTTGGGAAATCACTGCTGCCTCAATCAACCAATGGGCATAGGAACGTCGGCCATAGCCACCGCCCAATCGGGTCATTTCGATATGAATATTTTCAATAGGAACTCCCAATCGCGAGGAAAGTGCCTTTTCGGTGAGTTCAGGTTTCTGTAAAGGTCCGGCACATTCGACTTTATTTCCCTGCACATGGGCAAAGAAATTCATCGGTTCCATGCAGTTGTGTGCAAGGAATGGGCCGTTGTAAGTCTTTTCTATGATTTTTGAAGCGTTTTTAAAGGCCATTTCCGGATTCCCGTCTTTTCGGACCGTTCGGGCTTTTTGGGAAGCTTCGGTCATTTTTTGTAGTTGTTGAGGTTCACTTTCCAAACCACCCGGAATGGTCCTCAATTCTTTACGACCGTTCCAATCCCGCTTTTCTTCATAAGTAGGGAAAGTTTCCCATTCTACTTTGACAGCTTTTTTCGCATTCATGACTTCCCAAGTAGTATTCCCTACAATGGCTACCAAATCAGTGAAACTTGTAGTATCAAAAAAAGTCCGCTCATAATCATCCTGGTGGGATTTGATCTGGAAAACATCTTTGATACCAGGCGTGGCCATGGCCTCTGTAGCATCAAAAGATTTCAATCGCAGTCCATGGGCAGGTGGGTGGATAATCATGGCAATCAACATGCCCTCTTTTTTGTAATCCACACCAAAAAGTGGTTTGCCTGTGACTATATTTTTGGCCTCTACATTTTTCCTGGAAGTGCCAACTATGTTAAAATCCTTAATCTCCTTTAATTTGACCTCTTCAGGGATAGGAAGGGTAGCTGCTAAGGTGGCTAATTCTCCGTAATGGACTTTTTTCTTATTTCCTGAATGAATAACGAAACCGGCTTCCGTTGTAATTTCAGATGCAGGTACATTCCAGGTTTGCGCTGCGGCATTGATTATTAATTGCCTTGCAGTAGCTCCCGCTTTTCTTAATATTGGCCAACCTAACCGGATAGCCTGACTTCCTCCAATAAACTGACGGGTGAAGTTGTCGGTATCCAAAGGAGCTTGTTCCACAACCACTTTAGACCAATCCGCATCCAATTCCTCTGCCACGATCATAGGCATGCCTGTTTTAACATTTTGACCGCCTTCCGGATTGGGAGACATGATGGTGATCAAGCCATTGTCACCAATTCTGATAAAGCCATTGATCCTGATCCATTCCTCCGGCATTCCAAGTACTTCCTCTTCCGCATCAGGTTTACAGCTTGCCAGCCAACCCACACTCATCAACAATCCTCCTCCAGCAAGAGCGGATACTTTGAGAAAGGAGCGACGGTTGAGGAAAGTTTTAGTTAAAGACATATGGATTTTGGATAGATTATTCTTACAATTTATTGAAGAATTAAACCAATTTCAAGGAGAGTTTTATTGATTGCTTCAATGGTTTACATTACATCGGATTTTTAAATATCCCTTTTTCTTCTATTCAAAGATTTTTTCCTTACGAAATTCAAACAAGGCCTAGGCAATCTTAAATTTGTTGATGAAAATTTGAAAGAATTTTTTATCAAATCAATCCATAAAAAACCCGATTTTCTTCAGCCAATTCCCAACAAGATTCCTGACTTCAATTTCTTTTTCTCCCTCCATCACAAAAAGTAAACCATCACGTTCTGATCCGCCACGGACAGAAAATCATTCCAGAACCTTACTGTTAGGGCAAAGCTCGGCAATATTATCAAAGCTGCTTCCGATGCCATATCCCCCGTTGGTATTAAAGGGAATGACTGTTTTTTCGCCTAGGTTATTTTCTTTTAGAAAGCTTTTCATGGGTGGTGGCAATTGCATTCCCCAAGTCGGGAAACCCAAGAATACCACCTCGTAATGCGCCAGATTTGGAATATGGGTTTTTAGCTGAGGGAGAAATCCAGTTTCATTTTCTCTTGCCACCTGCGCTACGATTGCTTGATAATTTTCAGGGTAGGGATTTTCCAATTCCAGTTCCAACAAATCTCCACCTACCTTTTCATGAATCATTTTCGCAACCGCTTTAGTGTTTTTGGTTCGTGATAGATAGATTATGAGGATTTTTTTTGGTTCGAACTTGGGTTTTACAGATTGGTCTGATGGATTTGTCTGGAAGGAACCAACCAAAGACGTTAACAAAAAAGCAAACAGAAGAAAAACCCTCATATCAGGATTATTTTTTATTCATTGGGTCTAGTCAGCCTGGTAAATGACATGCCGCCCATTTTCCAACCATCTTCTTTTTTGATGTAGACTTCCATGACCATAAATGGATTAATTACTTCATTTCCTCCCACCACAGCAGTAAGGGTAATTCTATTCAATAGTATGGCAGTATTGCCTATGAATTCCACAGATGTTTCATAGATTTTGGCATCTTTATAATGAATACCACCTGAGCGTATGATGGCCACCTCCCGGTCTTTCCCCCAAGTGCCTCCCATATGGACAAAAACTGATTTTTCATCAAAAAGCGCTGCTAATCTGTCGGCATCTTTGTCTGCCATCCATTTCCATTTGTCTTTGGAAAGTTGAGTGATTTCCTGTTCTTCAGCATGTTGCGCTATGCTCAGCGTCGAAGTTAACAAGAATGCGATTAATCCAATTAGTGTCCTTTTCATTGTTTTTTTTAAACTTCCCCTTACTTTATTTTTGAATTTCATGAGTGTCCCGGACACTGCTGAAGGTCAAAGCCAGCATTTTCCAGTCTGAGCCTTCTTTTTGGTAGACTTCAGTTACGGTAAATTCGGTTACAACATCATTGCCTCTTACCTCGGCAGTTAATGTGATTCGGTTCCAAACGACAGCCGTGTTTCCGACGATCTCAACGGCTGTATCTTTTACGTCCGCTTTCTTGTACCAAATACTTCCCGTTTCAATGATTTCGAGTTCCCTTGCTGTTGTCCATGTTCCGCTCATGTGGACGAATTTGGCATTTGGGTGGAAGAGGGGAGTGAGTTTTTCAATATCCTTGTCAGCCATCCATTGCCATTTATCCATGGAAAGTTGGATGATTTCTTTTTCTATTGTGGACTTCTGTGCATAAGACCAAGTGGCTGTCAGGATAAATAAGGTCAATCCAAACAATACATTTTTCATAGTTTTTATATTTAAATTTTCTCGATTATCAAGTTCTATAATACATAAAGCTCTTTTTATTTCATAAACCTTTCAAGCCTGTCTTCTTGGACTTAAAGTTTCAGCTAGACCTCCCTAAATTTAAGCGGACTGGTATCTACATGTTTTTTAAAGAAATTATTGAAGTGCGTCACTTCCGTAAAACCCAATGCAAACGCAATTTCCCCCACATTCCATTTGCTGTGCTTAAGGAGTACCTTAGATTCCTGCACCAAGCGATCGGCAATAATTTGGGAAGTGGTCTTTCCGGTCACTTCTTTTACTGCGCGGTTAAGGTGGTTGACATGAACATTGAGGTGTTCTGCAAAATCAGAAGCTGACCTGAGTTCTATTTTGGGATGGTTGTCCTCAACCGGAAATTGCCGTTCCAAAAGTTCGGTAAACATGGCAGTAATCCGGTGTGAAGCATTGAAAGGTTGCCTGTCGTTCAGCGTATTGGGCTGTAACTTGAGTCCATAATGAATCAACTCAAAAATGTGGTTGCGGATACTGTCGTACTTGTATTTATAATCAGATTTGAAATCCGTCTCCATTTTTTGAAAAAGGGTCTCGATTTCCAATACCTGCTCATCTGAAAGCTCGAAAACATGGTTGCCTGTAGGTTGGAAAATTTCGTACAGCATGATATTTCCAAAATGACTCATAAAATGCTGATTGAAAATGCAGTATTGCCCCTTCAGCACCTCATGGTGTTCCCATTTATATGGAATCATGGGATTTGAAAAAGATAGTGCCTGTTTTTTTACTTCAATTACCTGATCTGCATAAAAAACCGAACTATTTCCTTTGACCAACATGATTTTGTAAAAATCCCTGCGGCGGTAGGGGATAGTCGTCTGTTTTCCATGAGAATAAGGCTCTAATTGAAACATATTGAAATGTCCTATATCATTCCGGATATTTTCAGGTAGCCAATTGAATTTCCTTTTGTAGAATTCTTCTAAACTTTCTGGTTTGTCCATGATTTAAATCAAAGGGTTCGCTTTTTTCTCAATTCATGATTGACGGAGTAAATCAAACAGAAGTAAATATAAGGTAGTATTGATATCTTCACCTAGAATGGAGTTGCTTGGGTCCGGAAATTTGGATTGGGATTAATATTTATTGAAAACGAGTTAACCTCAGGAAAATTTCACCTGACAAAATTAACACATGTTTTTTTCTTGATTGAATGCGATTCAAACCAATTATTACAAAAATCAAACAATTGAAATAAAATATAAGACGTTAGACGTGAGATTTGAGACTTGAGTCCGGATGATTACCATTATGGATCAACAATATTTTTCTGAATGGTTGAAACTTGGGTTATTGGGCACCCAACAAAACCTTTTAAAGGTTTTAAAGAATTTCACGGTCGCCTTTTGGCTTCCCGAAATTCATTGGGACAGGCTTTGTTTCTTGCTTCCTGTTTCTTAATTCTAATCTCTCGCTTCTCGTATCTCGCCTCAACCTCTCCCTCAAAACCGCTTCAAAGCCAACTCACTTACCGTTCCCCCAATGGCCAAAGAACTCGTCGCAGCAGGGGAGGGGGCATTGAGGACATTGATGGCAGATTCGTTTTCCCGGATACAGAAATCATCCAAAAGTCCCCCGGTTCGGTCACAAGCCTGGGCACGGACTCCCGCACCTCCTTCTACCAAATCCGATTCCTGAATATCGGGAATCAGTTCCTTTAGGGCATTGGTAAAGGCGGTTTTGGAGAATGAACGGTACATTTCGCCCATTCCGGTTTTCCAATATTTGGCAGCTACTTTTTGGAATCCGGGCCAAGCCAAGGTCTCACTCAGTTCCGCTAGGTTGACTTGGGAACGCTTATATCCTTCTCTTTTAAAAGCCAATACAGCATTGGGCCCTGCTTCCACGCCGCCTTTCATCATTCTGGTGAAGTGAACCCCTAAAAATGGAAAATTAGGATCCGGAACAGGGTAGATCAGGTTTTTGACCAGGTATTCTCTTTCCTTTTTTATTTTGTAATACTCGCCTCTGAAAGGAATGATTTTGACATCAATGGATTCCTCCTGATTCATTTGGGCCACTTTATCGGAATACAAGCCGGCACAATTGATCACTAATTTGCCTGAAAATTCATGGTAGGCAGTGCGGACCTGGGAAACACCCGATTCGGTTATGATTTTATCAACTTTATTGTTTAGAAAAATTTCTCCTCCCAAAGATTCGAATTTCTTGGCATAAGCAATGGCCACCTCTTTGTAATCTACAATCCCTGTCTGAGGTACATGTATAGCAGCTACGCCTGCGCAG
Source organism: Aquiflexum balticum DSM 16537 (assembly GCF_900176595.1). Lineage (GTDB taxonomy): Bacteria > Bacteroidota > Bacteroidia > Cytophagales > Cyclobacteriaceae > Aquiflexum > Aquiflexum balticum. Next base: position 4,262,126 of record NZ_LT838813.1, read on the forward strand.
TAAGGTTCATATTCCTTCAATTCATCCAAAGTAATGGCCCTTGTTCCTGCCAATCCATTTTGCAATCCTCTTTCCAGTAATCCATTCAATATTGAAATCTGCTCATTTTTGGTGGCTACCACCACCTTTCCAGTCAGTTCAAAGGGAATACTTTCTTCTTCACAGAATTTAATGAGTTCATGATAGCCTCTGATGCAATTGGTTGCTTTCAAGGAACCGGGTTTGTAGTACAAGCCGGAATGGATTACCCCCGAATTATTGCCCGTTTGATGCTTGGCCACCTCAGGTTCTTTTTCCAGAATCACTACTTTTAAGTTAGGTTTTTGCTGTATGATTTTGAGACCTGTAGCCAGTCCGACTATTCCGCCTCCGATGATAATAATGTCGTATTGCATTTGCTATATAATTGCAGACAAATATAAGGATGGATTTATTTTTTGAACAGGTTAATTTTAGCCTCTTAATCAAAACAAATTCTTACCCATTTTAAAAAAGAAATTGGTTTAGAACTTTTTGCCAGGATAAAAGTGTTTCAGCCATACCTATAAACCTATATGAAGAGCATATTTTTATTCCTGATTTCATTTTTTTGTTTTCTGACAATTTCCTTTGCACAATTAAGTATTATTGGAAAGGTAACTGATTCCGAAACGGGGGATCCGATTCCATTTGCAAGCGTAATTTTGAAAGGTTCCACTTTGGGTACAACCACGGATTTTGAAGGGAATTATGTTTTAAATTCTACTACTAAAGCAGATAGTATCCAAGTGAGTTATTTGGGTTATGTTTCACAGACTAAAAAAATTCCTACAACTCCTTCTCCGGTAATTAACTTTCAATTGATTCCCTCGACTTTCAACCTTTCGGAGTTTGTCTTTGAATCAGGTGAAAACCCGGCTTTTGCCATTATCAGAAAAGCGGTAGCGTCAAAAGAAAAATTTGATAAAAGAAACTTAACCGCCTACGAATCTGATAATTATACCAAAATAGAACTTGACTTAGATGAAGTAGAGGGTGCTTTTAAGGAAAGAAATCAAGTTAAGAAAGTTATTGCTGTGATGGATAGCATCAAGCAGTTGACCAATGATGAAGGAAAAAAAATCCTTCCCATGTTCTTTTCTGAAACATATTCTAAGTTTTATTTCAGAACAGATCCCATTTTAAAAAAGGAAATTATCGAAAACTCGAGATTGACGGGAGTAGGTATTACTGATGGGACAACTGTTTCACAAATTACAGGTTCTGCCTTTCAAGAATATAATTTCTACAGAAACTGGTTGACAATCGTTGAGAAGGAATTTGTTTCTCCCATTACGGACGGATGGAAGACTTTTTATGATTATGATCTCATGGATTCTCTGATGGTGGGGGAAGACTATTGTTACATGCTCAAAGTATACCCACTTCGGGAACAGGATTTGGCGTTTACGGGTACTATTTGGATCAAAAAGGAAAATTATGCCCTCAAACAAATAGATTTAACAATTCCAAAGTCTGCCAACTTAAATTTTATAGAAAGGATAAAAATCCAGCAGGAATTGGTAGAGACTGAAGCGGGGCCATTGCTTCCTTCCAAAACAAGAGTTTTGATCAAAATCTCGAAAATAACTGAAAACACAGTTGGCTTGCTTGCAAAATTTTATAATTCCCAGGAAAACTTCAAAATTAATAACCCCTTACCAACAAGCTTTTACTTCCAATCTATAGAATTGAAAGAAGATTTTGATCAAGGGACAGAGGAATTTTGGCAAAAGGTCAGACCTGAACCTTTAAGTGATCAAGAAATTGTTTCGCGACAGATGGTGGATACCCTAAGCAGGATTCCAATAATCAGATTTTATTCAGAGGGGATCAAATTTTTGGGAACAGGATTTCTGCCTGTTGGCAAAGTTGATTTCGGTCCTTGGACCGGACTTTTTAATTACAATGACATTGAAGGGCTGAGATTGGGAGGCGGATTGCGTACCAATCTCAAATTCAGCAACAAATATGTCTTTACAGGATATTTGGCTTATGGATTTGCAGATCAGCAAGTGAAATATTTTATTTCAGGTACCAAAATTCTTGACCGAAAAAGATGGACAACCATTCAGATAAATACCCAAAAGGAAATCGATCAGGTCGGATTGGAAATAGAAAACCTTCAGTTGAACAGTATTTTCCTTGCAGCATCAAGGTTCGGGACATTGAACAAACCCTATTACAGTAAATATTTCAGACTCATCACCCAAAGGGAGGTATTTAGGGGATTAAACTTTACGGCAGGTTTTACCAGAAAGGAATTTGATCCTTTATTTGAATTCAATTATTTCAATGAAAACACAGGAGTTTACCAAAACAGGTTTGATCTTGCTCAAATAAATATTGGGGTTCGATATGGCAAAGATGAAATACAGATTATAAATGACAACTATAGGGTGTCATTGGGTCCGGTAAAGTGGCCTGTTTTTGATTTTAGGTTTACCCAAGGACTCAACAACCTTGGTGGCGATATCAATTACCAAAAATATACTCTAAGTGTCTATCAAAAACTCAATCTAGGATTGATAGGGGTATCAAGATATGAATTGAAATCGGGTTTTGTCAGGGGCACAGTACCCTATCCGCTTCTTGAAAACCACATAGGTAACGAAACTATTTTTTATACAACCGTCGCTTTCAACCTGATGAACTTCAATGAATTTGCGAGTGATAGATTTGCAAGTTTAAGTTACCGCCATTCTTTTGAAGGATTTGGACTCAATCAGATTCCTTTGATCAAGAAACTCAAATGGAGGGCTGTTGCGAATGCCAATGTTTTGTGGGGGAGTGTTAGCGACAAAAACTTGTCGAATTCATCCGATTTGGATGGTTCAGGTAATCCCATACCGGCTTTTGGAAGACTCGACGCAAGTACCCCCTATATTGAATTAGGATATGGGATTGAAAATATTTTTAAGTTCTTTAGGGTGGATGCCTTCCATAGGATCACTTATTTGGATAATCCGGGAGCAAATTCATTTGGGGTAAAAATAAGTGCCCAGATAATTCTTTAAGAAACTTGGTATTGTTTTTCAAGTTTTCCCAAGATGCCTCATATTTAAAAAAATAATAGAGTTTGTTGCTTTTATCTAAGAAAAACCCACAATCAATTTGCATATTTGCACCTTAATTAAGCATCTGTTTGTAAAGATGTCATGTTTCATATAGTTAAAATTTTAAATGTCCAACCAACAAATCAAAATCACCCTGCCGGACGGTTCGGTCAGGGATTATGAAAAAGGAGTTTCAGGGTTACAGATTGCACTTAGTATCAGCGAGGGTTTAGCCAGAAATGTACTTGCAGCAAAAGTTAACGGGGAAGTTTGGGATGCAAACAGACCCATTCATCAGGACTCAAAAGTCCAGTTATTGACCTGGAATGACCCTGAAGGGAAAAATACTTTTTGGCATTCTTCTGCCCACCTGATGGCAGAAGCCTTGGAATCACTTTATCCCGGGGTGAAATTCGGCATTGGCCCGCCGATTGAAAACGGATTTTATTATGACGTTGATTTTGGTGACAAACCTTTGGAAGGTGCTGAACTGGAAAAAATTGAAGCCAAAATGATGGAATTGGCCAAAACAAAAAGCGAATTTATCAGAAAAGATGTATCAAAGTCCGATGCTATTGCTTACTTCCAGGAAAAAGGGGATGAATATAAATTAGACCTTTTGGAAGGTTTGGAAGATGGTTCCATCACTTTTTATGAGCAGGGCAATTTCGTTGATCTCTGTCGTGGACCACATATCCCCAATACAGGTTTTATCAAAGCAGCCAAGCTTTTGAACATTGCCGGTGCCTATTGGAGAGGGGATGAGAAAAGGAAAATGCTTACCCGGATCTATGGTATTACTTTTCCAAAAGCCAAAGAATTGCAGGAATACCTGTTTATGCTTGAAGAGGCAAAGAAAAGAGATCATAGGAAATTGGGCAGGGAATTGGAATTGTTTACTTTTTCCGAAAAAGTGGGCATGGGATTGCCTTTATGGCTACCCAAGGGTACGTTGCTAAGAGAGAGACTTGTCAATTTTATGAAAAAGGCACAGGACAAGTCGGGTTATCAGCAAGTTGTTACCCCACATATTGGGCATAAGGCTTTGTATGAGACTTCCGGGCATTATGAAAAATACGGAAAGGATTCATTCCAGCCCATCCATACGCCCAATGAAGGTGAGGAGTTTTTGTTGAAACCGATGAATTGTCCCCATCACTGCGAAATCTATAAGCATAAACCCAGGTCATACAAAGACCTGCCTATCAGATATGCTGAATTTGGAACTGTTTACAGGTACGAACAAAGCGGCGAATTGCATGGTTTGACCAGGGTTCGAGGTTTTACGCAAGATGATGCCCATATATTTTGCAGGCCGGATCAGGTAAAAGAGGAATTTATAAAAGTTATTGATCTGGTGCTTTATGTATTCAAAGCTTTGGGCTTTTCGGATTATACTGCCCAGATTTCATTAAGAGATCCCGATAACAGGGACAAATATATAGGTACTGATGAGGCTTGGAACAAAGCTGAATCAGCAATCATCGAAGCGGCTGCCGAAAAGGGACTTGATACAGTGACCGAATTAGGTGAGGCTGCTTTTTATGGTCCAAAACTGGATTTTATGGTCAAAGATGCTTTGGGCAGAAAATGGCAATTGGGTACCATACAGGTAGATTATAATTTACCCGAAAGATTCCAATTGGAATATATTGGTTCCGACAATCAAAAACATCGGCCGGTCATGATTCACAGGGCGCCATTTGGTTCTTTGGAAAGATTTGTGGCTGTTCTGATAGAGCATTGTGCCGGAAACTTTCCTCTTTGGCTGTCTCCTGACCAGATCATTATTCTGCCTATTTCTGAAAAATATACTGCATATGCAGAGGAGATCAGAAGTGCATTGGAGGATTCAGATATCATAGGGGCGATAGACAACCGGGATGAAAAGATCGGAAGAAAAATCAGAGATGCAGAAGTTAAGAAAATCCCTTTTATGCTCATTGTGGGCGAAAAAGAACAAATGGAGGGCTTAATCTCTGTAAGGAAGCATGGTCAAGGTGACCTAGGTAATTATACTCCGGAAGGCTTTGCTGCTTACTTCAAGGGTATAATTGAAGAATCATTACACAATTAAATACGGTATTAATTAGCGAGTTTTTTTATATCTCAAATTTATTCCGATATTTGCAGGCAATTTCATTAAACAACCATAAGTATTTTGAAAGGAAGAACACCGTTCAGACAGAGACAAGAAGAACCTTATAAGGTAAACGACAAAATCAGGTCAAGAGAAGTCAGGGTAGTAGGCGATTTTGTAGATGGCGGAAATGCCGTTTTGACCTTGACCGAAGCCTTAAAAATTGCAAAGGAAAACGAACTTGATCTCGTTGAGATTTCCCCAAATGCCAGTCCTCCTGTTTGTAAGGTGATAGACTACGCAAAATTTAAATATGAACAGAAAAAGAAGCAAAAGGAGATCAAAGCCAATGCATCTAAGACTGTTCTTAAAGAAATCAGGTTTGGTCCGAACACTGACGACCATGATTTCAACTTCAAGTTGAAGCATGCTATCAACTTTCTTAAAGAAGGAGCAAAAGTAAAAGCCTATGTACATTTTGTAGGTAGATCGATTGTTTTCAAGGAAAGAGGAGAAATGTTGCTGTTGAAGTTTGCGCAGGAGTTGGAGGAATATGGACAGGTAGAACAACTTCCAAAAATGGAGGGGAAAAGAATGTTTCTTTTCTTAACACCAAAAGCCAGTAAGAAATAATTTCAACAAACAAATACAGTTATGCCTAAAGTAAAAACTAAATCAAGTGCAAAAAAGCGGTTTACCCTAACAGGAACCGGCAAAATCAGAAGGAAGCATGCTTACAAAAGCCACATTCTGACCAAGAAATCTACCAAGAGAAAGAGAAATCTTACTAAAATGGGTATGGTTCACGAGTCTGATGAAGGCAGAGTAAAAGCAATGTTGAGAATAGGTTAATCTATTTTCATTTCTTCAAAATCAATTCAGGTTATTTATTCACCAGACGCTTAGGTTAACAAGACTTTTCAGCATAAACTGAAAGCACCTAGAGTCAAAAATTTAAACATTATGCCAAGATCAGTAAATGCAGTTGCTTCAAGAGCAAGAAGAAAAAAAGTATTGAAAGCAACAAAGGGCTACTTCGGGAGAGGAAAGAACGTTTGGACAGTAGCAAAAAACAAGTACGAAAAAGGTTTACAATACGCTTATAGAGATAGAAAAGCCAAGAAAAGAGAATTCAGGGCTTTATGGATTCAGCGTATCAATGCAGGTGCCAGACAATATGGTATCTCTTATTCTCAGTTTATGGGTATGTTGAAAAAAGCTGATATCGAATTGAACAGAAAAGTTCTTGCTGATTTGGCAATGAATCACCCAGAGGCATTCAAAGCTGTAGTTGAAAAGGTTAAGTAAGTAGGCACTGACTTAACTTATTAAGAAGCCCCAAATTTTGGGGCTTTTTTTATTTCTATTTTTTGGATTTACAAGGTCATTTTATGAATTTTTACTATATTACAAAAGTCCAATAAATCAAAAAAACCAATCTTTAAAATCCAGTTTTCTTAGAGATTTTAAAGGATTGGTTTTTTAATAAAAAAAGCCCCAAAAGTGGGGCTTAAGTAGCGAGGAGGGGATCCCGATAGCTATCGGGACCCTGTCCGCCGCGGCGGATATGAATTCTGTGCTAAAGGTATTGGGGAATAATATTTGATTTAATCCAATCCCTTCCTTTACCTGATTTCAGTTCCTTTTCCCTTAGAAGGGCTTCAGATTTGGTACTAAAAAATTCTACATGGATACAATACCAAGGTCTGTATCGGATGGTATGTCCTTTAGTTGATTTCTCATTATGGAATTTAAACCTGGTAATGAGGTCTGAGGTCATTCCGGTATAAAGCCTTTTGGCCGAAAATGAATATAGTACGTAAACACAGAACATTGAATTATAATTAAAAAAAGAAAAGCCCCAAAAGTGGGGCTTGAGTGTAGCGAGGAGTAGGATCGAACTGCTGTCCGCCGCGGCGGATATGAATCCTGCTTCATGGCCCTATTAATGGAGAAAAGCTTCCCAAATTTGAGAAGCTTTATGTAGCGAGGAGGGGAGTTGAACCCCTGACCTCAGGGTTATGAATCCTGCGCTCTAACCATCTGAGCTACCTCGCCAGGTATTAATCTTATGGGGAGAATCCCAATTATTTTGACATCTTTAACGTCAAAATGGTATTGCAGAGTTGAACTGCTGTCCGCCGCGGCGGATATGAATCCTGCGCTCTAACCATCTGAGTTACCTCGCCAATTCGGACTGCAAATATGAGGTCTTATGTATATAATTGCAAGCAAACGCCTGCAAAAAAGTGAATTTTTAAAAACTAAAATTCTGAGAAAATGGTAAAAAATAAATTTGTTGCTGATTATCAAATCAATACTTCCAGGAAAGTATTATTTCCTTATTTGAGTACGGCCAGTGGATTGGCTGAATGGTTTGCCGATGATGTTTCTATCAATGAGGATAAAACTTACATCTTTCATTTTGATGGTGAGGACCACTATGCCAGAATCGTGGCCCTAAGAACAAACATTCATGTCAAATTTGATTTCTTTGATCCAAATAATCCTGATGAAACAGACCACTCTTATATAGAGTTTAAATTAGAAGAAAATGAACTGACGCAAACTATGTTTATGAAAGTCATTGATTACAGTGATTCTTACGATGATGATGAGTTGGAATCTATTTGGGAAAGCCTGATACACAATTTAAAAGAAATCATTGGAGGTTGATTTTCAAAAAACCATAATATTTGAAAATTTTCACAACCTTTGCCGTTAATATGGCTTGCAGGGTTAATTTAAATGAAGAAAATAGATAAACTGATTTTAGGGTCATTTCTTGGTCCTTTCTTTTTAACTTTTGTAGTAGTGGATTTTATTCTGCTCACGGTAAATATGCTGAAATATTTCGATGAGATTTTCGGTAAAGGATTGGATTTTTGGATTTACATGGAGTTGATCTCTTATTTCGTCATCAGCATTTCTCCAATGGCTTTGCCTTTGGCTGTATTACTTTCTGCTCTGATGGCATTTGGAAACCTAGGCGAACATTTTGAATTGACAGCATTGAAAAGCGCTGGAATTTCCTTGATTCGTGCACTGAGACCAATTGGGATTTTTGTGGTTTTTTTGAGTATCCTTGCTTTTTTATCCAACAACTACCTAGTGCCAAAGGTAAATTTGAAAACTTTTAGTCTTCTCTACGATATCCGGATGAAATCTCCCGCCTTGGACATTAAGGAAGGCGTGTTTTATAGTGGAATACCAAATTACAGTATCAAAGTGAACCAAAAGTTGGATGAAGTCAGGTTGAAGGATATCATTATTTATAATCATGAGGAAGGGCAGGGAAATACAAATATCATTCTTGCTGATTCAGGAAGAATGGAACCATTTTTCAACGATAGTTATATGAGTATGACTCTTTATAATGGAACAAGTTATAAGGAATCGAGAGGACAAAGAGGAATAACCGAAAAACCTGTGGATTTTAGTCGGACAAGTTTTTCTGAAAACCAGATTATTTTTAATCTGGAATCATTTCAATTGAACAGAACGCCTGAGGATCTGTGGTCAACAAACCGATCAATCAAAAATATTGCACAGCTCAGGTCAGGATTGGATTCCTTAAACACAGAAATCAATCAAATAATTTATTACAATTACCTGAACACTGAATCATCTTTTCCTTATTTTTCCAGAAACCGGAAAATAGTTCCCCCGATTGATATTGCGGAAAGAAAGCAACGTGATGATTCAATAAAAAACATCAAATCAATTCAAAAAATCAAAGCGGAAATGAAAGATTCCGTTGAAACAGATATTGCTACAGATACTATTGCAGACCTTCAGGTTTCCGACAATTCAGATTCCATGAATGTAACAGACGAAGAATTGATCATTCAAGGGTCCGATAGTCTGAATCAAATAACTCAAGCCACTGTAAATAAGGGAGAAATTAATAGTCCAAAGGCCTCTAAAGAATCGACTACAGGCAATTTGATAAACAAAAATAAAATCTCAGCAATTAAATCCCTTGACTCTTTACTGATTTCAAGAAAGTCAGACACCCTTAAGAAATCTTCAGAACCAAAAGTTGATTTGATCCAAAAGCAAGCTTTCTCAGGGTTTCAAGGAAAATCTGAATTCACTCCGGAGAAAAAAGTTTGGATAGACTCAATCATCCAAAACGGGAATTACGAATCGAGGGCTGCATCTATAGCTTTAAGTAATGCAAGAACCCTAAAAAACAATTTCAATACCAAACTTACCCAAATAGATACCTATCAAAGAGAATTCAGGAGGTACCAAATCGCCATTTACCAAAAATACACCACTGCATTCGCCTGTATAGTGCTGTTTTTGATTGGTGCTCCCTTGGGAGCCATAATCAAAAAAGGAGGTTTAGGTATGCCCGTTTTGATGTCCATCATATTTTTCATCATTTACTACATGTTGACCATTACCGGAGAGAAGTGGGCCAAAGAGGGTATTGCCGACCCTATGTTTGGAACCTGGTTTTCCAACCTCGTCCTGCTACCAATTGGATTTTTCTTCCTGAAACAAGCCAGAAAAGATGCCAGATTATTTGAGCCCGAAACCTATGTTGAATTGTTTCAAAAGATCAAAAATTGGTACAATAGATTTAATTCTAAATTTCAGGCCAGATTTTTAAATTCAAAATAATAGCTATACCTTTGTAGCTGTTTTAAAAAAAATAATAATTAACTAGGCATGTATTTAACTACAGAGAAAAAATCAGAGTTGTTCAAAAATCATGGCAGGTTAAAAGCTGATAACGATACAGGTTCACCGGAATCCCAAATAGCGTTGTTCACTTATAGAATTCAGCACTTAACTGACCATTTGAAGACAAACAAAAAAGACCACTCTTCAAGATTGGGTCTACTTAAATTAGTCGGTAAAAGAAGGAGACTTCTTAATTACCTGGTCAAAAACGATATCGAAAGATACAGAGCAATACTAACCGACTTAGGAATTAGAAAATAATCATTTTAATGTAAGGTTCTCGATGGGAGAACCTTACTTTTTTATTTCCCCTGATATTAAGCCTTACTTTTACATCTTTATTTACCTTATTACTCATAACAAACATTTATGTTACCTAACGTAATTTCAAAATCTATCATTCTCGAGGATGGTAGGGAAATCATTATTGAAACTGGCGCATTGGCAAAGCAGGCCGATGGGGCAGTAGTTGTTAAAATGGGCAAAGCAATGTTGCTTGCCACTGTTGTTTCAAAAAAAGAAGCAGGGGAAGGAGTTGACTTCCTTCCTATGTCTGTAGATTACCAAGAAAAATTTGCAGCTTCCGGCAAAATTCCGGGAGGATTTTTAAAAAGAGAAGGAAGGCTTTCTGATTATGAAATTTTGATCAGTCGGATAGTTGATAGAGCTATCAGACCGATTTTTCCGGATGATTATCATGCGGATACCAATATAGCCATTACATTAATGTCTGCTGATGAGGATGTATTACCTGATTGTCTTGCCGGATTGGCAGCTTCAGCAGCATTGGCTGTTTCAGATATACCATTTAATGGACCTATTTCTGAAGTAAGAGTAGGCAAAATAGATGGGAATTTAATGATAAATCCTACTCCAAAACAGCTTGAAACCGCTTCTATGGAGTTTATCGTTGCTGGTTCGGAAGAATACATTCTGATGGTTGAAGGTGAAGCCAATGAAATTTCGGAAGACGAGATGGTTGAGGCGCTCCAATTTGCCCATGAAGAGATCAAGAAACATTGTAAGGTTCAAAAAGAGCTTTCAATTGCGGTTGGAAAAGAGGTCAAAAGGGAATATAACCACGAAAAAACCGATCCTGCATTATACGAGAAAATGTACGGAGAGCTTTATGACAAATGCTATGAAGTAGTAGCCCGACAAATTCCAAATAAATCAGAAAGATCCGAATTGATCAAAGCTATCAAAGAGGGTTTTATTGAAAGTTTGGGCGAAGAGCATGGTTTTGAGGCAAGCCTTATTGGACCTTATTTTTCAAAAATCCACAAAGAAGCAGCAAGAAATCTGACTCTAAATGAAAAGAAGAGACTTGATGGCAGGAAACTCGATGAGGTAAGACCAATATGGTCTGTAGTAGATTATTTACCTTCTGCTCATGGTTCGGCAATTTTCACCCGAGGTGAGACTCAGTCCATTACTACTTGTACTTTGGGTACAAAAATGGATGAACAGATGGTTGATGGTGCAATGATTTCAGGATTCAACAAGTTCTTCCTTCACTATAACTTTCCTGGTTTTTCAACCGGTGAGGTTAAAGTAAACAGAGGTCCCGGAAGACGGGAAGTAGGACATGGAAATCTTGCCATGCGTGCTTTGAAAAAAGTACTTCCAACTGGAGACGACAATCCATATACTATTAGAATTGTTTCTGATATTTTGGAGTCAAACGGGTCATCTTCAATGGCGACAGTTTGCGCAGGGTCTCTTGCCTTGATGGATGCCGGTATTCAGATAAAGGCTCCTGTGACAGGTATTGCGATGGGAATGATTTCTGACTCAAAAACCGGGAATTATTCCATTCTTTCAGATATCCTTGGAGATGAGGATCATTTGGGAGATATGGATTTTAAAGTAACCGGAACTGAGAAAGGCATCACTGCCTGTCAAATGGACCTCAAAGTGGAAGGTTTGGATTACAGTGTGTTGAAAGAGGCACTTTATCAGGCAAGAGCAGGTAGACTTCATATTATGGAGGAAATCAAGAAAACCCTTTCTGCACCGAAGCCTGATCTTAAGCCACATACTCCAAGATCCTTTACCATGGGTATTCCTAAGGAATTGATCGGAGCAGTAATTGGTCCAGGTGGAAAAGTAATACAGGAAATCCAGAAAGACACCGGAGCTACCATAATTATTGAGGAGAAAGATAATATGGGTAAAATCAACATATTCTCTAACAATCAAGATTCAATGAATGCTGCTATTTCCAGAATCAAAGCGATTGTCGCTCAACCTGAAATAGGAGAGACCTACACCGGGATAGTTAAAAACATCATGCCGTTTGGTGCGTTTGTAGAATTTATGCCAGGAAAAGATGGTCTGTTGCATATTTCAGAGATCAAATGGGAGAGATTGGAAAATATGGAAGGTGTTCTTGAACCTGGAGAAGAAATTCAGGTTAAACTCATAGATGTCGATAAAAAAACCGGTAAGTTTAAGTTGTCGAGAAAAGTTTTAATACCAAAACCGGCGAAATCTGAAAATAAAGATTAAGAAATTTGAAGTATTCAATTCTTTGAACTTTATTTATTCTTACTTCTGTTAATAATTGAGTCATAATAAAAAATATTCTTGAATGAGGCAGCTAAAAATTAGCAAACAGATCACCAATAGAGAGAGCCAGTCCCTTGATAAATATCTACAGGAAATTGGTAAGGTCGATCTTCTTACCGCTGATGAAGAAGTAGTTTTAGCAAAAAGAATCCGTGAAGGAGATCAGCTTGCTTTAGAAAAACTTACAAAAGCCAATCTCCGTTTTGTTGTATCCGTGGCAAAGCAATATCAGAATCAAGGTCTATCTTTGGGAGATCTGATCAATGAAGGTAACTTGGGTCTCATAAAGGCCGCTCAGAGGTTTGATGAAACAAGGGGATTTAAATTCATATCTTACGCGGTATGGTGGATTCGGCAATCAATTCTTCAGGCTTTAGCAGAACAGTCCAGAATTGTTAGATTACCTTTGAACAGGGTAGGATCTTTAAACAAAATCAGTAAAACTTTCAGTGAGCTTGAACAGAAATTTGAAAGAGAACCTTCACCTGAGGAACTAGCAGAAGTACTTGAAGTCACAGCGGGCGAAGTTGTAGACACCATGAAAATCTCAGGACGACATGTCTCAATGGACGCGCCATTCGTACAGGGAGAAGAAAACAGTCTTTTGGATGTCCTGGAAAATGATGGCGATGAAAAACCTGACGATGGTTTGATGACAGATTCATTGAGAAAGGAAGTTCAGAGAGCATTATCTACACTTACTCAAAGAGAAGCTGATGTTATCACCCTTTACTTCGGACTTAATGGAGAGCATGCCATGACCTTGGAGGAAATAGGTGAAAAATTCAACTTAACCAGAGAAAGAGTTAGACAAATTAAAGAGAAGGCTATCAGGAGGTTAAGACATACTTCTAGAAGTAAAACTTTAAAACCTTACCTGGGTTGATTTAACCTTTGGTAAATATAAAATCAGAAAAGGGGAAAATTCCCCTTTTTTTGTTTCCCTCAAGACGCAATCCATTAAATCAAAAATAACCTACTGAAACTCATTTACTAGGCTTGGTTTAGGGAATTTTAACACCCATTAACTTTGTTGTGAAGGGTATTTTCACAAAATTTGCCAACTTCAATAAACAACCAAATGACTTCAGACATTGAAAAAGCAAAAGTCTTGATAATTGGATCAGGACCGGCTGGTTACACAGCTGCAATTTATGCTGCTAGGGCAGGGCTCAATCCCATTTTGTATACAGGTGGTCAACCCGGTGGGCAATTGACCATAACAACGGATGTGGAAAATTATCCCGGTTATCCGGATGGCATCATGGGACCTGAAATGATGGAGGATTTTCGAAAACAAGCAGAAAGATTTGGAACACAGGTTCGCTATGGCATGGTTACTTCGGTGGACTTTAATAGCCTACCACATAAAGTAATCGTCGATGAGCAGCATACCCTTCACGCAGATACCGTGATTATTTCAACCGGAGCTTCAGCAAAATGGTTGGGATTGGAAAGCGAGGAGAGGTTGAATGGGAAAGGTGTTTCTGCTTGTGCTGTTTGTGATGGATTCTTTTTTAGGGGACAAGATGTTGCTATTGTGGGTGCAGGAGATACTGCGTGTGAAGAAGCTACATATTTATCCAATATCTGTAGCAAAGTTTACATGATCGTCAGAAGAGGAGAAATGAGGGCTTCTCAGATTATGCAAAAGAGAGTAATGAACAATCCTAAAATTGAAATTTTGTGGAATACGGAGACCGTTGAAATTTTAGGGGAAGAAGAGGTATCCGGTGTTCTTGTAAAAAATAATATTACGAATGAAAACAGAGCAATAAGTATTTCAGGCTTTTTTGTTGCCATAGGTCATGAACCTAATACTGGAATATTTAAGGGAATTATTGATATGGACGAAACAGGTTATATTAAAACTGTTCCGGGAAGCACAAGAACTAATGTGGAAGGTGTATTTGCAAGTGGTGATGCACAGGACCATATTTACAGACAGGCAGTTACAGCAGCGGGAACTGGCTGTATGGCGGCCTTGGATGCAGAAAGATACTTGGCCTCTAGAGAATAGTCCTAATCATAAATAATGAAGTTAAAAAGTCTTTGGCTACTGGTTTTCTTAATTTTGGGTATAGGTAATTATTCAACCTATGCCCAAAATTTTCCAAAAATCATTAAAAAATCCAAACCCCAGACTAATACCAACATCAATCCACTTTCGAGGGATCTGAGACTTTTTGATTCTGGGAAATATCTTCAGAATTTATCCAGGGAAACAGATTCCCTTTTATATAAAGATTACGTCAATATAAACAGAAGACTCAGTATTGTTGCTGAGGATACTCTTTCTTTGGTATGGGCACCTACCAATCAGCTTGTACAGGTTTCAGAACAAATTCTGATTGATAGCATTTGGGTGACGGCCTTTGAGTATTACTCTTCTTGGGACAGCAAAAAAATCAATATTTATGATTTTAATCCCAAAGATTTCAAGGACACTGTTCAGATAAAACTTTTCGATCCATTTTTTGGTACCGATTGGAAACTTCCTTTAGATGAAACCCGAATTACTTCAGAATTTGGCTTTAGGAGATATAGGTGGCACCATGGCACAGATTTGAAATTAATAACAGGTCAGAATGTTTATACTGTTTTTGATGGGATTGTAAGAATTAGGTCCTATGATAGAAATGGTTATGGTTATTATATTGTGGTAAGGCATAAAAATGGACTGGAAACTTTATATGGTCATTTATCCAAATTTTTGGTTGAGGTTGGACAGGAAGTCAAATCAGGTGAAATAATAGGTCTTGGTGGAAATACAGGAAGAAGTACAGGATCACATCTTCACTTTGAAATTCGTTATCAGGGATTATCTATAAACCCTACGGAAATATTTGATTTCAACGTGGGCAGAATAAAAAGTCAGCTTTACAACATAACGTCATCCAGTTTCGACCATGTGATCAAAGCGCAAGAGTCTGTATACCACAGGGTAAGAAGTGGTGAAAACCTCAGCATAATTGCAAGAAAGTACGGAGTCCGGGTCAGTACTATCACCCGACTTAACAATATTTCAACAAATTCAGTATTGAGAGTTGGTCAGAGACTGAGAATCAGATAAAATCTGCCTTAAAATTTTAAACTTAAAGTCTTATGAAATTAGACATTTTAGTGATTGCAGCACACCCCGATGATGCTGAATTGGCTTGTTCGGGTACTATTGCTTCTCATATTCAAAAAGGCTATAAAGTCGGTATTCTTGATCTTACCCAAGGAGAAATGGGAACCCGTGGAACCCCAGAACTGAGGATTTTGGAATCAAATAATTCAAGTAAAATTTTAGGATTATCGGCTCGGGAAAACCTTGGCTTCAAAGACATTTTTTTTAAGGATGACGAAAGCCATCAGATCGAAATAATTAAGATAATCCGAAAATATCAACCTGAAATTGTATTGGCCAATGCAGTTTCCGACAGGCATCCTGACCATGGAAAAGGAGCTTCAGTTGCTTCTCATGCCTGTTTTATGAGTGGTTTAAGAAAAATTGAAACCGTTTATGAGAACAAATCCCAAGAACCTTGGAGACCAAAATTTATTTACCATTACATCCAGAATAATTATATAAAACCTGATTTTGTAGTTGACATTACTGATTTTTGGGACCTGAAATTGGCGAGTATAAAGGCATTTAAGTCCCAATTTTATGACCCTCAAAATAAAGAACCTCAAAGTTTTATATCCTCAGCTGAATTTCTGGATTTTATTGAAGCAAGGGCAAGAGAATTTGGACATAGCATCAATTCGAAATTTGGTGAAGGCTTTACTGTTGAAAAGATGATAGGAGTTAGGGATTTGTTTGATTTAAAATGATTTTAAGGTGCCAACCTTGCAATTTCCCATTTTTCATCTTCTTTTTTAGCATACAAAATCCTGTCATGAAGTCGACTTGGCCGTCCCTGCCAAAATTCCACTTCCATAGGAATCAATCGATAACCGCCCCAGGTTTCCGGTCTTTTTATGGATTCTTTTGTCAATTCATCCCTTAATCTTGCTTCATTTTTTTCCAAAAAAGAACGATCGGGAATTGGCTTACTCTGAGGAGATGCCCATGCTCCAATCTGACTGGAAAATGGTCTTGAAAAGAAATATTCATCTGATTCTTGGGAAGAAATCTTGGAAACATTTCCGATTACTCTTACCTGACGTTCCAATTCAGGCCAAAAAAATGTTAGAGCTGCATAGGGTCTTTCGGCCAGTTCTTCACCTTTTTGGCTTTTATAATTGGTGAAAAAAACAAAACCTGAATCAACACCTTTTAAAAGAACTATACGCGAATTGGGCATCCCATCCTCTCTTATAGTAGAGAGATTCATAGCGTTTACCTCAATCACTTTTGCTTTTATGGCCTCATCCATCCATATTTTAAACTGCTCAATAGGGGACAAAACCACCTCAGTCTCATCCAGCGATTTTAAGGTATAGTCAATCCGAAGGTCTGCGATTTTCATATCATAGGAAATTTAAGCTTAAAATTATCATTCTTATTGCATTTATGAAATTTAGATATAACTTAAGCGCAATATTCTAAACACATTTTTTATGAATCTAAATTCTAAAGACATACCAAAGGCGGGACATCTATTAATATCTGAACCCTTTTTGCAGGATGAAAATTTTGTAAGGTCTGTCATTTTGGTATGCGAAAATAATGAAAATGGATCTTTTGGGCTTGTTCTAAACAAACTTTCGATTTTAAAGCTTTCAGAACTTGTAGATGAATTGAATTTTTTGGAAAGTGATGTTTATGTGGGTGGGCCAGTAGAACAGAATACCCTTCATTTTATTTATTTCGGAGATCAAATGGTATCAGGAAGTATTCAGTTGGGAGATGACCTCTGGTGGGGCGGGGAATTTCACGAATTGATTTTAAAACTTAAGAATGAAGAAATTTCAAATGAAAATATAAGATTTTTTATTGGATATTCAGGATGGTCGGAAGGTCAGTTGGCCCATGAATTACAAGACAATACCTGGATAGTATGTGATAAAATTGATTCAAAAAGTATTTTTTATGATTCTCCCGAAGAAATATGGAGAAACATATTGAAAAATATGGGCGGAGAATTTCAGCTACTGGCAAATTATCCGATTGACCCAAGATTAAATTAAAGCAATTTTATTACTTTTGTTTGGAACAGCCTCCAAAAAAGTACAAGTTTGATTATGAACAATGATAAAGAAATGTCTGAAGAGGACAAGGTGACCCATGCTGAAGATTTGAAAAAAAAGGCGGAAGGTAATGAAGTAAAAAGTGAAAAAGTTTCAAATTCTGAAGAGCCGGATCAAACGGTAAATCCGGAAAATAGTGAACCAATAATTGAAAGGTCCTCCGAAACAGTCAATAGCGAAAAAGAAAATATTGCTGTTGATGAAATTGATGGGGATATAACCTCCGATAGGGCTATTGTTGAAGAACTTAAAAATGAAAAAGTAGAAAGTTCGGTTGAAATTCAACAGGAAACAGTAGTTGAGAATTCCGGGAAAGATCAACAAGAGAATCCTGAAAGCAAATCTGCTGAAGAAATAGTTGAGCCAACAAGTGAATCATCCTCGGAACAGACTGAGGTAGAATCTCCTGTAGAAGGTGCAAAACACGAAAATGAACTTGAGACTCAAAGTAAGGGTGCTGATCTTACTATTGAAACCGTAGACAAGAAATCTGCAGATTCCGATGAAAGCGACTCTGAATTAGAACATGAAATCGAAGATCATATCGATTATTCCAATTTTTCAAAGAAGCAACTTTTGTCATCATTAAAGGAGATATTATCTACAGGTGACTTTTTAAAGGACGACGGTTCGATCAATGAAATCAAAAATCATTTCGACGAAATTTTCAATCAGGAAAAAGAAGATGCTTTAAATGATTTTGTTAAAAATGGAGGTGTTGCCGATGATTTTGAATATAGACCTTCGGATGAAGACAAAGCAATATTTATAGCACTAAATGAACTTAGAGACAGAAAGTCAGATTTTTTTAGGGAACAGGAAAAGAAAAAAGAAAAAAATCTTTTTGCCAAAAATCAGATTCTTGACAGATTAAGAGATTTGGTAGATGGCGAGGAAACTACCCACAGCATCAATACCATCAAACAGATTCAGGATGAGTGGAAGTCTATTGGCCCAGTTCCAGGATCCCAAAACAGAAATCTTTGGGCTTCTTTCAATGCCCTGATGGACCGTTTCTATGACAATAGAAGTATATATTTTGAGCTTAAAGAACTTGACAGAAAGAAAAATCTTGAGCACAAACTTGAAATATGTGAAAAGGCAGAGGCCCTTTTCAATGTACCCGATTTGAAAGAAGCTATTAAAAGTTTAAATGATCTTCATGAAGAATTTAAGCATATAGGTCCTGTTCCTCGGGATGAACAAGAAAACCTTTGGAATAAATTTAAAACAGCTTCAGATGCTGTTTATTCAAGAAGGAAAGAGTTTTATGAAAGCCAAAAAGGGACTTTAAAGGAAAACCTGGATAAAAAAGTGTTACTTATTCAGAAGTTGGAAACTTTCAAAGATTTCAAAGGTTCGAAAATCAAAGAATGGAACAGCAAGACCAAAGAGGTTTTGGCCATTCAAAAAGAGTGGGAGGCAATCGGTGCTGTGCCCAGAGAAAACGGAAAAGAAATCAATAAACAGTTTTGGGGTTTCTTCAAGAACTTTTTTCAGAACAAAAATCATTTCTTCAAAGAGCTAGATGAAATCAGGCTAAACAACAAAATAAAAGCTGAAGAACTGATCGAAAAAGCCATCTCGCTCCAGGAAAGTACTGATTGGCAACAAACTGCCAGCCAAATGATTTCATTGCAACAAGAATGGAAAAAAATTGGACCTACCCCTGAAAAAGTCAGAGATGAATTGTACCAAAGGT
The DNA here is from genome assembly GCF_900176595.1 of Aquiflexum balticum DSM 16537. Taxonomy (GTDB): domain Bacteria; phylum Bacteroidota; class Bacteroidia; order Cytophagales; family Cyclobacteriaceae; genus Aquiflexum; species Aquiflexum balticum. Next base: position 4,281,429 of record NZ_LT838813.1, read on the forward strand.
TTAAAAACGCATGTGATGCATTCTTTGAAAACAGAAGGAATTCAACCAAGCAGGTTAACAAAGAATTTGATGAGAACCTTAAAATCAAAGAAGCGATTTGTAAAAAAATCCTAGAAGGTGCAAAAGCAGCGAGTCCTACTGAATCAGATCTTGAATCTTTTATAGCCGAATTTAATTCAGTCGGATTTGTACCAAGAAAAAACATGAAGGAGATTTTGGCCAAGTTTAACGAAGCCGTTGATGCCTACGTGAAAAAACTTGGAATTGAAGGTACAGATAAGGAGGAGTTTTTATTCAAGCTGAACCTGAATAAGCTTCAAGCTGACCCGAATAGCAACAGGGTTTTGAACAAAAAAGAACACGGTATCAGAAAACAGATTTCTGACCTGGAGAATAACATTACGCTTTGGAAAAACAACTTGGAATTTTTCGCTGCCTCCAAGACTGCGGATAAGCTTAAAGACCAATTTGATGAAAAAATCCGAAAGGCTGAAACGGAAGTAGAGAAGTTGAAAAAAAGACTGACTATAATCAGAGAATTTTAATCCTCTCATAAATAAGGAGATAAACATTTCTCCTTATTTTTTTTTAAAAACCTTTTGCAGCATTCATCTATCCACATATATTTGCACCACGATTTGATGGCGTAGAAAACGAAGTAACAGTAATATGCCTCCTTATCCCGATAGTTATCGGGATGGTAGAGTAAAAGAATAAAGATTAAAAGCCTCCTTATCCCGATAGTTATCGGGATGGTAGAGTAAAGAATAAATATTAAAAGCCTCCTTATCCCGATAGTTTTCGGGATGGTAGAACAAAAAATAAATATTAAAAGCCTCCTTATCCCGATAGTTATCGGGATGGTAGAGTAAAGAATAAATATTAAAAGCCTCCTTATCCCGATAGTTATCGGGATGGTAGAGTAAAGAATAAATATTAAAAGCCTCCTTATCCCGATAGTTATCGGGATGGTAGAGTAAAGAATAAATATTAAAAGCCTCCTTATCCCGATAGTTATCGGGATGGTAGAGTAAAGAATAAATATTAAAAGCCTCCTTAGCTCAGCTGGTAGAGCAACTGACTTGTAATCAGTAGGTCGCTGGTTCGATCCCGGCAGGGGGCTCAAAGGCAACAGAAATGTTGCCTTTTCCTTTTTTTCAAATCCGCATAGCTATGAAAGTTTTTTGTGTTTATATATTATACTCCAAGTCTATAGACCGATTTTACATCGGATACACAGAAAACATGGAATCCAGGCTGGATCAGCACAATAAGAATGTCTTCAAAGGTTCCTTCACAGATAGAGCAGAAGATTGGGAATTGTACCATTTAATCCCGGATTTATCTGAGAATATAGCCAAACTGATTGAAAAGCACATTAAAAAAAATAAATCAAGGACATATCTTGAAAATCTCAAAAAATACCCTGATTTAACGCAAAAATTAATCCTTAAATACTTTAAAAATGATTAGCCTCCTTATCCCGATAGCTATCGGGATGGTAGAGTCCCGCAGATGCGGGATAATCAGTAGGTCGCTGTCCCGATAGCTATCGGGACCGGCAGGGGGCTCAAAGGCAACAGAGATGTTGCCTTTTTCTTTTTTTCAAATCCGCATAGCTATGAAAGTTTTTTGCGTTTATATATTGTACTCCAAGTCAATAGACCGATTTTACATCGGATACACTGAAAACATGGAATCCAGGCTGGATCAGCATAATAGGCATGTTTTCAAAGGTTCATTTACTGACAGAGCAGATGATTGGGAACTGTACCATTCAATCCCAAATTTATATGAGAATACAGCAAAACTGATTGAAAAACACATTAAGAAAAATAAAATCAGTCTACTTTCCCTTCAACAAAATACATATCAATTTCACCTTTATTCTTTGCCTGTATTTTACCCCTGTAGCTGCATTTGTACTTTTCATTTATCAACCCAAATGTAGTACCTGAAATATTGATTTTTCCTATTGCTCCACTGCTTTCCATGCGTGAGGCTACATTGACAGTATCTCCCCAGATATCATAGGCAAATTTCTTAAATCCTACTATACCTGCAACAACATTTCCGCTATGGATTCCGATTCTGATTTCAAAAACAGGTTGTTTCTCCTTCAGCTTCCTTTTTTTATGGACTTCCATAAATTCCATTATTTCCAAAGCTGCATTGACAACATCAAAAGGATGTGTTTCATTTGTCACAGGTAGGCCACCTACAGCCATATATGCATCACCAATGGTTTTGATTTTTTCAATATTGTGCTTTTGGATAATCTTGTCAAACTCTTTGAAGCAATAATCTATTTCAGAAACCAAGTCAACTGCGTTCATTTCCTCGGCTATTTGCGAGAACCCTTCAAAATCCGTAAACAAGACCGTTACATTCTCAAATTTTTTGGCATCAGCAGAACCTTTTTCTTTAAGTTCCATGGCAATATCATACGGCAGAATATTCAATAACAACTCATCGGATTTTTCTTTTTCTATCTTGAGGTCCAAGGTTCTTTCGTTGACTTTATTTTCAAGATTGATATTGTATTCCTCCAAACGCTTTTCATTGATCCTGAGGTTTTCTTCAATTACTTTCCTCATATCAACTTCCTGTTTTAGTTCCAGATTCAGGCGATTCGTCTGATCAAACAACATGGCATTTTGAAGGGATATGGCCGTCTGCGTTGCCATTATATGGAGGATTTCCAAACGTTCTTTTGAAAATGCTCCTGATAAAAGCCTGTTTTCAAGATAAAGAAAAGCCAAAATTGTATTTCCATGTTTAAGGGGAATACACACAATGGACCTGATTGCATTTTTGAAGATATAATCGTCGTTGGAATAGGGGAGAACCAAATTGGCATCATCTAAAACCAGTATTTCACCGTTCCGAGCTACCGAATTGACAACAGATGAACTGATTTCATCAAATTCCTCAAAGGGGATGTTTTGCATCACTTTGATTTGATTGGTGGATTTTTCAATAGATGCCTTGATTACTTTTTTGTTGTCTTCCAAAGAAATCAAAAAGGCCCTTTCAGCACCTGCATTTTCTGCCACAAGGTTCATTAATCCTACCAGGATATTCTCTAGTACCACTTCACCTGAAAGAAGATTGATGGTTTTCAAAATTGTATTTAGGTCAAGGCTGTTTGAATTGACTCCTATTTCATCCGGTAAAATATGAGTGGCATACTTTTCTTTCATTTGCTCCAACTTTGACTTCGCACCCCACTTGGAATATGTCTTATAGGCATTTGTTAAATAAAATTGAGCCACTTCTGCCTGATTCATTTCCAAATATAGAATCCCTGTACGCTCCCATGCAATAGCTTCTTCTTGGATAAACTTGTTGATTCTAGCGAAGCGAATAGAATTGAAATAATGTTTAGCTGCGAGATCATAATTCTTTTCCAACAAGAAAATTTCAGCCTTCATCAATTCCAAACGATGAAGGAAATTGGTCTCAGAAAAGCTTACATATTTATTAAACTTGTCAAGATTCTTTTTTAGGATTTTCTTCAGGCGTTTTTGTTCTTTCTGGTCCCTTGAATTGTAGATAGAACTGATACATAGATTTTCATAAAAATAATAAAGGTATTCACCCATGGTACCATTAATTGACATCAAATATGGCTTTTGTCTGATGGAAAAATCATAAGCCAATTCGTATTGGTTAAAAATAAGGGCAACGACCTTCTTTAGTTCAAATAAGTTACTGTAATAACTTGAAGATACAGGTCCGTCCGGAAATGAAACTTCATCCTCGTCCAGAATATCTCCTTGGATTTTATAATCTTCCGGAAATCCTTTGATTAACAAATGTGCCACTTGAGTAAACATTTTTACTCTAGCTATTTGAAGGGTTTGATTTAGCGGAGTCATTTGTTTGATCAGCAATTCCCCTCTTTTGGTTATATTTTGAAGTGGGTCACCGGAAAAAAAACGGTTGAACATAATCATTAAAGCGGTTAAAGAATTATATTCAAATTCACCGGTATTTAGTCCTCTTTTAAAAGAATCTTCCAGGTCAGGTATTGTTTCATGCATCGGTTTTAGCCAAAAAGAAATAAAAATGTGATATGCACCCCTTACTTTACATCCGTTTTCATCTTCTTTGAGGTATTCAGATAATTCATAACCTAATTGCGCAATTTTTAGTCCTTTTTCAATATTATTCATGTGGACAATATTTATATACCCAAAAATAAGAATTGTAAATGTGGACTGAGGAGCAATACCATATTTCAAAGTCCAATCAAACATTTTGAAAATATGCAATGGGACGGAAATCGGCGATAAAAAGTACGAGGCAAAAGCCACATATTGTAATATTTCAATACCAAGAATCATCTCCTCGTTGGTGGACTTTGGTAACTTTGATACTTTCTCCAAAGTGAATTTACTCAATCTATAATTCGTTAAAAAATAGCCCACTAAAAAATCGATTTTGGATGGATTCTTTTTATGCTTATAGCCCAACAATTTAACAGCTTCCAACCCAATATTTATCACTAATTTCTGATCATTTTTGATGTTTGCATTTTTGATTTTTAGGACGGCTAGCTTGAGTTTCTCTACCTTTTTATTCACCCTTACATCCAAAATTCCTGCAAGTTTCTCAAATTGAGCCTGATTGTTAGATTGATATGCTGCTTCTGCAGCCTTAAAAAATACCTTCAGTACAAATTCATTGTCTTTTTCCCAATTCTCTTCAGTCAGAAATTCTATGGCATTTTCAAAATAATGCAATGCCATTGAATACGCGGCAGCATTTTGGGACCTTATTCCCGCTATCAGGTTTAATTCACTGACTTTTTTTATTTCGGCCTGCTCCTTAACCCATTCCTTGGCGAAATTGAAATGATGTACAATATCAAAAATGTTTTCCCTAATATCTGAATTGGGGGTTTTTTCAAGCAAAAGCCTTCCGATTTTAAGGTGAATTTCCCTTTTGGCAACTTCTTCATTGAGTGTATATATTGCCTGTTGCACTTTATCATGAACAAAATAAAGGCTTTTATTTCGGCCTTCTAAAATCATTCCGGAGTTAATTGCTGGCTTTAATTTTTCATAAACCTCATCTTTCAAATTACCTGTGACAATAGACAAAATATCCAAGTTAAATTTGTTTCCGATACAAGAGGCCAATTTTAGCATCGAAACGGTCTCTTGAGGAAGTTTTTGGATAGTTCCTATTAAAAGGTCTACAATGTCCCCTTCAACATTGAATTCCAATAATTTTTCAGTGTCCCATTTCCATCCCCTTTCGGTCCTGTCAAAAGTCAATATCTCATTACTGTAAATAGCTTTGATAAACTGATTCACAAACAATGCATTACCGGCCGATTTTTTTTGAATGATATCGGCAAGATCCTTTAATGGTAAAATGGAATTGCCTAATGTATCTGAAACAAGCTTATGGATGTCCTTAGACTGAAGGTTTTCCAGATGGAGTCCTTCTGGAAATATTCCGGCATTTTCAAGCTCTGTTTTGAATTCCAGAAAAGGATGGCCCACAAAGATTTCGTTGTCCCGGTACGTGCCTATCAACAAAAAATTTTTTAAGTCCTTATTGGTAAGAATAATTCTTATAAGATCAAGGGAAGAAGAATCGGACCATTGAAGATCATCAATGAAGATAACCATCGGTTTACCGGATTCTGAGATCACTTTAACAAAATTTGTCAATGCATACTCAAACCTCAATTTGGATTCCTGTCCATGAAGAACCGGTAGGAGGGGCTCGTTGTCCAGTAATTTATCCAGATTTGGGACTATATCGAATAATGCACGTCCGATGGGATGTAATTTTTTGTAAAGCTCAGACTTCCATCTTTGAAGCGTGGATTCATCTTCCAATAATATTTGCTCCATCCAGGAACCAAAAGCTTGGGAAAAGGCGAAATAAGGGACATCAGTCTTTAATTGATCAAATTTACCTGTAATATAAAAACCACCATCCTGCAGTACAGGACGGTATAATTGCTCCGCTAAAGTCGATTTCCCCACACCGGAACTGCCGTATATTAGTACCAGTATATTTTCTCCATTTTTTACCCTTTCATAGCTATCATTCAATTTGGCTATTTCTTTCCTTCGGCCATAAAGTTGATTGGTAAATTGAAGGATCCCTGAAGAATCATTTGATCCGAGTTCAAAATTTTTGATTATTCCTTTGTTTTCAAGATTCGAAAAAATGACCTGAAGATCGTGCAGTACTCCAAAAATCGATTGATATCTGTCCTCAATATCTTTCTCCACCATTTTCATAATGAGATTGGAAATCAATGGTGGTGTATCAGAAATATCTCTGGGTGCTAGGGGAGAGAGGGCAATGTGTGCATGGATTTTGGCAGAATATTCCTTGGATCCAAACATCAATTGATTTGTGAAAAGCCAATAGAAAACACCTCCCAAAGAATAGATGTCACTAAAATAACCAACATCTGAACTTATTCTTCCTGTTTGTTCGGGGGCAATAAAATCAAGGTTTGCATCTGAAAAATAAATTTTATTATCAATGCCTATTTTCCTTTTAAGCCGGGTAGCAATTCCCAAGCTGATAAAGTAAATGGATCCGGTATGACTTTCAATTAAGATATGGTCAGGATTTAAGTTCAGATGTATAATCTGCTGACTATGTATAGCTGAAAGTGCTCTTGCCAATCTAATGCAGAGATGCACTTTTTCCAGTAAAGTCAGGTTGCTTTCACAAAATTCTCTCAAGGAAACACCTGAAACATGATCTAGTTTAAGAATGATTTCCGATTGACTCTTTTCAAAGCCAAACACCCGCCTGAACCCTTCAATTTTTTCTCCTGCAAATGAACCCTCGTTTTCAGCTTTCATTTGCTTTACTGGAGAAAGGGAGGTGATTTTTGCGGTTTTTAGGACTATTTGTTCACCGGAATCCAAAGCTGGATTATGGATGGAAAAATGATCTCCTGTATAAACCAATTTACTTTTCATTTCCATTCGGAATTTTTCTTTGAAATATCTTTAGAATACCCGAAAATAATTGTCTTTGAGGGACATTTAGTTTGGATATTGGAACCTTTTGCAAAATCAAGATTGAAATTCTAAAATACATTATTTTAAAGATCAAAATGGCATACAAGTAAAATATATCATTAAATTTAATGTAGCGTATTTTTTGTTTTTAATAATTATTTTCAAAGCTGGATTTTATGTCAATAACTCAAGGAAAAAAACAATTAGGAAGAGAATATGTAATTGCCGACGAAGATTCTATCACCGCTGCGATGATTCGGGAAATGGAAGATCAGGTAAAGAGGATGTACGATGACAAAAAAATGCTCCGACAAGTCCATACCAAAATGCATGGATGCGTTAAAGCAGAATTTATAGTTGAACCCAATTTGCCAAAGGATCTACACGTTGGAGTTTTCAGTGAAAACCGATCATATCATGCCTGGGTTCGTTTTTCGAATGGGAATACCAAGCCTCAGGCTGATAAGAAAAAGGATATCAGAGGAATTGCCATTAAGCTCTTGGGGGTACCTGGCGAAAAACTGATCAATGATGAATTCAATGAACCCACACAGGATTTTTTGTTGATGAGCAGTGAAACTTTTTTTTCAAAAAACACCAAACAATTCAGTAAGACACTTAAGTCCCTTACTTCCAAAAATCCATTGGCCAAGCCTTTATATTTCCTTAACCCGTTTCATTTGGGCATGTTTTTGCGCGTTAAAAAAAGTTTGATTCCTTGCTCCAATCCTTTGGAAATCCCCTATTGGAGTACACAACCTTACCAATTTGGAAGTCCTGACAGGGCAGTGAAATATTTTCTTAAACCCTCAACTGAAAACAAAACTGTAGTATCCAATACCAAGGACTATGATTTCCTGAGGGTCAATTTGGCACAAACTTTAAACAATAATGAAGCCCTTTTTGATTTTTATATTCAGTTTCAGACCAATGCTGATACCATGCCGATAGAAGACCCTACAGTGGCCTGGACTTCACAGTTTATTAAAGTCGCAACGCTGAAAATTTTTCCACAATCCTTTGATCATCAGGATCAAATGGAGTTTGGAGAAAACCTTTCATTCAATCCTTGGCATTCCTTACCCGTACACCGGCCATTGGGCAGCTTCAACAGGACAAGGAAAAAAGCCTATGAGGCACTCTCCAAGTTAAGACACCACAAAAATAAGTTACCGATGACAGAGCCCCTGGACTCTCCTGATTTTCTGGATTCGGTATTCAAAATACACCCCTCAAATACCATTGATCAAACTGTGCCGAAGAAAGGAATTATTCTGACTTCAGCAGAGGTGAAAATAGACTGTGACAAAAAAACTGCTTACGATTATATCATGAGCGTGAAGGAATTGCCTAATTGGCTGACCAAAAAAGGGCCGATTTATGGCATCAAAAAGGTAACTGTAGAAGGTCAACATTATGACAGCGTAGGGGATAAAAGACTGATAGAAAGGGGAGATGATGCTACTTTGGTTGAGGAGCTGATTTCCTGTAATCCCTATGCCAACTATGCTTACCAGATTACTGATTTCAGTGATTTCTTCAGGCATCTCACAGTCAAAGGATTTGGGAGGTTTTGGTTTGATACCTATAAGGACCAAACCAGGGTCCGTTGGGAATATTCATTCACATACAAAAATATTTTGGGACGGCTGTTCCTTGCTTTGTTTGTACCATTGGTATTGAAAAAATACCTTCAGAACGGCTTGAATAATGTCAAAACCAATATAGAAGACCCAGACTGAATTTAATCCAAAGTAGAAAGGTACCTGACAGCATTGATGGAAGGGAAAAAGAAATACGCCCCGCCCCGAACAGTTACAAATCGTTGAAGACCTTTTATGGTTTGGTTGACAGGGTTACCCTGAATGGTAAAATTCTGTTCCTCATCAAGTTCTGTTTTTTCTTTGGTCCCAATGATTGGGTCAGGATCATTGTACAGCTGTTTGACTTTCTTAGAGTTTCCCCAGGAATATTGTACAAATTCATATTGCCGGCTGATATCCACATTAAAGCAGGCAAATATTAGTCCCACTTCACCATTTGGTTTATGTGCTGTAGGAGATCCTTCAATCGGATCACCGTACAGCCTCGCTCTCCTGATAATTCTATGCCTGTTGCTTAGAAGTATTGATTCTTTGATGCCCATATCCTCAAAGCTATCTCTGGGATTGGATCTTCTGAGGTGGGAACCATAAGGACATTTCAGGCCTTCCTGATCATTTTTGGCATAACCAAAATCATTGTCATCGCTCAATTCTCCCGGGTCGGCATCAGGATACTTAGTCACAGGAGCCCCGTTTTGCCATCTCCCCATCATTTTTGCTGCCAATTTGAGGCTTTCCAATTCATTGATACTACCATCATGATTTTTGGTCTTTTCATTCATAAATTCCCAAAATGCTGCCACATCCTGTTCCAATTGACGCATGACGAGATAAGTCCCGTTCCTACCAATATCTTTTTTGCCGCTTCCGCCAGCATCCGTTGGCAAAAGATTCAGATCTCCTTGGTCGGATTGGATTAAAGGAGTGTCGGGAAATACCCCATAATTGTTTTTATAGCCCATAATAAACTCACCTGGCTCAACTATGTCATCTTTTGGGCCTGATCTGCCGGAGTCTTTGATGATTGGTTGAGAAATCCCGTCTCTAAATCCGAAATGTTCTTTGTTTTGAGGTAAAGTCAAACCATCAATTCTCAATATTTGCTCCAGTCCAGCCGACTCAAATTGGGATTCCATTTCGGCATAATATGCTTTCGCAATATCATCTTGTGATCCAAATACAAGCAAACAAATATGTATGGGCTCATTATTGTATCCTCCCCATCTCCAATTTTCAGGTGCACTGGAGTCAAAATCCCCCAACAGTCTTGACCGGTGTTCAGTAGCCATTCCCTGTCTGAATTCTCTGGAAAAAGCTGCTATATTTCCCTCGTCCAATCCCAGAACATCAAGACCTTTACTTGTAAAAGCAATGTTCAAACCTTTCTCAGGAAGATTTTCCTTATTGTGAATATGTACCGAATTGGTCAAACTTGGCCAAATAGTCCTCAACCAGTTTCTGGTTTTTTTTGGTTCGGTGATTTTAAGGTAATAAAACCTGGAAAAGGTAAATCGGGCGTATCCCCGGATCACATAACCTTGTATATCATCAAATTCCAGAATGGTATCCATATCGTTTTTCATAAAAGTTGAAGAAATTTAGCAGCTTGTTTTTCGGAAAGATCTTTCATCAAAAGCGTTCTGATTTTGGTATTGTTGTTGATATTTTTGATCGAGAGCTGAGGATAGGCACTGTACCATACATCCGTTGGCAATTGGGAATGTCGACTCCAGGCAAGAAAATGCTCCTCGTCATAAGCCCCTCCGGTCAATAGAAACTTTGTTTTTGGAAAAACCTTGGTATTCGAAAAAATACCGGTCAAGCCCCAACCGCTTTTGTCTATAAAATCGCCGAGGTACTGCTGCCAACTTCCATCAAAATTACTGAAAAACAAAACCCTTTTATTGTCATCGAAAAGCACCCATCGGGCAAAATGAATGCTCGGTATCCCCATCAATTTCCCTTTGACAAAAAAGAATCTGATCAGGCCATTGGCCAACATAAACATGCCATTGATGGTAATCAGTCTTACTATTCCGGGCTTCATTTCCACCAATTGAGTGAATTGGTTTTGATTGTAAATATCTTCATAAGTCTCTAGGGTGCTGAGTGCCTGATTGTCCAATTGACTTCTTTTCATAGTAAACACTTCATCCTTTCTTTCATAAAAAAACTGCACCATCAATATCCATAGTATCAGCAAAGGGGACAAGACAAGCAAAATCAAACCTATCAGGGCCATGCCAAACCAGTTGATTTTTGGCATTTTTACAGGTGTCTTCAAAAATTCAAAGTCATTTTCGGACATTATTTTGGTGCGGAGTTTTTCATGGATTTCTTTCGCAGGTCCTCTTTTCAACGATAAAAAGTCAAGATAATCCCTTAGGTAATTCCGAAGGCGGCTTTCGTCCCTGATTTGTTGCAGACTTCTTCCCGGGGCTCCGATATAAACTGAAGTGTTTTTGATGGTATGTCGATTGAAAAAAGCAATCCTGCTTTCTTCTGTCCTTTTATTTTCCAATGGGTAATCCTCACAATAACAGTAAATCCCATCTATCATAGCAGAAGAAACCGTGGATAGGTTTTTGAAAAGTTCAGCTTGGGTACCGTCATAATCCACCACAAAGCAAAGTTTGGGAATAGCAGAAGTAGGAGTGGGGAATCCGGGAATTTCCCTATCTATAATTACCCATCTGGCAAAGTGAATGGAATTGAAGGCTTCAAAATCAGGTTTTACGCCCTTAAGCAACTCGATTCGGATCGATCGAAGATGGTCAGAAAGGATATCGCATTTTTTATCAAGGATCGGTACTATGGTGATGAGTTGATTTTGTGCCATAAAATGTGATTTGATCTAACTTGGTTTTTCGAAGAATTTTAAACCGCCTTTTATTGCCAGGTTTTCTAAAGTCATGGATTGCAGATTAAATATCAGTGAATAACAAAAATATCAAAACAATATACTGTTTATTTACCTGAAATTCCAATTAACATTCGGGATTTATCGAATAAATCTGAAATAAAATTGAGAGGAATGAAGGATGAATGATCTCTTGACCATAGGTCAAATTTTGAGTAGTCAAATACTTAATTTTCCAATTTTGAAATTTTGAAATTTTTGAATTTTTAATATTGAATAATGAACACTGAATTTCGAAAAATGAAGTCGACTAATTCCAATCTTAAAACGGATAAACGTTCAAATCAATCCCCCAAAGCAAAGGAAGGATAAATAAGGTGAAAAATGTAATCAAAATTATAGAAAAAATATTCATCCAAAGGCCTGCCTTGAACATATCAGGAATGGTCAGGTAACCGGAACCAAAAACCACCGCGTTAGGTGGAGTGGCCACAGGAAGCATAAAGGCGCAGCTTGCCGCCATCGTGGCACCTACCATCAATCCATACGGATGGACACCCATAGCGTAAGAGACGGCAGCTAAAATTGGCAGCAGCATGGAAGCCGTGGCTACATTGGATGTTATTTCGGTCAAAAAATTGACAGCTGTAATTACAATCAACAAGAACAGCCCAAATGCAATAAAATCGAGGAAAACAAACTGATTGCCGATCCAAGAAGCCAAACCTGTTTCTTTAAATCCTTCAGCCAATGATAATCCACCACCAAAAAGCAATAAAATTCCCCAAGGAATTCTCTCGGCCGTTTTCCAATCTAATAGTTTAGTTTTACGATCGGAGGAGGGGATAACAAATAAAACCAAAACCCCTGCAATGGCAATCATGGTATCATCCAAAGCCGGAATAAAATCCTGTAAAACAAAAGAACGCAGGATCCAGGACAAAGAAACCAAACCAAAAACCCAGGCAACCCTTTTTTCTTCTACAGTGATAGGACCCAATAGCCTGAGTTGGGCATGGATTTCCTCTTTACCACCATGGATGGCAAAATCCTTTTCGAAAGGGTAGGCAAATTTCACTAGGTACACCCAACAAATAGCCAATAATATAATGGAGATCGGAAGACCAAAAAGCATCCATTGGGAAAAAGTAATCTCATATTGATACATTTCCTTGATGACTCCGGCGAGAATGATATTGGTGGGAGTTCCTATCAAAGTGGCCACGCCGCCAATAGAGGCGCTATAGGCAATGCCCAACATCAACGCTTTTCCGATTTTATTGGGAGATCTTTCATGGGGATTTTCAGGTGAACTCAATTGAGTCACAACAGCTATTGCAATTGGTAGCATCATCAGGGAAGTGGCAGTATTGGATATCCACATAGACAAAAAAGCCGTCGCCACCATAAATCCCAGGATAATCCTTTGAATATTGGTTCCGATAAAGGCGATAATGGTCAGAGCAATCCGTTTATGAAGGTTCCATTTCTCAATGGCCATAGCAATCATAAATCCGCCCATATACAGCAAGACCATGGGATGGGAATAGGACGTTGCCGTATTGGCCATAGACAAAACTCCAAGTGTGGGAAGCAGCACCAAAGGCAACAGGGAAGTCGCAGCAATCGGAATCGCTTCAGTAATCCACCAAACCGCAATCCAGGTTGTTACCGCCAACATGGCCAAGGCTTCGGGCGACATATCCTTGGGCTGTAACAAAAACAAAATTCCCAGAAACAAAATAGGCCCCAGAAATAAGCCAATTTTAGCGGTATTGGTTTGGTTCATAGATTTCCAAATAGAAAGCTAAGCTTACCAAAAAAAATAGGATTTACAAATTTGAATGGGTTAGGGAGTTGATGGTTGATTTATTTGGTGATATGGGTTATGTGGGAATGTTTTTCTTTTTATTTAACATAATGTAAATTATATAACATTAAAATTACATTTACAATAATCCAGAATCAGACTAATAGTAAAGTTATACTATACAACGATCCCGCCGCTATGTGTAGATTGTATCTACACCTTACTATTTTTGGAATTTGTAATTCCACTCACTCCGGAGGTCAGCCCATGGGTCTTAATGGGTTGAGGAATTGACTAGTGGAAAGAGCTAAAAATCTGAGCCAAGATGGCTAGGTGAATGTTCCATACACTTCTTTCGACCAAAGTAATTTTATTTCAGGAACAGCTGTAAAATTTAAGGGAGCAAACTGATCTCCAATAATTCCAGAATCCCAATCACTGGAAAAGGAAAAAATGGGCCGATTTTTTCAGCCCCTTTTGATCAATTTGTTTTTTCCAGCTTTAATTTGGGATAATCTGTGTACCCTTTTTCACAGGGTGTATAGAAAGTACTTTGATCCCAATCCTGTAGCGGGGCATCCTGGGCAAATCTTTCTACTAGATCCGGGTTGGACACATACGGTTTGCCAAAAGCAACCGCATCAGCCAATCCTTCCAGTATATAACGGTTTCCTTTTTCCTGGTCAAAATCCCCATTTATTATCAAGGTGCCTTTGTAAATAGGCCTATATCGCTTTGCGATTTCGGTTACAGCAAAAGGCAACTCAGAAACATCCGAAAATGGCTCTGACAAATGAAGATAGGCAAGATTATATTCATTGAGCTTTTCGATGATATAATCGAAAGTTGGAATACTTTCTTCATCCATAGTCATTCCAAAAACTCCATGTAAAGAAGGGTTTAACCTTACACCAATTCTGTTTTCGGGCATGACTTCTTTAAGTGCATCGATAATATCAAAAAGGATCCTGGCCCTGTTTTCAATACTTCCTCCGTAGCCATCGGTTCTCACATTGGAGGTACGGCTGAAAAACTGATGTAGCAAGTATCCATTAGAGGCATGAATCTCGATTCCGTCAAAACCTGCTTCCATGGCATTTTTTCCCGCCATTTTAAAGTCCATAATGGTATCCTGTATTTCCTCCAATGACATTTCTTTAGGGGTAACTGTCTCCTTAAAACCTTTTGGAGTAAAAGACTTAGCGAGCGGGTTGATGGCTGAAGGAGCTAAAGGGAGTTCCCCATTGTGAAAATCAGGATGAGAAATCCTGCCTACATGCCAGATTTGGATAAATACCTTACCTCCCCTTTCATGTACAGCTTCGGTCACTTTTTTCCAACCATCAATTTGGGCTTGAGAATAAATACCCGGTGTATTGATGTATCCTACTGCCTTCTTGGAAATCTGAGATCCCTCTGTAATAATAAGGCCAGCGGAAGCCCGCTGTCTGTAATACTTGGCATGAAGGTCTGTAGGTGCATTTTCCGGATTATCTGATCTACTTCTTGTCATTGGGGCCATTACAACCCTGTTATTCAATTCAATGTCCCCGAGGTTTAATTTTTCTAAAAGTGGTTTGTTATTCATATTGGAATTTGGTTTGTCTTCAAAATTATATGTATATACAACAATCCCTTCCTGCAAATCGTTCACGAAAAATTAAGTTAATTATTTATGCCTTTTGAATACTTATTTCATTCCCATTTTCAGACCATACAGAAAAGAAATCTTAAAAATTAGGCATAAACTATCCCTTCAACTGATTTTGCGCCTTTGGAATTTTTGACCTAAAGAGCTTCTGCAAGAATTTAAAGTTATTGAGGAGGATTGTCAAACCAACTTCATCTCCACCGGATCCCAAAGAATCTGTCTTCCCTGTTCGATACTCAAGTTGCAGGCCAAGGACGGTGCTGCTGCCCTTAAGCCAAAGGAAGCATCTTCCAATACTTGGTTGTTATTCCGTACGGCGTTAAAGAAAACCACCATATGATCCATACGGTCATCGTAGCCAATCGGTGCACTGTAAACCTTCTGTCGGCCAATATGATAGCCGCTTTGCTCTGATCCATAGGTTTGCTTGTACCACTTCTGGAATTCGGTTTTTTGGGCTTTTGAGAAGCTTTCAAATGCATCGTAACCACCAAATCCAGGTGCTTTGCCGCGCTTGACCGTAGAAACCTTGAATTCATGCCAACCAATATCAATCACGCCTTCCGTGCCAAACATCTTCATACCGAATCCACCTTTTCCTTCCCCATCAGCCAAATTTGCCCGGGTATAGAGCTGAAAGGATTTATGTTTTTCGGAAGCGGGATAATCCATCAATGCATTTACGATATCGTAGGCTTCACGACCATCTTGCCAATATTTCAAGTCCCCAAGGCTGAAAATCCTGGTGGGGCCTTGTGAT
This sequence comes from Aquiflexum balticum DSM 16537, assembly GCF_900176595.1. Classification (GTDB taxonomy): domain Bacteria; phylum Bacteroidota; class Bacteroidia; order Cytophagales; family Cyclobacteriaceae; genus Aquiflexum; species Aquiflexum balticum. The sequence goes on from NZ_LT838813.1 coordinate 4,297,124, forward strand.
TCTGTAATGGTATGAATGCCTGTCAATAGGTGTACTATCAAATCCCCGGCAGCCCCTGTTCCGTAGTCCTTATAGTTTCTCCACCTGAAAAACCGTGTCGCATCGAATGGCACCTTTGGCGTATCTCCTAAAAATGTGTCAAAATCCACAGTTTCCGGTGAAGCATCAAGAGGTATTGAATAATTCCATGCCCCGCGGAAATCAGTTCGGTCACAGTAAGCTTGAATATAAGTCAATTCACCAATCATCCCGCTTTCCAAAACCTTTTTTGCTTCCAAAATCGCTAATGCACTCGCCCTTTGGCTACCAACCTGAAACACCTTTTTGGATTCCTTTTGGGCATCAATGATCGCTTTTCCCTCTTCAATCTTATGGACCATAGGTTTCTCACAGTAAACATGTTTGCCTGCATTGAGGGCATCTATGGAAATCCGCTGATGCCAATGGTCCGGTGTGCAAATCAATACTGCATCTATATCTTCACGATCAAGCACTTCCCGGTAGTCCCTTGTGGTGAACATATCCTTTCCCCATTTTTCTTTGGCAAATTCGAGGCGTCCTGTATAAAGGTCACAAACCGCAGCCAGCTCAACTCCGACTATTTTCAGAGCAGCTTCCGCATCATAATGCCCAATGATTCCAGCACCAATCAAACCGATCCTGATACGATCATTGGCACTTGGTTTGATTTCGCTTCTTAGTATGTTTAAGTCCTCATCAGCTCCTGCTTCAAGTACTCCTCCAAAGCCTGCCAATGCTAATGAGCCACCGACTTTTTTTAAAAACTGTCTGCGTTGATTTTTCATGGGTAATTATTCTTTGGGTTGAGAAAGTATCTTAAATCTGAAACTTCAGAATTGAAATTGGAGATTTGGTTATTGTTATCCGTTGTTTTATCTGATTGACCAATGGTCAGTCAAAAAACTACGTAAACCTATTTTTTTACCTCAATCGAAAACTCCCCACATAATAATCCGGGTCTACTGTGAGTGAACCAGACTTTTTTACCTTAGTTTGCTGCCATTGGGTAGTGGGTGAAATTCGCATTGTTTCTGTTCCAATTGCTATATCCACGGGCATATCAAATGAATTTATGCTGTTGCCCCAGCGATAATGGAGAGTCTCCTCATCCGAAAAGTAATATTCTAAAGTCGGAATTGAAACATTTCTTAGATATTGGTTAAAGAAATTCTCTAAATTCAAGCCACTTTCTCTTGAAATATAGTTTTCCACTTGTTCTGTTGTGACAGTCTGATGGTAAAATTCACGGTTCAATCCCCTCAGGATTTGTCTCCATTTTTCATCATCATCCAGGATTTGACGGAGCATGTTCAGGATATTTCCGCCTTTGTAATACATATCGCCCGAACCTTTATGATTCACAGAATACCTCCCGATAATAGGTAGTTTGTTTTCAATCCGGGTACGGGTGCCACGGACATACTCCTGTCCTGCTTCTTTTCCATAGAAATATTCCACAAAGAGACTTTCGGAATAATTGGTAAAACTCTCATGAATCCACATATCTGCCACATCCTTATAGGTAATGTTGTTGGCAAACCACTCATGCCCGGATTCGTGGATGATGATAAAATCAAACTTCAGCCCCCAACCGGTACCGCTTAGGTCTGTTCCCCGATAGCCGTTTTGATAGCCGTTACCATAGGTAACCGAACTCTGATGCTCCATTCCCAAATAGGGTGCTTCCACCAATTTGTAACTGTCTTCATAAAAAGGGTACGGACCAAACCAATGTTCGAAAGCTTCCATCATGCGCCTTGCATCCTGAAACTGTACTTTAGCCTTTTCCAGGTTGTTCTTCAGGACATAGTATTCCATATCAAGTTCTCCCTTTTCTCCGGGATATTTTTCAGAGAAATGCACATAATCCCCGATATTGATATTGACACCATAGTCATTGATGGGATTACTGACAAACCAATGGTAGGTTCTCGTTTTTCCTTTCTTCTCCACTTTCCTCAACCTTCCATTGGAAATGTTCATAAGATCTTTTGGTAACGTTACACTGATCAGCATGCTGTCCACTTCGTCGGCAGGATGGTCCTTGCTTGGCCACCAAATACTGGAACCAATTCCTTGGTTGGATGAAGCAATAAAATGCTTGCCGTTATCATCCTTTTGCCAGGTAATGCCACCATCCCAAGGTGGGCGGACAGCTTCCTTGGGTTGGCCTTCATAACTGATAATGATCTCCTCAAAAGTTCCCGGAACCTGCTTTTTGCTCAATTTGATAAAATGAGCTGCCCCTTCTTTCCTGATCATCAATTCCTGTCCATCCTGTCTTGCAGCAATGATCTTTAGAGGCTCCTGAAGGTCAATCTGCAGCACCTGATGCTCCTCTTTCACCTGATACCTCACCGTATTTGTACCGGAAATGGATTTCGTATCAGGAAAAATTTCCACATCCAAATGGTAATAATTCAAATCCCACCAGCCTCTTTCGGGGGTAATACTTCCTCTTAAGGTATCAGCACGGGTAAACTTTTCAGTTTGGGAATAACCTATAGCCACAGTAAAAAGTAAGATTAAGGATAAGAATGGTTTTATAAAGATGTTCATAAGATAAATGTCAAACTTTAAATCAAGGTTACTTCCGTCTTCCGTCTACTGTCTTCCAGCCAAAATTTAATCAACTATGAAACAATTCTCCCCGCCAAACTCTCCCCTATCCTCAACAAACCCTCACTTTCCTCCTCAGTAAAATCATAAGGCACAGGTTTTGCAATTCCCAAAGTCCCAAACAATTCGCCATCCAACAACATGGGAACAGCAATGGAACCTTCAACCTTTGTTTCTTTTGCAGCAGGTCTTGCAACTCCGGATTCATCGGTTTGGAGATTACACATTTCCACAGGTTTTTTCCTTTCAGCTGCAATACCTGCCATACCTTTTCCAATAGGAATGGCTTCCATTTTTGGCAATAGGAAATCCGGGATTCCTTGTTGTGCCTTTAAGCGCAATAGGTTACTTTCTTTGTCCAGCACATGGATTGTTCCCGTAGTACAGTCAAATGCGGAAATGGTCTCGGACAGGAGCTCTGACCAGTTGATTTCGCCTTTGATTTCCTTAATGTTATTGATGATATTTTGTGTTTTGTTCATGTTTTTTTTTGATGTACAAAGTACTAAGTACAAAGTACCAAGTAGGGGTTTGTTTATGGATTTAGGTTTCTTGAAATAAAGACGGATTTTGTGCCTCATATCTTGAATCTCACTTTTCAATAGATTTTCATTCCGAGCAGTAGTCGGGCTAGACATAAAAAGGAAAGGCTTTTTTCTCTATTTAATATTCTTACTTCATTTAGTGTAACCCAGTCTTGGAGCTTGTGTCTAATGTCCAACCCCCCCGTTTGTAATAGATGTCTCCTGCCGTCGACATGACAAGGTGAAGTCTTTTTCACTAATTCAAATTATTACTTTATTTAATGTCTAAGTCTTGAATCTTGTGTTTTGTGTCTCAAATCTCAAATCTCACATCTCAAATCTTATTAAGCTTTCCCCACAAATACCGGCCAATCTTCCCTATTCTCAAAACTGTTTTTGAAAATAATCTCTGCATGATCTCCTTCAAAGGTGATCAGAATGGTTTCGGTATGAGGGCTTTCATAGTATTTCAGTTTTATTTCAATGGTCTTTTCATCTTTCCAGGCATAACTTCCGGCAACTTTAAATGGGGCCAAACCATCAAGTTGGTTTTGGGCAAAGTGGAAAAGGTTGGGACCTTTTCTGTCTGTTGTTCCCAGAAGCCAGTTTCCCGAAGCCAGGAAGAATTCGTGAGACTCCTCTCCCACCTTCAAGGAAAGTTTAATGCTGGATTTCAGAAATTTTATATTAAATTCATTTACTATATTATTTTGATTTTCAACAATATAGGTATTATTACTTATTGTATTTTCTAGTTTTTTATTTGATTTACTTTTTAGAGGAGAAAGAGAAAGATTTTTTAAATTTCTTTCAAGGTTTTTTTCAGAAGAAGGATCATTATCAAATGCAGGAAGTAGATGCTTCCAAACCAAATCCAATAAACCCTGCATGTCACTGGTTTCAGATGTGATGACGATCACTCCTTCCAATTCAGGCAATATCAGGATATATTGTCCAAAGGCACCATCTGCCCGGTAGGAATTATACCTGCTTCGCCACATTTGGTAGCCATATCCCTGAACCCAATCATTGGAAGCAATCCTTTCAGGTGAAGCATCGGGTTCCTGCATGATTTTCATGGTACTGGCTTCTTCAATCCAAGATTCCGGTAAAATCTGTTTCCCGTTCCAATTCCCCTTTTGCAAAAACAATTGTCCAAGCTTGGCCATATCTTCGGTTTTTACCCTGATACCCCATCCCCCAACGGCAATCCCTTCCAAATCTTTCTCCCAATCCGCTCCGGATATACCCAATGGATCCAACAACCTTGGCTGAAGATATTCCAATAGATTTTGTCCGGTTACTTTTTGGATGATGGCTGATAGCATATAGCTCGCAGAGGTATTGTATAGAAACTTGGTGCCGGGCTTGTCGGCAATGGGCAAATTCAAAAAAGCCTTGACCCAATCTTCCTGCGTAAAAACTTCCTGGTTGAAACTTTTGTCATGTCCTACGGTCATCGAAAGCAGGTCTTTTATTTCCAATTCCGCCAAATGGGGGCTAACTGTTGTCGGTAATGATTCCGGGAAAAAAGATATAACCTTATCGGTGACTTTCAGCTTTCCATCTGCAACTGCCAAACCTATTGCTGAAGCAGTGAATGTTTTGCTCACAGAATACATGGTATGCTTGGTTTTCGGACCATAAGGCGCCCACCAACCCTCAGCTGCCACCTGACCATTTCTCAAAATCATCAGGCTGTGCATTTCATGTTTGCTTTCAGAGCCTACAGCATCCAAAAACTCTTGAATCCCTTTGCTGGAAATATTCAGTGCTTCGGGGGTATTTCTAGGTAAAGCGCTTTGGGCAAAAATCTGAAAAGGAAACACGAATAGAATTAATGTTTGAAAGGTGGGTTTCATAGGTTAAGATGACATGTTTAGAAATTCTGAATCCTGAAAAAGGAAATGAATATCAAATAATTTATAGACTATAAAGATTAAACTTTTTCCGTTTCTTTTTGGGAATTTCTCAAACCTGCACTTTTAAGTTGATTATTTGAAACTGATTTTAGCTCATAAGGTCTATTAAAGGCACTCTGCTGCATCTTAAATCTTTCTGACAAACTCCTGATCATATTTTTTGAAAGCCCTTTTTTATAATTTAAAATATCTGAAAGATGACCCTTTGAAATTTCTAAAGTTTCAGCCAATTCTTTCTGGTTCAGATTATTTTCCTGCATCAGAAATTTTAATAATTGAATTGGCTCTGATTCTTCAAAAGTTGAATTGGATTCATCATAATTCTCAATCAATAAAGTGATGGTATCAATCAAATCAATTAAATCTTGATTTGGATTCTTGCTATATTCATTTGAAAGTTTTTCCAATTCGTCACAATAGTTCAAATATTGATTTTCTGATCTGATAATTGTGAAATTTTTCATGTCTTTATGATTAATATAAATCAACAGTGTATTGTAAATTTTGCTTGCACAGCTTAGAATACTCAGAATGAGTTCCAATCCATTTCACATACAAATGAACCATCTTTGGGCCAAACCAATATGAACATATCAGTCTGAAATTATTTCCACCAATATTAAATACAATTCTGTTGTTGTTTATAATATCAGCAGAAGCAAAAGTCTTTTGAATGTCATGTATTGAATCCCAATCCGCATATTTAATAGAAGTTTTGAATATCTCAAAGGAAACCTCAGATCGTGAGTGTTCCTTTACAAATTTCTCAATCGACCTCCATTTAATAATATGTACTTTCATTTCAGACGATGTAATTTAATTAAAAGTTCGCAAAAAGCGAATAAAATTGCATTTAAAGTTCAAATAGTCTTAAATAATATATCTCCCAATAGACAGAGTCTCCAAATAAGCGTAACTGGCATTTTCAAGAACTCAACAAATAATCAAACCTAACCTGCCCTACAAATTCCATATACTTTTTCAGATCAGGGAATTCAGGATTGATCAAAAGGTTATGTTCCAACGGATAAAATGAAAGATTTAATCTGGCTGAAGGTACTCTTAAAAAAGGAAATTCCTTTTCCTGTAACCAAATCTTCCCAAAGTCCTGGGTGATTTTGCCATGTGGCAATATATTCCATTGTTTTGGTAAACTTTCTTTTTCCATTGTTCCTATTAAATCCGGATTTTGGATTTCAAATTCAATCATATACCAGGATTTTCCTGAAACGGCATTGCCCTTGATACACAGGTATTCCAATAAAGATAAGGCAGGCCCACTTCCGGCGTAAATCATCCCCATGCCTTTTGGATTCCATCTCCCTGCGCTATATGAACAACCAAATGGATTTTTATAATAGGATTCTGACATGATTCTGAAATACCGCATACTTACATGACATTGCCAAAATGAAGGGCATCCAAGGCCTCATCTACCCACTCCAAGCCTATCATGGAGGTAATCAACTTAATGGGAGCCATATTTCCAAGAGCCATATTCGGACTGTCCAACCATTGCTTCAAAAGGGTGGTATTGCCAAATAAATCCACGCCTTTTTTGATGACCTCGTCTATTTTAAAAAACTGATAGGACCCCGGAGTACCAATCGGACTCTTATTATCCCATCGGGAAACAGTACTTGGGGACACAGAAGCAGCCTTGGCTATCTCTTGAATTTTTAGATCCAAAAAATCAACGATAGGGGAAATATCTTCTGAAAGAAGATTTTGGTCCAATATCTCCCCTACTTCGGCCATACTATTTGCTTTTGCAAACGCAGGTACAAAAAATCCATACCCACTTGGAATATCATATGATTTTGAATGTCCGGATCTCTCCACCTGAAATGCCGTAGTATTGCCATAAGGAGCCTCATATTGAAAATCAGAAACAATATTCTCTTCTCTTGGATGGGATTCTTCGTAAGGCTTTGTCTTTTTAGAGGCCATTTTTCTTTGATTTGTAGATTCAAAAATTTCATTTGACATTATAAAAATATTCATTTGAAATTGAAAAGAAAAATTTCCATCAATTAATTACTTCCCTTTGATCAACTCTTTTTCAATTTCTTCCATTTCGCCATTCAAAGCTTTGTCAAGAATGGTATTCCAGCGGTGCTGAGCATTATCTAAGCCATGCCTTGTTCTTGCATCGTAGATTTCCTGAAGTCTGTTCATTTCCCTATAAGAGTCAAAAAAAGCACTATTGACTTCAGCCTCATAATTTTCAGGGTTCAGCTCCAATGCTTTTAACTTGTTGATCAATCTATTTCCTACTATCCTAGTGACGTCAAAATGTCTTTGCTCATGATTCAATGAATAATCATTTTTGCCTTCATTCCTTACCCATGAAGAACCGGGAAGCATATAAACCTTAATTTCCAAGGGTAAAACCAAAACCCCATCTTCCATAAAAGGATCCCCCTCCATAGCCAAACTTGTAAAAATCACAGCATTGTTGCTACTGGTACGGTTCGGTTTGTCGAGGAAATCATTCCAATTCAATGGCCGATTGGAATCATAAAAAACAGTATCCTGGTCGCTCTTTCTGGATTTTTCAATTATTTCCAACCTGATACTTTTTGCCAATTTTCGATTTTGGGTTGCATGGTCTTTTATCCAATCATTGAAAAATATAAGGGAATTGGAGACTCCCCTATTTAATATTTGATTAACCAAATCGGTACGGTGAATGGATCTTTGGTAAGTTATTCCTGCTTCATAATCCACCAAATGAACAGGTTCAAAAGAACCTTTAAGGTAATAACTGAATTTGATTTTCAATTCTCCCGAAGCTACTTTACTGCTTTGTTGTTTCTCTGAAATTTTAAAATCCACAACACGCATCTGTATAGCCCTTTCAGTTTCACTTTGTGAAAGTGAGTTATTATAAAAGTCTTTTATTCCCTGAGAAATTGTATTTCTAATTTTTATCTTATATACCTGATTATTGGTGCTATAAATACTACCAATTGAAGCAGAATTTTCCTGGTTATCTATTACTTCTACCAATTGAAAACCGGAATTTTCAAGGGTTTTACCCTCTACTTTTGTTAATTCAAATTGTATTTCCTGTGCTATTGCTGGAAAGATCAGAATGAGAAAAAGGATGACTAATGAAAATAATTTTCTCTGCATAATGTCTTAACGCAAAGCTAAAAACAACAGTTCTAAACCCCGTTTCCTCCTGAGCCCAATATCCAATTAGAACTTTTCCTACAATTCAGATCGGGCTCCTAAGGAAACATGCTTTTCAAAAATTTAACCCCACATGACCTGCCGATCAAGTGGGGTTAAATTTGATGAAAACAACTCTTTCAATTCATTCTGCGCATCTTTCTTCTTTTGTCTTCTGTCTCCTGTCTTCAGTCCTTATGCAACATCGGTCATCCGTCATCGGTCATTTATCTACCTCTTCTCAAAAATCAACCTCGCATGTCCCATGATTTCCCTTTCAAAACATACCCTATTCGGACGTACTCTCAAAACGGCAAGTTGATGTCTGAATTCTTTATCTGTCAGGTATTTTGGAATCAAAGAAGCAAACCAAAGGTATTTTTTCAATTGAAACCTATGAAATCTTTTGGTCCACTCCCGGTTTGTATGGATATAATCCAACCTTCCATCAGTGTAATAAATGTTATTGAAATAGGGTTCTGCAGTCCTTACGATATGTTCATAGCCATATGGAACCCAAGAATCAGGATTATGCTTTAATAGCAAGGCCATCATATATTGATTGGAGTCTTTGGGTGCATTGATATCTATTTCTTCAAATGGCATCATGTTTTTTTCAAAGGTCATACTTTGCATATAAAATTTCCCCCCATCCTTCAGTAAATGATAAACATGCCTAAAGTAGTCCTCATAAACAGCGTCCTGTTGGCCATTGAGATAATCTCTGACAGAAGCTACATGCTCAAAACTCCCAAAGGCAGTAATGGCATCAAATGTGCCAAAATCTTCAGGTTTGACAAATCGCGCATCTTTGATATAAGCTGTAAGTCCATTGTCTCTGCAAGCTTGAACTTGACCGTCAGAAAGGTTTACTCCAATTCCTTCCGCTCCGACAACATCTCTTAAATATTTGAGCCAACCGCCCCAACCACATCCCAAGTCAAGGACTCTGGTACCTTTTTTTATCCCAAGATTTTCAACGACAAATTCATATTTCTTTAATTGTGCCTCTTCCAGGCTCATCGAAAAATCACCCAAATACATGGCATTGCTAAAATGAGCATTTTCTCCAAGACTCAATCTGATGAATTTGTCAATGTTGGTATAAGTGAAGTCCATTTCTTTTTTCTTATCCCATTGCTGACCTTCACGTTCACTGACACTGGATCCTATCCATTTGCCTTTTGGTGTTTCAGTTTTAAGCTCTTCAGTTCCCATATGTATTTTATTTGATGTTGGATTTAAAAAAATCTTATCCTAAAATGTATTCGAATTGGATAATAATTTAAACAAAATTATCAGCAAAGCATAAGTATGCTAAAAAAAAGAAAAAAATTCCTCTGGTAAAAAGAAAGAAGCCGGAGAAAAATCTCCAGCTTCTGTTACAAATAAACCCTATTTTCCAAATTCAAAAATATGTTGACCTTCTAAAGACAAAGTCCTTCCTGAAGTAATGAAAGTTGTTTCATCCCAATCAAGACTTAATCTAAGAGACGATTCTGAAATATTTTGTATTTCCACGCGAACTCCGTCACTTCTGACGAATGCAGTGGCTTCTGAGTTATCAAAGTTCCAAAATCCACTTGCAGGCCATACTCCTTTTCCATTTACTGAGTTATATTGGGTATTTAGAAATGTAAGAACCAAATCCCTATAAACATTGGTTTGATCAAATCCATCCACTGTAACTTTGGTCATTTTCCAGGGGGAACTCACCAAAATCAAGCGTGTTTGCTCCTGTACGGTTGGTTGTGGATCTGAAGGATCCTCACCACATGAAGAAAACAAAAGAGAAAACGCCAGAAAAGAGCTGAAGATAAATGGTTTGATGATTTTTTGAATATGTATATTTTTCATCTTTTTTTGATTTAATGTGAGATAATGAAAATTTTAACCACCCACCTCTTTTTAAATATTGAATTTAAGTAAGGTGGGCAGTTAAATACTTCAACTTTATTTCTTAATTATTTTCAATGAATAATTTTTATTTCCCTGCTGTAACCTTAACAGATAAATTCCAGGAGATAGTCTTGAGACATCAGCCTGATATCCATTCTCCAACTCTTCAAATACTATGGTTGTGGAACGACCCGCCATATCTATCATTTCAGAATTTCCTAAAGGACCACTTAATCCCCTAACATGAAGGTAGTTTTCCACTGGATTTGGGAAGGCTGTAAGTTCCCTTATCTGTTGGAATCTGGCACTGCTTACAATCAATGTGACTTCTTCAGACAATTGACTGACACAATCATCGATAGACACCTGAACAGTATAGGTTCCTAAAGTTGAGACTACGATAGATGAGCCAGTTGCATCAGCAATCAATACACCATCAAGGAACCACTGATTTCCTGTAGCTGAACTTGAGGTCAAAGTAACTTCTTCTGAACCCTGTCCTGTTACAGAAATAACGGGCTTGGCAGGATTTATACAGAAGCTATGGCTGACCGGAGCAGCTGGGAAAAATTCAAGATTTCCAGATTGGCTGGCAGTGATTGAGGTTCTTCCTGGATTTACCAAAGTAGCTACACCTCCAGAAATTGAAACATTGTTATTGTCAGAACTAAATGAAATTACCAAACCTGAAGTTGAACTTGCATTTAAATTAAATGGCGCGTCTCCTAAAGTTTTGTCTTCAATCTCCGGGAATGTGATTACTTGCTCTTCTTGAACCAACTCACCAAAAACCATATCATCCCAATAATAAGTCTGCTCCCCTGCTACAGCTCCCGTTGTTCCGAAATTGAAGAACACGGATGCCTTGTTGTAGTTTCTTGAGAAATTAATGGCCTCGGTACCTGCTGCCTGATTGGCAAAGTCAAAGATGAGCGTCTGCCATTGAGATGCCACAGTTACCGTAGCTTCGGTTTCCACACTGATAGTAGGATCATTGGAATCTTCTACTTTGATTCTTATTGGGATTCCTGCTGTAGGCGACCATACCCTAAGACTCATTTTGGTAGCACCTTCTGCAAAAGGAATCGCACTGGCAAATCCCGCTGTTCCTCCCAATGTTGTTCCTGCCCAAAGCTCTGCTTCTGCAGACTTGACGGACTTGGCCACAATATTACCTCCATTGGTCGGATCAACAACTATCTCAGAGGCATTGCCACCGAAATCGGTCAGTCCGTAATCAAATTCTGTATCAAACGTAACTGGCAATTCTAGTTTGGTGTCTCCACCGCCGACACCATCAACTTTCGTAAGTGAAACGTTGCTGATAAAGACCGGATCGTTGCTCAATCCCATCTCGAAACCAAACTTCATGGCTCCATATTTGTTTCCTAGATTAAAAGGAACTTCAATGGTCTGCATTTCAGTGTTCAGGGTATGGTCCGTGACACTTACACCGGCAAAACCTCCTCCGTCTTCACCGAAGTAAAGGCGCAATGCTCTGCCTGCAACAGATGACCTGGCATCAAATTTAGCAATATAGTCCTGCCCTACTTCAAGTGCCTCTATCTGTGCAGCTGTGAAGATCTGGTTGAACTGTACATGCCAAATTTGACCTCCTGCTCCTGCTATATTGGTAATTGAAGCTTCACCCTCAGATGCTGCTACCGTTGCACTTACTCCTGCAAAATCCGCAATGAACGGTGTCCATGAATTCAGACCAGCGGCAAAGTCCCCATTGATGATCAGGTTTTCTCCAACTTCTCCGCCTCCATTTCCATTTCCTTCACCCTGACGGATATTATCAACATACCAGGTAAATCCTGCCGATCCGTCACCCACTGTGCCCAGATCAAATATCATAACCACCTTCTTGTAAGTGAATGCCCTGTTGGCACCGCCCATATCAAAGGTGACATCAACCCACTGATTCGATTCGGCGATTGTCAGTTCCTGTTCAAAGGCCTGAGCACCGTCATTTTCATTTTCTATCTTGAACAGCATTTTGGTATTGGCACGCGGTGCCCATACGGCAACTGTAAATTGTGTACTGGTAGAAAGGTCAATGTTTTCACCCATCATCATAAATGAGCCGCCCCAAGGCTGTCCGGCATTTTTTACCATTCTGCCCACTTTGGCGCTTGAGTTTCCATTGGTATCCGGATTATCAACTACTGTAAGTTCACCTCCGTCAAAATTGGTGATCACCTCAGTCCAGGTAATATCCTCTTCAAAAGTAACAGGGAATACAGGACCTGAACTTCCACCGCTTCCGCCATCATCGTCCGAACCAAATACCAAATCATCCCAGTAATAAGTCTGCTCACCAGCCACGGCTCCCGTTGTTCCGAAATTGAAGAACACGGATGCCTTATTGTAGCTTCTTGAGAAATTAATGGCTTCGGTACCTGCTGCCTGATTGGCAAAGTCAAAAGTGAGTGTCTGCCATTGAGAGGCAACAGTCACCGTAGCTTCGGTTTCCACACTAATGGTAGGATCATTGGACGCTTCTACCTTGATTCTTACTGGGATACCCGCTGTTGGCGACCATACCCTCAGGCTCATTTTTGTTGCACCGCTGGCAAAAGGAATCGCACTTGCAAATCCTGCTGTTCCTCCCACTGTTGTTCCTGCCCAAAGTTCAGCTTCTGCTGACTTGACAGATTTGGCCACTTTGTTGGCTGCATCTGTAGGATCAACAACTATCTCAGAGGCGTTGCCACCAAAATCGGTCAGTCCGTAATCCAGGTCCTCATCAAATGTGACTGGCAGCCCAAGATTGGTGTTTCCACCACCCCCATTACCGCCACCATCAACTTTCGTGAGTGAAACATTTCTGATAAAGACCGGATCGTTGCTCAATCCCATTTCGAAACCAAACTTCATGGCTCCGTATTTGTTGCCCAAGTTGAATGGAACTTCAATGGTCTGCATTTCAGTGTTCAGAGTATGATCAGTGACACTTACGCCGGCAAAACCTCCTCCATCTTCACCGAAGTAAAGGCGCAGAGACCTGCTGGCAACAGATGACCTGGCATCAAATTTGGCAATATAATCCTGCCCTACCTCAAGCGCCTCTATCTGTGCAGCTGTGAAGATCTGATTGAACTGTACATGCCAGATCTCTCCTCCTGCACCTGCAATACCGGTAATGGAAGCTTCACCCTCAGTTGCTGCTACCGTTGCACTTACTCCTGCAAAATCTGCAATGAACGGTGTCCATGAATTCAGACCAGAGGCAAAGTCCCCATTGATGATCAGGTTTTCTCCAACTTCTCCTCCTCCATTTCCATTTCCTTCACCCTGACGGATATTATCAACATACCAGGTAAATCCTGCCGATCCGTCACCCACTGTGCCCAAATCAAATATCATAACCACCTTCTTGTAAGTGAATGCCCTGTTGGCACCGCCCATATCAAAGGTGACATCAACCCACTGATTCGATTCGGCGATTGTCAGTTCCTGTTCAAAGGCCTGTGCACCGTCATTTTCATTTTCAATCTTAAACAGCATTTTGGTATTGGCACGCGGTGCCCAAACGGCAACTGTAAATGCTGTGCCTGCGGAAAAGTCAATATTTTCACCCATCATCATAAATGAACCGCCCCATGGCTGTCCGGCATTTTTTACCATCCTACCCACTTTGGCACTTGGGTTTCCATTGGTGTCGGGATTGTCCACTACAGTAAGTTCTCCTCCGTCAAAATTTGTGATCACCTCAGTCCAGGTAATATCCTCTTCAAAAGTAACAGGGAATACAGGTCCTGAACTGCCACTGTTTCCTCCGTCTCCGCCATCATCATCCGAACCGAAAACCAAATCATCCCAATAATAGGTCTGCTCACCTGCCGCGGCACCGGTTGTTCCGAAATTGAAGAACACAGATGCTTTGTTGTAGCTTCTTGAGAAATTAATGGCTTCGGTACCTTCTGCCTGATTGGCAAAGTCAAAGGTGAGTGTCTGCCATTGAGAAGCAACGGTCACCGTCGCTTCGGTCTCGACACTAATGGTAGGGTCATTGGACGCTTCCACTTTTAGTCTTACAGGAATCCCGGCTGTTGGCGACCATACCCTAAGGCTCATTTTGGTAGCACCGCTGGCAAAAGGAATCGCACTTGCAAATCCCGCTGTTCCTCCTACTGTGGTACCTGCCCAAAGTTCTGACTCAGCTGTCTTAACAGACTTGGCCACTTTGTTGGCTGCATCTGTAGGGTCGACTATTATCTCTGAGGCGTTGCCACCGAAATCCGTAAGTCCGTAATCAAGCTCTTCATCAAAAGTAACAGGAAGGTTGAGGGTATTATTTCCGCCGTCTCCGCCTCCGTTTCCAGCAACTTGACGAATGTTATCCACATACCAGGTAAATCCTGCCGATCCGTCACCCACTGTGCCCAGATCAAATATCATAACCACCTTCTTGTAAGTGAATGCTCTGTTGGCGCCCCCCATATCAAAGGTCACATCAACCCACTGATTCGATTCGGCGATTGTCAGTTCCTGTTCGAAGGCCTGAGCACCGTCATTTTCGTTTTCTATCTTGAACAGCATTTTGGTATTGGCACGCGGTGCCCATACTGCAACTGTAAATGCTGTGCCTGCGGATAGGTCAATGTTTTCACCCATCAACATAAAAGAACCACCCCAAGGCTGTCCGGCATTTTTTACCATCTTGCCTACTTTGGCACTTGGGTTTCCATTGGTGTCCGGATTGTCCACAACTGTAAGTTCTCCTCCGTCAAAATTGGTGATCACCTCAGTCCAAGTAACATCCTCTTCAAAAGTAACAGGAAATACAGGTCCTGAATTTCCACTATTGCCACCATCTCCGCCATCACCTTCCGTGATGAATACCATATCATCAAAATAGTAGGTTTTTTCCCCGGCTTCGGCTCCGGTAACTCCAAAATTAAAAAAGATGGAGGCTTTATTATAATTCAGTGAAAGATTTAAAGCCGATGTACCTGCTGCCTGATTGGCAAAATCAAAGGTAAGGATCTGCCAACCATTGGCTACAGTGGTTGTTGCTTCAGTTTCTACTGATTTTGTAGGATCAAGATGATCCTCTACTTTCAACCGGACCTGAATACCTGCATCAGGTGACCAAACCCTGACCGACATTTTTGTTTGAGTTGCAGTAAATGGAATCCTACTTGCAAAACCTGTCTGTACATTATTTGTAACGGCTGTTACTGTCGCTCCTGCCCAAAGTTCAGCAACAGCAGTTTTGGTAACCCTAGCTACTTTGTTGTTGGCATCTGTAGGGTCTTCTACGATGGCAGAGTCATCCGCACCTCCAAATCCTACTATGCCATAATTGACTTCAGGATCATCAAAGGTTACGGGAAGGTTCATCTGAGACTGCGCTTTCACACTAAAAACAGCCATCATGATGAAAAAGGTAATCAATGTAAAATTTTTCATAGGCACTATGATTCTTTTTTTGGGAAATTGTTATAAAGTTGACTTTTAACTATTTGCGAATCATTAAAAGTAATAGATTGAAAAATGGTTTGATATTGTGTGCCTACTTCATAAATACATCATTGCTTTTTAAAAAATACATCTTAAATACATCAAACCTGAAAATGATTTATCGAAGAACTTTTTTTAATTCGTTAATTTGAAATTCATAATCATATTGAAGATCTTCATGCAATCCTGATATCAGTTTTTCAACCTTGCTTATTTGAAGGGTATAGAGGTTATTTATTACGGGGTGATTAAATTCCATAAAACCATAGAGCCTCATCTTCTCACAAAAATAAAGTATAAGTTCTATTTGGGCCGTTTTGTCCTTGGAAAGTTTGAGGTATTTGTTGAGCTTTCTTCGAATCGCCTGAATGGACTTTTTTGCAAAATGATAATGCCTGGTGTTGGCTTTCACAAATTCCATCTCAAGTTCTTCCTGAACCATCTCTACATACAGCCTGGGATTATCTCTTTCATATAGTTTAAAAAATAAATAAGATTTATTATCTGTACTGAATTTACTGAGATCAATAATCAGATTTTTTAATTCAATTTCACTCAGATGAGATAATTCTTTTTTGATTTCAGCAAGGCTTGCGATCTTCATAAATTGAAATTTAGAGTTTTCAGTTTGAAGTATAAAACTTAAACTAAAAACTCTAAAATAATATTCCTGAAATTCTTATGTTTTTTAAAATAAAAAATCACTTTACCAATTTCACCTCTATAGCACTCAGTCCTTTCGGTGTTTTTTCAGTATCGTAGGTCACTTTATCATTTTCTTTTATAGGATCAATACAGGATTTGAAGTGAACAAATAGACTTTCTTGCGTTTGATCGTCTTTGATGAATCCATAACCTTTGGACTCATTAAAAAATGTCACTTTGCCGGTTTTCGGAGCGCCATCATCTTCACCTTCAACTTGCTTGGAGGTGCCTATCTGAATACTTTCAACATCAATCTTTCTTTTTTTGGTTGGATCTGGAGGAGTAGAAGTTATATTGCCATCTTCATCCACATAAGCAATCATATCCTCGTAGTCTGCTGTTTCATTGGACTTTCGGGCTTCTTTTTTCTCTTCCTTTTCCTTTTTCTTTTTCAGTCTTAATTTTTCTTTTTCCTTTTTGTTGAAGGTTTCTCTTGATTTTGACATTCAGTAATTTATCTAATTTAACATTTTTTTATCTAAAAAATATACACTTCTAATCTCATACATTTTGGTTCAACTTCCAAAAATGAAACTTAAGATTTACAAAAATACCATGATTTTCTGTGCAATCCCTAATTTATGTTAAAAGTATTTGATTTATACCAAGAAAGTATTGATCCAAATAAAAACAAAGCTCTTGTATGGATTTTCATTGTATCTTTTGAACAGATTTATTTAGCTTAGAACAAATAATTGCAAGTATATAAATTGATTCATGAAAGAGCTTCAGCAAATCATCCAGGCATACCAAAGAAGTAAACGAAGCAACCAAAAAGCAGCTATTGCAACTGTTGTCAAGGTTGATGGATCGGCCTATAGGAGACCGGGCGCTAGAATGTTGATCACTGAGGACGGGGAATTAACAGGTGCCATAAGCGGAGGATGCCTCGAAGGCGATGCATTGAGAAAAGCTCAATCGGTTATTTTTCAGCAAAAGTCCATGGTAGTAACTTATGATACTACTGATGAAGATGATCAGAAATTTGGGGTAGGTCTTGGGTGTAATGGAATCATTCAGGTTTTGATCGAGCCCATTGACCTAAATGAAAAAGATAATCCATTGGAATTATTGAAAATTGCCCTGGATGACAGAAGATCAAGCACTTTGATAACTGTTTTTTCTTTGAAACATTCCCGTTCAGAACAAATAGGAACAAAAATCCTGAAAAAAGGAGAAAAGATATACGGTACTCCCGAAAAAATAGATAGTGATTTATTAAATCAAATTCTCAATGAGATTAATTATTTAATTGATAAAGAGACTAATATAATAAAAAATTATCCCGACTTTGATGATGTTTTTGTGCTTTATGAAAGGATCAAACCACCTGTTCAACTTTTTCTTTTCGGTGCAGGCAATGACACCATTCCATTGACTAAAATGGCAGCAATTTTAGGTTGGCAGATCAATTTGATGGATGGAAGAAAAAATCATGCTACAAAGGAAAGGTTTCCTGATGCATCGACAATAATAACCGGAACTCCTTCTGAAGTAGTTCAACAGCTCCACCCTGATTCCAATTCAGTTGCTTTGTTAATGACACATAACTTTGAATATGAATTAGAGGTTTTAAATCATCTCATACCATTTAACTTACCTTATATAGGGATTTTGGGACCGAAAAAGAAGACTGAAAAACTCATTTTCAGATTATCCGAGAAAGGAATTATAGTTTCTACTGAAAACATATTTGCTCCAACTGGTTTGAATCTAGGTGCCGAAGGTTCAGAGGAAATTGCTTTGTCCATAATCGCAGAAATAAAAGCCGTGCTCAACAATAAAAAACCAATTTTTCTGAGAGATAAATCCGGTCCTATACATGAAGAAGAATTATGAAACCGGTGAAAACAGGAATTATAATTTTGGCTGCAGGAAGTTCTTCCCGACTCGGTCAACCAAAACAGCTTTTAAAGTATCAGGGAAAGACATTGATCAGAAGGGCAATTGATACGGCCTTGGAATGTAAGTCTGATGCCAGTGTTCTAGTTATAGGAGCCAATTTTGAATTAATAAAAAAAGAAGTTCAGGATACAAATGTTGATATTGTTATCAACCATGTTTGGGAGACGGGCATGGCTTCAGGGATGCAAATGGGTCTGAATTTTTTGGACAATAAAATTGCTCCTGATCAGGTTATTTTAATGCTTTGTGATCAGCCCTTTGTGGATTCAGAACTCCTAAATAACATGATTGGAAAACAAACTGTAACAAGTAAAGGAATAATTGCTTGTCATTATAATGGTACTTTTGGAGTTCCTGCTCTTTTTACAAGTAAGTATTTTCCTGAATTAATTGAATTAAGAGGTTCAGAAGGGGCCAAAAAAGTAATTTATGCCCATCTTGACGATATGGAAAAAATGGACTTCCCAAATGCCGCTATTGATATTGATACCCCGGAAGATTACTTGAGATTGACTAGAGGGGATTAGAAGCCCTTAGTTCTTTCACCACTGCTTCAATATATTCAGCTGCGAACTCAATATCATTTTCAGTAGTGTCCTTTCCCAAGCTGAATCGGATTGAGGCCCTTCCCAAATCTGAATCAAGCCCCATTGCTGCCAAGACATGAGAGGGCTTGGGCAAAATACTGGTACAAGCTGATCCTGAGCTAACTGCAATTTCTCTGTTTACTCTCTTGAGCAATTCCTCCCCTTCCACTCCCGAAAATGAAATATTGCTGACATGGGAAAGCCTTTGGGTTTGACTTCCATTTAAGGTGGTACCTTCTATGCCTAATATCTTTTTTTCCAGTGCATCTCTGAGCAAACACAGCCTTTCTGCATCCTCGATCAATCTTTTGGATCTTAATTGTGCGGCTTTTCCAAAGCCTACTATTCCAGGTACATTCAAAGTCCCACTCCTAAATCCCTTTTCATGACCTCCCCCGTCGATCAATGACAAGGGTTTAGGTAAATGATGGTTATGGCGGATATAGAGAGCGCCAACACCTTTTGGACCATACATTTTATGCGCAGAAATAGCCATTAAATGTATTCCCGATGTCGAGATCGGGATCTTTCCAGCAGCCTGAACTGCATCCGCAAAAAGTATTAAGTCATGCTCTCCTGCCAATTTTATCAAATCCGACATAGGATGAATAAGTCCGGTTTCGTTATTGGCCCACATAAAAGCAAGCATTTTAGTGTGGGGTCGAATGTTTGATTTCAATTCATTCAAATCAATCTCACCAAACTGATTTACAGGAAGATAAGTGACCTCCGCCCCTTTTGACTCCAAAGACTTTAAGGTATCCAAAACTGCTTTATGCTCAGTTTGACAGGTGATATAATGTTGTTTTTGTCCATTATAAAATTCAAAAATGCCTTTTAGTGCGAGGTTAATGGATTCAGTGGCACCGGATGTAAAAACAATTTCCTTTGTCTTCGCCCCAATCAGATTGGCAATTTGTTCTCTAGCTGTCTCCACGGCATCTTCTGCTACCCAACCGTAAGGATGACTCTTGCTGGCAGCATTGCCAAAATGTTCTCCAAACCAGGGCAACATGGCTTCAATGACTTCCTTAGCACAGGGAGTAGTTGCATTATAATCTAAATAAATGGGGTATTTCATGTTGTTGACAATGTAAAACCTTTGCCTTATTCAAGCAAGATTTTCAGGATTTACGGCTGAATTAATTAATTTTGGGTATGCAGGAAACTTGGAAGTTAGCTATTTCTCCGTCCATTCAATATAATGACCTTAAACACCTGGTTCAGGAACTACTTCTTGAAAACCAAAAAGAAATGGGAATATTTCTTTCTTATTATTATAAAAAAGAAGGAGCTGTTGTAGAAAATGTTCAATTGATAGGACCGATATTTTTTTCGAAGGAAAAGGGAGGTGATTTTATAGTGGATTTTGAATTGATACATTTCAATGCTTGTCTCAATATTCATGAGCAGAACAAAGACAAAATGAAAGTCCAATTTGAGTTTGACCAGGATTCAAATGAGCTTATCCTTATTGGGCCTTATTGGCCTGAAAGGGAAATGGATGAAATTTGAAGTAGACTTGAGATATTTGATTAAGAATTTGGATGGTAGATTTTAGATTTATCAATACCAGGTCTCTATTATAGAAAAAAATCATTTTATTCAAATGAATCTAAGTTTCCCAATACAAGGGGCGGAATTGGCTCTTGGTTCTAATAAATTATCTCACTCGCTACGGCCAGGAAAGACATAAAAAAACCTTCCCAGCAGCAAAGCCACCGGGAAGGTTTGAAAATTTAAGTTCTCTTTATCTGTAGTTTGATATCTGAGAATTCTTTTTGTTCTATAAATGGCTGCGTTCTGATCCTGCGTCCTGTGGCTGCAAAGATTGCGTTGGCAATTGCTCCACCTGTTGGCGGAAGTGCAGGCTCACCCAATCCGGTTGGGTCATATCCACTATCCACATAATGCACATCTATTTCAGGTACTTCCTTCATTCTGATTAGTCTGTAAGTATCAAAATTCTTTTGTTTGGGAAGTCCATTTTCGAAAGTCATATTGGTAAACATGGCATGGCCCATTCCATCCACAATGCCACCACGTACTTGCTGGTTTGCACCTGTTGGATGGACCACAGTGCCGCAATCAGTAGCTGCAGTGATTTTTTTCAGGACAGGCTGGCCATTTTCCATTTCTATATTCGCAACTTGGGCGACATAGGATCTGTGTGAGAAATAGACGCTGAATCCTTGCATCACATCTTTATTTTTACCCCAATTGGATTTTTCTGCGGCGGTTTGGATAACACCCCGCATTCTATCAATGTCATAATGAATTTCACCTACAGGATTGTTTTTGGCTCTGTCCAAGAGGTCCAATCGCATTTTGACAGGGTCTTTTTTGGCAGCCAAAGCCACTTCATCCAGAAATGATTGCTCTGCATAGGCCAGGAAATTTGTTATTGGCGCTCTCCATGCATTAGTCGTAATTGGCGACTTGTGCTCGACATTTTCAATCAAAAGATTATCAACAGAACCTGAGGGGAAGTTATTTTCACGGGTAGAATTACCTGCATTGATACCAACACCCCGGAGTTTATATCCGATCATGTTTCCTTGATCATCCAATGCTGCCTGGAATCTATACCTGACTGCAGGTCTATATGCACCGCCTGTCATATCATCCTCTCTGCTCCAAGTTACCTTTACAGGTTTATCAAGCATTTTTGACAATTCGGCTGCTTCAACCACAAAATCAGCAGCCAGTCTTCTACCAAAACCACCACCAAGTCTTGTCAATTCCACTGTAATGTTTTCCTTAGGAATATCGAGGAGCCTCGATGTCTCCATTCTTGCCCTATCAGGTGTTTGTGTGGGACCTATTAATTCCACCTTATCTCCTTTGACATGTGCAAAGAAATTTTGGGGTTCCATAGGTGAATGGGATAAAAACGGGCATTGATACTCACTGGTGATTACTTGGGCCGCATTTTTGAAGGCTGTTTCCACATCACCGTCTTTTCGCATGACCCTAGCGTCTTTACTTTCAAGAAGCTCTTTAAATATACGATCATGATCAAAACTGCTTTCCACAGTTCCATCAGGTTCATACTCAATTCTAAGCTTGTTTTTAGCTTTAATCAGGGGCCATGTAGACTCACCAATAACTGCTACTTTATTATTGAAGACAATTACATCGGAAACACCTGCAACAGATCTTGCTGCCGAATCATCCACGGATTTGATCTTCATTCCAAAAGGAGGTCGTGTAATCATTGCATTGACCATCCCCTCTCTGTAAAAATCCAAGCCAAAAAGCGGTTGGCCTGTATAAATCTCCTTCCCCTTGACATTTTTGACCGGGGTTCCAATGATTTTAAAGTCTTTAGGATCCTTCAAACTTACTTCCTCGGGTGCGGTTAATTTTGAAGCATCAGTCACCATTTCACCATAAGAGAATTTCTTCTTTCCATTATGAAAAATCTCCCCTTTTTCAGTGGTCAATTCAGTAGCCGGAACTTGAAGTTTTTCAGCCGCCGCCGCAACTAATAAATGCCTTGCCGTTGCACCTGCTTTTCTCAATCTTTCCCAAGAATGAGGCATGGCCCCGGAGCCTCCGGTAAGTTGTCGGTCATATTTTTCATTGTCCAAAGCTGCCTGAAATACCCTTACCTTGTTCCAATCAGCATCAAGTTCTTCTGCAACAATCATCGGAAATGAGGTAATGATATTTTGACCCAGTTCAGGATTGGGAGAGTATATGACGATGTCTCCAGTTGGAGAAATGGATAGATAGGCATTGAATTCATGAACCTGCGAAAGCACTTCCGCATCGGATAGCACCTGGACTTTTGGGGAATCACAGCTGGACCAATTGAAACCTATAAATAGACCCCCTGCTGTGGTTCCAGCAATTTTTAGAAAGTCCCTCCTATTTGTTTTTGTTAGATTTGCCATGATTATTTAAGTTTTGCTGCCATTGCTACTGCTTCTCTGATTTTGTGGTATGTTCCACACCTACATAGATTCCTGTTCATCACATTGTCTATTTCTTCCAAAGAAGGATTGGGGTTTTTCTTTAAGAAAGCAGAAGCAGTCATAATTTGCCCTGACTGACAATATCCGCATTGGGCCACATCTATATCAGCCCATGCTTTTTGAACCGGGTGGTCTCCTTCTTCTGACAAACCTTCTATTGTTGTGATTTTATCTGAACCAACGCTGGAAACAGGTAATGTGCAGGAATAAACTGCCTCATCATTGAGATGAACCATGCAAGCGCCGCATTGTGCTATTCCACAAGAATATTTGGTACCTACAAGCCCCAGATGATCTCTTAAAACCCAAAGTAAAGGAGTATCATCATCGACATCCACTTGGTGTTCTTTGCCATTAATTCGAAGTTTGAAATTTGCCATTGGTCTGATTTTAATGGTTAACTCCTAAATTTAATCAATATGTGCTTCCTTTCAAGCCAATTAGATTAGTATTTTAAAAGTATTTTGATAAACCTTAGAATTGTTTCCTTGAATGGGATCGGTGACTTCTTAAAATTCCAAAATTCAAAGTTGCGCAATAGCATTTCCATATTTTGATTTTTTTATTTCTTAAAAGTAAAGTCTCCCTTTTCTTGATTATTCAGTAGTAAATTTTTAAATTTTAGCTTTATTTAGTTACTTTTTCTGCCTTTCCAAACATTGTGTAGATTCTATCTTTGAAATAGCAACATGAAAAAATTTGCTGCACTTTTGATTATTGCGCTGGTTGCCATCCTTGTTTTGGTAGCTCTTACCAATCCTGAGGTGTTGGGTAAAGCTTGGTTGTATGTGTTGGGATTTATAGGGTATGTGGTTGTATTGGTAGAAAATGGATTTAAGAAAATTGCTGGGGCCTTTTCAGGTCCCAAAGAAAAAATACCAGATGTCCTTCCTTCACTCCCTGTTGAAAAAGGCAATTACTCAAAAGAAATTGAGCAAAAAAACCAAGAAGTTTTATCCCTGCAACAGAAAATCAAAGAACTTGAAATAAAGCTTAAAAATTCTGAAACAGAATCAGGAAGCCATCTAGGAAAATGCACCCTGACGGTACTGAGATATATTGATGATGGAGAAACTACATTGGGGTTGATTTTTCTTAGAAACAAATTTTTTGCCTATACCCTTGAGGATACGCATAGGGATGAAAAAATCAAGGAAAAAACAAGAATACCAGCTGGCATTTATAATATAGGTTACAGTCCTGTAGACCCAGCTCAATCAAGGATAACCAGAGATTACCTGAAATTATATAGTCCCTGGTTTACCAAACACCTTCACCTTCAAAATGTCCCAGGGTTTGAAGGCATATACATTCATGTTGGAAACAGCCATGACAATACCGCAGGCTGTCTTTTGATTGCTGATGGCGTCTTAGCCGGAACCCAACAAAAGACTCTCCAAAACTCAAGAAATGCTTATCAAAGATTTTATAAAATTATTGCGGCCTTGCTCGATTCCAATGAGCAGGTAAATATTCAAATACTCAATGAAGACTGGTTTGATCGAAGTAAACTGACATCATTATGAAAGAATTGAACAACAGCTTTTACCAAATGCTGATAAAAATCGCTGCAACAGTGATTTTAACCATTGTCGTAGGTTTTTTCCTAAGGCATTTTTTCCAGGAAGGTCAAAATGTACTTGCCTGGACTATTCCTTCCATCATTGCCTTGGGTTTGATTTATTGGATAGTGATCAGTTATTTCAAGGAAAAGGATGTAAAAAACTCCTACTATGTCAATAAATACCATGATGTGTTTTTTAAAGGGACTATAATTTTTGCCATTTCCTTAGTGGTGATTTCAATAATTTATAGTGTTCTGATGTATCTGGAACAAAAGAACATTTTTGCGATTGTTGGCCTATTGATGTTGGTAATCTGGCTTGCCGTCTTTATGATTTATTTTGTTTGGTCTGTATATCATTACAATATCAATTTTGGAATTACAGATGGTGAATGGGCGGAAATAGCAGAAGCAAAAAGACAAGGTCGTAACCTGGAACTCGAAAATCCGGCTCTTCAGATCCGTGAACCGAAGTACAACCCTTATCGAAGTCAGACCTTCGGGCTACCCCCGGGGACTGTAAGAGGGATGATTGCTTTTACGCTATTATTTGGCGGGATTTCATTGTTGGTGGCCAGTATGGGTACGGAAGAAATTAATCCCGAAATGATGCAATTGAGAATTCAACAATTCGAATTTTTTGAGACTGCATTTTTGATGATGATCGCCTTCTACTTTGGTGATAGGTCACTGAAATATTTCAGGGATAGGTGGCGAAATCCAAATCAGGCTGGGTCTACTCCGGAATCATCTCCTGTAAAGACCCAATCTAACACTCCCGCAGATGGCATACCTGCTACAACTCCGGGTTTCGAAGATTCTGTAGCAGAGGATGATTGGGCATTTTATGAGGAGGACAGAGAGTTTGGAATTTCTACTTCTGGAGCGGAATCAAGTCCATCACCATTTTCGAAACTGAAAAATGACTTGAATGTAAACAGCCCAGATGCTCAAGGCTTGGTAAACACATTTGGATTTGTACAGATTAGGGATAATGCCAATGGTAAAATCCTCAATGACGAACAATTGATTGATTCCCTTGAAAATCTTTCTAAAACAAAAAACATCAACCTTTCGCTTCCTGTGGTCAAAGCGGTAATTGAAGTCGAATCTTCGGGTCGTGGCCATCTGAAAAACGGTAATGCCAAAATACTTTTTGAAGGCCATCTCTTTTGGAGACTCCTCAAAGACAAAGGAATGTCAGATGAAGAATTGGAAAACCTTCAAAAAACCAATAAAGATATCCTTTATAAAACCTGGACAAGGGAATTCTATAAAGGCGGAATCGGAGAATATGATAGACTTGAAAGGGCGAAAAAGATTGATCCAAAATTGGCTGTCTATTCAGCTTCTTGGGGATTGTTCCAGATTTTGGGAGAAAATCTTGAACACAATATCAAATCCAGAATAGGTGAAGAGGAGGATAAATATAAGACCTGGGAGGAGTTTGAACTTAAACAGCACGAACATGAAAAATACCACTTCTTGGATTTCTTGGCCTTTATAATGACCAAAAAATTAAAAGGAACTCCTTTGGTGAATTTTATTTCAGAAAATGAAAACAGCAATGGAGAATACAATTGGGCAAATTTTGCATGGGGCTACAATGGCAGTGGGTATAAGGCAAACAAATATGACATCAGGCTTAAGGCAGCCTATGAAAAATATAAAAAAATCCATCAGTGATGAAAGTCAAAAGCCCAATTACCTCTATTCTCACTTATACGATCATGCTATTCGTATTAGCATCAATAGCATCCTCCTGTAAAAAAAACGATAGGGCTCTTGTTGTGGGCAAAATCCAGAATGCATCAGATTTGGCCACTACAGAATTTGTGATTGACAAAATTGTCTTTGGCACAAAGACCAAAAAACTGGCATTTTTTAAAATCAATGAAGCAAGTTTTATGGCCTATTCTCAGGCAAAAGTCAAAACGGGCATTGATCTGAGTAAAATTAAGGAAAGTGATGTCAGGATTGAAGGAGATAAAATCCATCTTCGGCTTCCCCCTATTGAGGTGATCAATTTTTCCTACCCTCCTGCAAGTTTTGTAGAAGATTCCCTGATTTCCAATCCCAAAATATTCCTCAACAAAATAAATATCAGAGACCAGGAAGAGTTTTTCAGACTTGCTGAACTTGATATCAGAGAAAACCTGCAATACATGGGTATTGTGAAAACCACACAAAACCACACCCGGCAAATGTTCAATGTCCTTTTGGGTTCATTGGGGTATAAAGAAATATACATCAATTTTGAAAATGACAACCTTATTATTTCCCAGGTAAATTTATTGGTCAACCCCGAAACCCTTGTAGAACAATGATAGGAATGCTCCTCAAAAACTGGAAATTCATACTGGATATAGTCATTGTTTTGGCTGTAGTGGTACTGATTTTCCTATGGAATCCGTTTGGGATTTTTGGAGGAGGTGTAAAATTAAAAGATACTGCCAATATGGTGGCCGAGGTCAATCAGATCGGTCAACTGGTAACGGCCGAATATTATGGGGAAGTTATTGCGTCCATTGATGAAGCCAGGTTGGATCTGATCGAAGAAGAAAATATCAGCAACAATGCCGCAATTCTATTCAGGGATATCAAATCTGCTTTGGGAAACTTAAAAACATTTCAGGAACTATCCAAAGAAGAAAAAGACCAGGAGTATAAAAAAATGACACCAATTAATGGTTGGCGTAGGATAATCAGATTTGATGTCAATAGCCGGAATATCACCGATAAGCTCAATTATCATGGATTTATGGATGATATCGCAGCTGATCCGCTTTATGACGAGATGTTGGAATACTTATATAGATTCAAAAGCAAAAAGCCAAGAAATGTCAAATGGGAACCAAATCCAAGGCACAAAGAGGAAGCTTTAGTAATGGTGTATAATGAGCTCCCCAGTCCAAATGAAACCCTTGATGTTGAAGATTTCATGCGGTTTTATTACCAGAATAAAACCGCTGAACTTAGTAAGCGTGAAACCCGCAAAAAACTGGCCATGGTTGGCCGGGGATGGGTAAAAGCTGGTTTTGACTTCTCTGAACTTAAAGAATCTTCCATCGTCATCAATGAAGAACGTGGCGAAATCCATATCATGGGACTTACCCCGCAAATCCTTAATGCAGATATCAATCCTTGGTTTATTCCTGAAAAAGGAATTCCCGGATTCGAAATTTTGGATGATAATGGCAAAGTGGATTTTAAAGATGCTAAACTTGTCAAAGAATATTGTGTGGAAAAACTTTTGGCTTTTGCCCATAGGGCTGATATCCTTCAAAAGGCCGAAGATCAAGCATCCGAAACCCTTAAAAACTTGTTTACCCTGATTACCGGTAAAGAGATCAAAAAGGTGGTTTTTCATAATGACCGTATCTTTCAAATCGCAAATAGAATAGAAAAAGAAGAAGCAGTAAGCCGTTTTGATGTGGTTCTTTTGGATTCATTGTTACAACAGGAATTTGATACTATTCAAAAACTGACCGATTCGGCAAAAATTGATCCCCGATTAAGACAATCTCTCTTGCTTAAGGAAAATAATATCGCTTTCGTAATCAAAAACCTGAGAAATATTTCCTTAATGGGAATGGATCTGAATTATGGATATTTTTCAAAAGAGATTTTGGCCATAGCATCAAATGGTATACTTGATAAAAATGAAATTCAAATTTTAGATTCGTTGCGTATCGATTGGGAGTTGATGGATAGAATTGATTATTTCAACAAGTCCATCCCCTATCCGATATATTATTGGTATGACAATCCAGGTGAATACATCTCTGATTTCAACGCTGCCATTTCTTTTTTGATGAATAAAAATCTTGTATTCGGTGAATTGGAAAATGTCACAAAAAACATCGATGAGGTAGATTCTGCCTATTTGGCCGAAAATAAAGTATTGAACAGTCAAAAGATCAGTGAAACAGAAATTGTTTTGACCCAGGTTCGAAATCCTATTGATGCAAAAGATACTTTGTTCAGTCTTTTGTATCCCTACCAATACAATAGTGAAATCATTGCTGATTTTATCAGTTCCGAAGAAATTATGGATATAAAATCAAACAAATCAAGCATTTCTGATAGCTTGATTTGGCTTCTTTATAGCAAAGACCAGGATACAGTGGTACATTGGATTCCGGAGAAATTTTTAGGCTGGGTAGAACCAAATATTAAAACTCTTTTAAAGGATGAAGGGGCGATGAATATTGCCAACAAATTTATACTTTTTAGGGATCAGAGACATTTTACCAAAGTTCATCAGGATTCAGTTAAAATGATCTCTCCAAGGCAAAGTTTGGAAATGGCTGCATTTATAGAACTATTGATCAATGCAAGATCCTCTTTCCAAACCAAGGGTCCTTTGGAGCGGGCCAACAGTTGGGTCAAAAAGAAATTTGAACAAAGGAGGTCTGAACCTACTTGGCTTACCTCCTTCCGTGAATCAGTCAGTAGACCTTGACTATTCTCTTTTACCGAGCTTTTTGAAATAAGTTTCAAAAACATTCCCTCCAAAGAATTTTCCAAAAGAGCTTATAGCCCTTAATTCTTCGATTTTACTGGTACAGTTCAAAGCTTTCATCGTTGTCAGTTGCTTGGCAAAGTCTGCAGGTTGGATTATGAGTTTGCCCTTGCCCAATATTTTGCCGCTTTCAGTTTCTCCCTCATACAGGGTTATAAATAAGGTCGTAGTGTCTTTCCAAACATCAAACCCTTTATTATTATATACATCTTTGAACCCTCTGAAATAATACTTTTTACCTTCCTTGCTGATAAGAATTGCATTATATAGCATTTTCTTTCTTTCAGGATCCTGATCGTTTTCAATAAAAAGATTGAAGGTCCCCTGAATGGCTGCAAGTGGTTCAGACGAAAGCGCAGGGGCCAACATGGTACCGTACATACCTGCTTCATGGGTAGAAACACCCACAAAAGTTTCCACATCTTCAGACCTTATGGTCAAAGTGAATTCAAATGGAGAATTGGATGTTTTTCCTTTTACAAATCCTTTGTCGTAATCTTCGGTTTCTTCCATTGAGAAATAACCTTTCATGGTTTCTGTAAACTGGACACCGAGCTTAATATCGGGAATTGCATCTTTTTCAGGAATAAGATTCAATCCATAATCCAAATCCAATCCCAAATCTTTTGCAATCAACTTGCAGCTTCTTTCGGCCAAGGCACTGATAGTCAATAGCGGATTTGTACCAACTGGTCTGGGAATGACTGCACCATCCATCACATACAAGCCTTGATGGAGTTCCGTCCCAGATGAACCGGAAAAAACCTGGCCTTTATGATCAGTGACTCCAAGTCCTGCATGGTCGGCCATGCCACAACCTCCAAGAGGATGAACGGTTACCAATTCATAATCCATACTTTTGTTCCAAGTCGGATTGGGTACATTCGTCCCGCCCAATGCCCTTGTCGCACTCAACAACTTGTCTTCAACTTTTTTGAATATTTCCTGCTTCCCTACCCCTTTCCAATTGATCTGAAGTTGATCATTTTCAAATACCATATCTCCATTTCCATCATCATGGGTCATGACAAGATAAATCTGTGTGTGGTTGATGGCACCGTAAAAAGGTCCCCTGACCATACTGACAATTTCCCTCCATTTTCTTTTGAAAAAACTATCAGAAAATACCCTGTCTTTATTCAAACCAAACAATCTTGAGAATGTCAATAAGGTCCCGGGCATAATACCTCTAATCGGTCCAGGAACACTACCTTCTTCCAATGTCATCCCATTTTCAAGAACAGGTTTATTCCTCATGTCGATCACAGAAGTAATACATGGCCCGACTTCTGCAATTTGATCATTTGCCAATTTACCTAATCCAATGCCGTTGATCTGAACGTCATTATTATATCCAAAGCCCAAGACATCGCCGTTACCAGTGAATCTTTTACCTAACATGGAGGAAACTTTCAAACCCTTTTGGGAAGAACGGAAAAGGATTTCGGTAGAACCTAAGGACCCAGCGCTTAATATGACATTATCTGCGTAAACAAACATTTCAGGTGCATCAAAAACCTCCCTACCCGTATTCATGGGATTGAAAAAAACTTTCCAGCCCTTACTTGATTTCTCGACATGCCTGACATTGATTTCTGTAAATATTTCTGTCCCATGATTAAATGCATCCGGGAGGTAGTTCATGGCGGTGGTGTTTTTGGCACCGACATTACAACCTGTAACACAGTCTCCGCAATTGGTACATTTTGGTTGATTTATGCCGACATGATTGTCCGACCTATTTTCAAAGGTTACATTGATATCCAAAAGCCTGAATTCTTCAGACATCCGTTCCGCTGATTTGCGCATGGCTTCTGTTTTTTTCAAAACCGGATAACCATTCTCATTTTCAGGATAAGGATTAGGTTGAAGCATATCCCAGGCTCTTTGTAATCCCTCATTAAACGAGCTTAAATCTTCCCTTATCGCTTTTGGCCATTCTTTTTGTTCCATTACCCGAGGTTCAGGTTTTATCGAAACATTGGCATTGATTAGGGATGTTCCACCAAGACCACATCCTTTCAAAACATTGATACCTTTACCGAAATTGAATTCATATAACCCATTTCTTTTCTCAGCATTTTTACCTTTTTTCATGTTCATTTCCAAAGCTGCTTCCTTCAGTGTTTTTGGAAATTGACCGGGTAAGAATTCCTTCCCTTTTTCAAAAAGACAAACAGATTTGCCTAAGCGTGACATCCTGGAAGCGGCTATACTTCCGCCGTATCCAGAACCAATTACAATGAAATCGTAATGGCTTTTAAGTTCAGATAAAGATTTGGATAGTTTTTTCATGTTCTTTGCTAATGCGCTATAGTGATCGGGTTTTCTTCAATTAGGTCATATTTCACTTCGTCTCCTTGAAACAAAGGATCTTTGCCTGTTCCTTTATTAACATCCTTCCAGTTTTTTACTACTTTTTTTACCCCGATAGGATAAATTGTCAAGGATTTATTGTCCAAATGTAATCTTAGAAAATTCTTGTAATCCTCTCCCAAAAAAGAGGAAGAAGCCTCTGTGATGTGATTGTTCAGGAAATTGCCACTGACTAGTAGGTACAGCCCAAAAAGTACCCCGCTCAAAATTCCGCCAAAAACAATCATTTCACCTGAAAACCATAAGACTTGTTCCATCCCGTCTATCTCCATTCCTCTTGTAAAAAGATTATACCTGGAAAAAACCCAGACTAGAATATAAAAATTGGCGACATGCAACAATCCATGTATGGCACCTGCAATATAATTCCAATTGCCTTTGCCGGATTTGACATCTGTAAAAACCATTAGACCTCCGAACAATAAGAGGTTCAGGGCCAAAACTGAGGGAATATGGCTTAAGGTATTACCGATTAAGGTTACATATTCCCAAAATCCATCATCGAATAATGAAATTTTCATTGCCTCCTCCATAAATGTCGCACTGTCACTTTTGGTGCCTACCTGTAGTAACCAGGCATTGAAAAGATGGAAAATACCAAAAAACAAAAGCATGGTCACATTATAAAATGGAAAAAGTAAATTCTTAAAGCCCAAAATCTTGGAATCGCTCTTGGATGGGAAAGTAGCTATCAAATTGGCATTGTAACCCTCAGCTGCATTGATTTCTTTTTTAAGGGTATGCGTAGTATGCATAAACGCCCCGCCACCACCGGCAGTAATCAAATGGCATTTTTTGTTAATAATACCATTTTCTACATAATGAGAATAATGGTGTAAGTCGCCTGTGAGAATGGTAGTGATCTGAATACTTTCGTTTTTCCCACCATAAAAGCATTCTGGATCTTCTAGATGGGTTTTACCAAATATTATCTTATCAATAAAAAATTTGAAGCGGTCATGGGAAGTACTTTTTTGGCTGAATGACTTGTACACCCAAGAAGGTTCAGCTGTTACCAAAATTATCTTATCATTTGCCTTGATGTCTTCTTTGGCAATTTTTTTGAAATAATTCAACTGGGGAATGTCAATATCCGCATTCAATTGAATATCAATTCCCAATAACCAATAATTATGAGGTAATTTCAAAGCGAAATAACTCCTCGACTGTTGGGTTCTCCAATTGCCCAAAGATCTTTTTTGGAGGAAAACTTTGATGAAATTGGTCAGTCCATCATACCAATCATGATTGCCGGGAATTGCAAATAAATGCGGGGGATCAGGATCATTTCTGTTTCCAGGAAAAGCTGCATGATATGGCCCCTGTAAGCGATTTCTATATTCATGCATCTCAGGGGTGGGATATACTTCATCTCCGCCCATAATCAATAATTTGCCTCGTTTGATTTTTTCACCCTTGATTTCAAGATGATCTTTGGCAAGAAGATGGGCCATAGTATAGGTAGGATTAAATCCGTCACCTAAATCAGAAATGAAATCAATCCAAATATCCTCTCTTTCCGAATAGTCCAAATAACCCATTTCCGGATCTAGGGCAGCCTGCATTTCCCTCCGATCTGCAAAGTTTCCAAAAACTGACGATACCATGGTTTTCATCCCTGTTGAACCCAATTGCTTGGGGTCATACCAGTTTACCATTGGTTTTTTCTCAAATTTCATAAGCAATAAAGTTTTTAATGACTGAAAGATATTTCTTTATACCGCCTTTTCTTGGCAAAACACTTGTTAATGTACTGTAATATAAAGATTTAAATCGGTCCAATATGGATTGATATAAAATGCTGTCGACTTTTAATTTACTATTTTCATCATACAATCGAAAAGATATCTGCTTAAAACTTAAGCCAAGAAGAATCTCCCAATAAGTGGTTAGTATTATAGAACATTCCATTGTATGCAAATTGGAATCAATCAAAATCTGTGAC
This sequence comes from Aquiflexum balticum DSM 16537, assembly GCF_900176595.1. Classification (GTDB taxonomy): domain Bacteria; phylum Bacteroidota; class Bacteroidia; order Cytophagales; family Cyclobacteriaceae; genus Aquiflexum; species Aquiflexum balticum. Next base: position 4,330,345 of record NZ_LT838813.1, read on the forward strand.
TTGATAATTAATAAATTTCCTTCCTTTACCTTTGAGTTTGAAATTTGATTGCGGAATGTCGGAATATCCTCATTTCCATTCTTCAAAATAAGACTTGAATAAGATTCAAGAAGGTTAAAACCTTGAAATTCAGCAAATCTAAAAAAAACGGCAAATTTAATTTTTTGCAATTTTGAACCCCATTCAACATTTCCGCTAAATATCGCACGGAAGCTGTAGATATACTGAGACTCTTGGTTTGCAGTACTGGAAACATCCATTTTTTCCCCTTCCAAAGGCCTTTTATCCAAGTATTCCTTCGCTTGGGCATAACCCATATTGATCAGTTCTCTTGCATTAATTTTATTCATAAAAAAATCAGGATCTAGGGGCAATGCAATTTTCGATTTGAATACAAAGAGCTTTATAAAATCAATTGAATTTTCATTCCCTGACTTTTTTTTGGTGTTTTTGCTGATGAGTTCAATTTGTTTAAATTCTTCCAAAAGTCCCCCACTTGCACTCATTTCGATCATATGTACATATTGGTGAAAGGCACCTTGAAGATATGTGGGGCTGTTTCCAATTGCCCAAACCAACCAAAGCTCATTTGCACCTTGGCTGACTGCCTCCATCAGGTTGGCATCTTTGATCCAAACTGCATCTGTGTACCATGATTCTCCTATTTGGATGGCCGGCATAAAAATGGGAAGGGAAATACCTGCTATCAAATGGTCCTCCGACACCCATTCATTGGGGATCGCTTCGATTGATTTAGTAGAAAAATTGCAGACGTTGAATGTTGTTTTGACTCTTTTATTCGAATTGATCTTCTCGATGTTTATACCCAGATGCGGAAAAACTTTCGTCCTGATATTATCTGCATCAGCAAATCCCTTCATTTTAAAAGGCCTGAGGTAACTTTTTGCATTTTTTCCGGAGACAAAGTTCATTAATTTCAAAGACCTCCATCTCTTGGCAATCTCTTTTGGTTCCAAACCGCTTGCCAGCATACCTGCATTGAAAATTCCTCCGGATGTCCCATCAAGGTGATCAAATTCAATCCCTTCTTCTTGAAGTGCCATTAACACACCTGCCTGATAGGCTACTCTTAGCCCCCCTCCTGCTAAAATTAAAGACCTTTTAATTTTCATTTGGGATTAAGGGTTTTAATATAATATAGAAACAATAAGCCTGAGAAAAGGTCGAAAATAGCTACACCGGAAGCTAACCAGGAGAACAAGCCACTAAGAACCCCAATTCCAACAGCTACAAATGCCCCAAGTTTTTGCATGGCACACCAAAAAACCACAATGGTGCTAGTTTGAGTACTGTAAATTGTATGCAGCATCAAACTTCCGAACAATGCCATAAACATCCCAACAATGCCAAATAAGTGGTTTGAAATTGGTAATACCTCTGCCCCAATTATTTTCAGAACAAATGCAGGTATAAAAACCTGAAAAAGGCCAGATATGATGGTAATGACAGAAATGGAAACTACGATGAGCGTTAGGTTTTTTTTCATGGGATGAATACAAATTTTCTTTTGCTATTTCTTTTTGGCTTTGGCAATAAAAAAATACATGGTTATTCCCCACATTATTGTCAATATAATCCAACGTAAATCATTGAGATACATCCACTCATTCAGTAATTCCTGAAGTGTAGCTTCATCGCTTACACCATCAATAAAATGGTTGTTTATCTTTTCGATATAAGCCTGCTGAATAATGACAGGTGCCAATAGTCCGGGAATCCAAGCAATTGGAACCCACATCAGAGAGGTTTTCCATTCACTGATAAGCATGATTACGAGACAGACTGCCATAATAGGAATAGTTATAAAAAAGAATTGGGTAGCAAGGGTTGTTTGTGGAATAATCGCATCATAATAATTCTCCAGATTTAAGGTTGATGGATAATTGGGAAACCAGAAAAAGTGAAGAGACCAGAACATTCCGAGATATATAGACGCACAGAAGAAAATATATGCATTGCTGAGATCTACAATTGTTTGCTTGATAGGATTCATAGTGCAGGGAGGGTTTAGATTAGTGGTTATCGGATTTTGTATTTTTCGTATTCGGTAATAGAGGGATCCGGAAGCCAGTCCTCTCCAAGTCCAAGGTCTATGATACTTTCCAATCCTTCCGGCATTTCCTTTGGAAGCTCATCATAAGTCATAAACCAGGATTCAAAATGATCATCAAGGATACCTGTGGTTTTTGGCATAAATACTGTAAAAAATGGATCCGGATTGATATCTATATCCTTAAGGAAAGAAACATTGGGATGGTCACCTATATATAAGTTGGCTTTAGCTTTTCCAAATAAATTGATCCCTGCTTTGGTATCAAAATAAATGTATGAAGCCATGAGCATGTTTCTAAATCTACAATAATTGGTAGCTCCGACTTTCAATCTAATTGAAGGACTTTTAGGTCTTTCAATCTCAATTCTGAAAGCAAACTGTCCATCTTTTTCATATTGGCTGCTTATGGTTGTCTCTGTAATCTTAAAATCCAAGTTGGCAATATGCTTGGGCATGCCCCATATTCCTTTTCCACCTTTTACAGATACTTCCGAGCTTACCGGTAAATCAAGGATAAATTGGCCTGTCCCATATTTTTTGAGCATCATGGAATTAAGGATACGGGGCGCGGGTTTGGCACCTTTGGTACAACCTATTGCAATGCTGTATTCAATATATTTGCCGATACTGGTTTCCACATAGTCTATTACAGTGATCAAAAGCGCAGCTTTTCCATTTGGCAATTTCAAGGCATGAATTTCATTTCCTGGTAGCAGTGCATTGGCTTTTTCCCAGTCACAGGTAAATCCCGCCATTATCGCCGGTGAATTACGAGCACTGACGGGCATTTGATAAGGTATTCCATCTACCAGAGCGTATCTGCCCTCATATTGTTTGATCCTTTTAGGTGGCATAATTTTTTCATATTAAGGCTTGTTTAGTTCAGCAATCATAAGCGGAAATACATCTATATGGGAATTTTTGCCAAAAAACACATCCAAATGGCTATACTCTTCCAATAGATACAACCGGTGGACTCCAGGATCCAACCTCTCTAAGTACTCAAAAGTGTTTTTTTGACTTTCAGGGAGAAAACAAAGGTTTTTTATCCCTCCGAACAGAGCAATTCTTGCATCGGTATTGAAATCTTCAGGGGCATAAGAAGTCCCGTTTTTTTTATTTTTTGGAACCAAAACACCTTTGTTTATACATGCCCTGATATGCTTAAAAAATGACAAAGGAACTTCCGCAAACTCATGCTGAATCCATTCTTTGGTTTCATCATTTAAATTCTTCAAAAGCCATAATGCCGGAAAACCTGATCCATAGGTAAAGCTGACAAATTTCCCTACCATTGTATCATCCTCAGGATGTGTAACTTTCACCAGTTTCCTAAGTATTTTGGTTTTAAAATCAGGTGCTTCCATGCCCCATTGGGGATTGAGGTAATCAAACAATGTATTTACAATAGGTACCAAGAATTTCAATTTAAATACCGACCATTTTGGAACAACTGGATGAAGAGAAACGGCATTACTGATGATGGTTTTGACTTCGGGTACCAATCCCATAGAAACAGAAATCATAAAACTGGTACTACCCTGACAATGAATGATAGCTTTGATTTCCTTATACCCTGTCAATTCCACGATTTTTTTGACGGCTGCAGGATGGTCATTTTTAGCTACCACATCCAAGTCCCATTCATTGGGTTCCAAATCAATGCTTGCTCTCCAGTTTTCCAGCCAGACGTCATATCCATCTTCTGCCAAGAACTGAATGATATTTTTATCAGTTGGGGCATTAAAAATATTTGCCCTAACCCCTGCCCCATGCACCAATAAAACCGGTCCTTTGGTAGGAGGATTATTGGATTTGAAATGCCAAAGATTCAATGGAAATCCATCCAATGCTTTAAAGTCTATAATTTCAAATTTATCCATCATATAATTTTAAAAACCACCATTAAATTAATATAAAAAATTGTTTATTGCTTGAGATACCTTCTTTAATATTTAAGTGGATCTAAAAAACCAAGATCAAAATTTAAGGATTTTGAAGAGTAAATCCTTATTTTTCCACACATTTTTAAGTCCTCACGGGCTAAATGGTTAAACAGCTATGGGTGATTTCCTGCTTGTTTTGCTCAAAGATCAAAAAGAGTTAAACTAACAATTTATTTTTAAAATGATTTTACAGGCAATAAAAAATATTTCACATATTATATTTTGTATTGTAAGTATTTTTGCAAAAATAATTTGGATATAAATTTATTTTTACCTTATTTTCAATCAGTTAATTCACCCAACAATATTGAAATTTAGTCACCCTCTAATATCAATAACTGCATGAAAAAATTATTGAAAAGCCTCTTTGCTTTTATGATTCTGGTTAGTATAACAGGTTACCCTCAATTATCAATTGCACAATCCTTGGCCCCTTTTCCGGCAAAGTATTCTTTTGTGAATGAATTAGAAAAAAGTAATTTATCCTTAGAGGGAATCAGTATAAACGAGATTCTTATCCCATCTGCAAACAGTCAATATTCAAAAGCCGATCTTATTCCGATTCCTTTTGAGAATATTTCAAACACACTTGGAAATCTTGGATTTGAAAAAAAGCATCTGTTAATGGTAAGCATTTTTTTATCAGTATTTTTTCTTGTTTTGTCACATAAAAACAGGTTCGAAACTGAGATCTATGAATTCTATCACAGGAGCGAATCTGGAGCCGTTCTATTTGAAAATATTGAAATGGCAAAGTCACATGAATTTAAAAGTTATTTGTCCAAACTCTTAAAAGTTTTTGGCCTGATAGCAGTATTTACAAGTCTAGTTTTGGTTATTTTTTAATGTAAAGGAATTGTTCAATTGTCAGGGATTGTAATAATACTTTGAAAGGTTATATTTTTTTATCATAATTGGTGGAAAGGCTTACTGTAGAAATACAGTAGCCTTTTTTCCTTTATATACCTTTCCTTCCATTATTTAATTGAGAATTGTTTTCAGTATTTTTTATCTTACAAACCTTGCTCTTATATTTAAATCTGATTTCAAACAAAAAACCTATGACCAGAAAAATAAATGCAGCCATTGTTGGGACCGGCTTTATAGGTCCTGCCCACCTGGAAGCACTTAGAAGGCTCCCAAATGTAGATGTTGTTGCTCTTTGTGAAGTAAATATTGAATTGGCAAAAGAAAAGGCTGAAATTCTAGGAATTCCCAATGCCTATACTTTTGAGGAAATGCTTCAAAGACCGGAAATTGATGTGGTACATATTTGCACACCCAACTTCCTGCATTTTTCCCAATCAAAAGCAGCGTTATTGGCAGGAAAGCATGTAGTGTGCGAAAAACCACTGGCCACCAAAATTGAAGAAGCTATTGAATTGGTTGCCCTGGCAAAAGAAAAGGGATTGGTGAATGCTGTTCATTTCAATTTGCGTTATTATCCCATGGTGCGTCAAATGAAAACCATGAGAGAAAAAGGTGATTTGGGAGAAATTTACAGTATCATGGGATCTTATCTTCAGGATTGGCTTTTTCTACAGACAGACTATAACTGGAGACTGGAACCCGATAAATCCGGTGACTCCAGGGCGATTGCAGATATCGGCTCTCATTTATTGGATTTGACAGAGTATGTAACCGGTCTTAAAGTGACAGAAGTTATGTCAGATTTTTCTACTGTCCACAAAACCAGACTAAAGCCACTAAAAGCCATTGAGACATATTCTGATTCAAAACTTAATAAGGAAGACTACCAGGAAGTACCCATAAATACAGAAGATCATGCTACAGTGATGTTGCGTTTTGACAATGGCAATAAAGGTTCAGTTACAGTCTCACAAGTCAATGCCGGACGTAAAAACAGATTGAACATTGAAATTGCAGGTTCCAAAGCCAATTTTGAGTGGTGTTCTGAGCGACCCAATGAAATGTGGATAGGGAAAAGAGAAACAGCCAATCAACATCTCATGAAAGATCCTTCCTTATTTACCAAAGAAGCTGCCGGACTGATCAGTTTTCCCGGAGGACACAATGAAGGTTTTCCGGATACTTCCAAACAAATGTTCAAAGAAGTATATGCAGCCGTTCGGGAAGGTAAACAACCGGAAAAACCATCCTTCCCAACTTTCAAGGATGGAATGAGGGAATTGTTAATTTGTGAAAGAATCATCGAAAGCCACAGAAAACAAGCATGGGTGAAGATTTAAAATCTGATTTCACAACCAATAATTATATTTTGAGTTAATCTTATCAAACAAAAAATCAAATAACCATGAAAAACAAGATTTTTGCAAAGGTCAGTATCATGACAATGACCTTTGCCTTAATAGCTGCATTGGCTATTGCGCAAGACGATAAGCCAAGTCCTGCCAGAACTGCAGAAGGCACAATCAAAGGTGCCAAAATCACCATCAATTACAGCAGTCCTGCTGTCAAGGGCCGGGTCATTTGGGGAGATTTGGTTCCGCTTGGACAAGTTTGGCGAGCAGGTGCTAATGATGCAACTACATTCGAAACTTCAAAAGACATTAAAGTTCAAGGAAAAACCTTACCAGCCGGAAAATATTCCATTTTCATTATTCCTAATGAGGGTGAGTCCACTTTGATTTTCAATAAAGTCGCCAAACAATGGGGTGCATATTCCTATGATGAGAGTCAGGATGCACTCCGTGTTAGCATCCCTTCCAATATGGGAGACAAACTGGAGGAACGGTTGGTTTATGAAGTGAAATCTGATGGAGTAGAAATGCGATGGGAGTATTACAAAAGTTTTGCAAAAATTGAATAATACATTATCTGAATAATTAGCAACCACTGATTCTTTTCAGAATCAGTGGTTTTTTGTTTTTAAACCATAATTCATTGAACATCAACCCAAAAACATTTGATCTCCCTATCGTGGAAATCATTGATGAGGTAAAAGGGAAACTGGCAGAATCCAATACACTCATAGTCAATGCTCCTCCCGGTGCAGGGAAAAGTACTTTGTTGCCCCTTACCCTATTGGATGAACCATTTTTGAAAGGGAAAAAAATTCTGATGCTCGAACCGAGAAGGTTGGCAGCCAAAACCATAGCCTGGAGAATGGCCGATTTATTGGGAGAAAAAACAGGAGAGACCATCGGATACAGGATCAGGTTTGAAAATCAGATTTCTGAACTGACCCGCTTGGAAGTTCTTACCGAAGGTATACTGACCCGGATGCTTCATTATGACAATGCCTTGGAAAATGTAGGGCTGGTTATTTTTGATGAATTTCATGAGAGGAACATCCATGCGGATGTTGCCATGGCACTTTGCAGGGAAGTACAGCAGGTTTTAAGACCAAATCTGAGGATTTTGGTGATGTCTGCGACTTTGGACATGCCGCAGCTTCAGGTTTTGTTGAATGCACCTGCCATAAAAAGTGAGGGTAAAATTTATCCTGTGGAGTTTCATTATACTGGAGATTTTGATTTGTTTCTAATGCCCGAAATGGTAGCCAACACCGTGATCAATGCAGCTAAAAACCAACTAGGTGATATCTTGGTTTTTTTGCCCGGGCAAGGAGAAATAAAAAAAACAGAGGCAATTTTAAAAAAGCATCTAGCTGAATTCGCCATTCACCCACTTTATGGACAATTGAATCCTGTAGCTCAGCATCAGGCTCTTTTCCCAAATAAAAAGGGTAAAAGAAAGGTGGTTTTGGCCACATCCATAGCTGAGACGAGTCTGACAATTGAAGGAGTTTCTATCGTTGTGGATTGCGGATTTGGGAGAACTTCAAAGTTTAATCCCCGAACAGGCTTATCAAAATTGGAGACCATAAGGATTTCAAAGGATTCAGCTGATCAGAGGGCCGGCAGGGCCGGTCGATTAGGCCCAGGACATTGTTACAGGATGTGGTCATCCTTCACACAGTCACAAATGGCAGCATATAGGACGCCTGAAATTCTGGAAGCTGACCTTGCATTTTTGGTTCTTGATATGGCCATATGGGGAAATAAAAATATCAAAGAGCTGACTTGGCTTACTCCCCCACCATTGGGAACCGTTTCTCAAGCAATGGACTTGTTGCATGAAATCAACGTCCTGGAAAATGGGAAATTAACCGCCCATGGTGAAAAGGTTCATCAGATTCCTGCCCATCCAAGAATAGCACATATGCTGATTATAGCGCAAGAAATGGGGAAAGCAGCATTAGCGACCGATATAGCGGCTCTTTTGGAAGAAAGAGATCCATTAGAATCGGACATAGGCGTCGACATCAATTTGAGAATTGAAGGGCTTAGAAGAGCAAGAAGGGAAAATCTATCTATAAAAGGATTCAATAAAATTGAAAAGGTTTGTAGACAATATAGGAAAATGTTAAAAGTCGAGACGGACAACAGTACTGTAGATGCATTTGATACAGGATTGCTGATTGCTTATGCTTACCCTGAGAGAATCGCAAGTGCAAGGCCGGGTAATAATGCACAGTTTCAGATGGCAAACGGAAAGATTGCCATGATGGGTCATAAGGATGACCTGGCTGATGAATCCTGGATTGCGATATCACACGTGGATGCAAGAGATGGAATTGGGAAGATTTTTATGGCTTCTCCTTTGGACCCTAAGGATTTACTGCCCATGATAAAGGAAAAAAGAATCGTAAAATGGGACAAAAAAGATGGTGAATTAAAAACCCAAAAAAACATCTGTATTGGATCAATAATACTCAAATCAGTTCCCATAACTGATGTTTCTAAAGAAGAAGTTTTTCAGGCAATTTTATCAGAATTAAAATCAGAAGGTCATCTGATGTTGAATTTCAATGATGAGGTACAGCAACTTCAAAACAGGGTCAATTCCTTAAAGGGATGGAATCCAGACCAGAATTGGCCTGATTTCAATACAGCTGCACTTTTGGAAAATGCAGCGCTTTGGCTCGGCCCATACCTTGATGGTGTCAAAAATGAGGAGGACTTGTTTAAACTTGATCTGGAAAATATTCTTTTTCATTTCCTTGATTTTGATAAACAAATATTACTGGAAGAACTTGCCCCTTCGAAAATTGAAGTGCCAAGTGGAAGTCATGTCAAAATAACTTACCACAAAGATGCAGGTACTCCGGTATTGGCCGTTAGGCTTCAGGAAGTGTTTGGTTGGTTGGAAAGCCCAAAAATCAACAATGGCAAACAGTCCCTGTTACTGCATCTGTTGTCCCCGGGTTTTAAACCGGTTCAAGTGACTTCAGATTTGAAAAGTTTTTGGTCCAATGCCTATTTTGAAGTAAAAAAGGAATTAAAAAGAAGGTATCCAAAACATTTTTGGCCTGAAGATCCATTACAGGCCAAAGGAGTGAAGGGAGTCAAACCAAAATCAAAGGAATAAATGTGAGGTTGACTTATTTCTTATGAATTCTATAAAGGTTGGACTATTTATTTTAAATGAATTGTGCAAATCTTTTCTTTTGAAATAATGAAAAACTACTACAATAAATTTCTTTGATGTACCTAAAGGGTATTTGTCGCCATTTTTTTAATCAATTAATCCAATCGAATTGAAACTTCAAAAATCCCTGCAATCCATTAAGAAAACCAATTTTTAGACGCCGTGGGTTTAAGGTAAATTCAATCAATAAATGGTTTTAGAATTGGCGTTCTTTTCGAAAGAAAGGGATCTGATTTTCACTTAAACATTGTCCGATGAAAGATTTTGCCCTTATAACCGGAGCGAGTCAGGGATTGGGAAAATCCTTTGTTTTGGAATGTGCCAAAAGAAAAATGGATATACTGATGGTATCCCTTCCCAAATCAGGACTATCTGAACTTAAAGAATTTATAGAAGAGAATTTCGGTGTTTTTATTGATTGTTTGGAAGTTGATTTAACAGATCCTAATAGCAGTTCTGCACTGATTGAATATGTTAAATGTAAAGAATACCCGGTTTCCTTACTGATCAACAATGCTGGCTTAGGCGGGAATTTTTATTTCGGGTTGGAAGATTTTTCCCTGTTTGATCGGATGATTCAACTGAATATTAAGGCCTTGACACAGATTACCCATGGAATGATTCCCATTTTGGAAAAAAGACAAGCTTCCTATATTCTAAATGTCAGCAGTATGTCCATACATTTTGCCGGCCCTTACAAACAAGTGTATGGTGCTACCAAATCATTCATTTTTTACTTCTCCAACAGTCTCTCTATTGAACTTGCAGAAAAAAACATCCATGTTAGTGTTCTTTGCCCGGCCGGAATTAATTCGAATCAAAAGATGATTAAAATCCATGAACAATGTAATTTTTTTCAAAAGATTTCAATATTGGATCCTGATGAAGTCGCTGAGTATTCCATTAAAAAAACATTGGAAGGAAAAACCGTAATCATTCCTGGAAAAATAGTCAACCTATATTTTTTATTTTCAAAATTGATACCTTCAAGTATCAAAAGATGGATGATAAACTCAACAAATCAGAGATTGATTCGGTCACAGAATACTTTAAAGGAAATTCAAAAAATTTAAATCAGATTTAAAGGTTGTCCAAGTAGTCAAGCAAATTCAGGAAACAGGCTACCGTAAAAGGTGTCACCTGCATCTCTTCCATTTTTGTTAAGTATAAATCCCTTACCTCTTTATACCTCTTTGGATTATAAAGCTTGGCAAGTGCAATTCCTCTAGAAGAGCGATAAGTGAAATTTTGTGTAACTATATTTCTATCGGGATCTTCATTGAAAAATCTTTCAAGATTCTTACCGTTTGAAAATTTATCCATCCATGGGAACCCATTTTTAATCATGAAATTTTCGACTTTTTCAATGACCGGTGCAATTTCAAGGTCATTCTCCAAGAAATATCTGCGGGGCATTTTTTCGTCTATTCTGTCCATAGTTTCGATCAGGGTTATACTACGGTCCTTATAATCTCCAAGTGTGGGTAGGAATTTATGGATGATTGACTCTACCTCGTCAAATCTAACACCTAAATGATATTCAAAATAAAGAGAATCGTTGAATTGTGTATGATGGAAGAATATAATTTGTTTCCCTTCTTGGAAATCTTTAGAATAAAGTAATTTTTTTGGCTCTAAGTGGAAGCCAAAATCTGTTAGAAAATTTTCATGGAGCAATACCATCTCGTTGATTTTCATAGACTTTTTTGTTTAATATTATAATTAACGAATGAAAATTTTTATAATGTATTCTTATTCAGTTATTTTTTGTTAATGAACATCCATTTAATAAACAACCTCAAATGTCAATACTTAATTATGCATCGGAAATGCTATCGTTGGAATTTATGAAATGGTATTAATTTTAATCTTCATTAACTCGAATAAAACAGGTCAGGAATTACCAATTAGTATTTTTCTGTATGTAAATTACAAATATTAAGCCACTTTTAACATATTGACTAAAAAAAATTTATGTTTTGGAGAAAAATAAATCGAAATTCAGCCCAAAAGCTTATCAATACCTACCAAAAAAATGAATTTAGTCTTGCGCTTGATAAGAAAAAAAGGACCATAACTTTCTATGGCTCAAATGATGACAAAATTTTTAAAATCAGATTTGCCATAAATGTGGATTTTGATCAAGAAAGCAGAAAAATTGTTGAATTAGATTTTCAGAACCATATAATTTTGATAATTAAATCAGGAATTGCTTCGATTGCCTTTTTTGAAAACCGACAATTGATTGACCATAAAGTCTTTAGAGCCTATATGGTACGCAAAAAACAAGGTAAAAGTCAAATCAAATATTTAAAGACAAAAGGAAAATCAAGGGCCGGTTCTCGGGTAAGGTTACAGGAAACCATTGATTTTTTTGAAAACATCAATCAAAGATTGCTGGGGTATTTTAATGAATACCGAATAGACACGATTGCTTTTAGTTGTTCTCAAACCCTAATTCCTTATTTTTTTCAAAGCAAAACCTTGACTCCATTTGACAAAAAGGATGACAGGATTTATAAAATACCAAAACATATAGATTCAGGAACACATGAAAACCTAATGGCGGTGAACAGTCAGCTTTTTGAGTGTTATTTATATGTTTATGAGGAAGAAAATCCGGACTTGAATCATTCAGATCAAAATGATGAATTTGATCCAGATGAAGGTAAAGAGGAAAACTGGTAATTTGAGAAAAACATAGTTTGGAATAATATTTGATAAACACTGGATATTGTTCCTCTTTACCATGAAAAATTATTCAAAAGCCGTTCTTCTCTTTTCAATACTTATGATAAGTTTTCAGGTAAAAGCCCAAAGATATGGAACTGCAGTAGGGATAAGAACCGGAAACAACAATTACAGCAGAACATTTGGGATTTCGGGACAACAAAGAATTTTTAAGCATCTAACAATAGAAGGGATTCTACAGTCTGATTTTGATAGGAATACTATCGCACACCTGTTGTTAGAAAGCCATAAGCCAATTATTTCAAAAAGATTTAATATTTATTATGGCGCTGGTGTATCCAAGGGTTGGGAAGAGAGCTTTGTAAAAGACAAAGAAACAAATCAGATACTTCATACTTATGGAAATTCCACTACCGGAATTGATATAATTGGCGGAGTAGAGTTGACTTTGGCTAATATGGTGGTATCACTGGATTACAAACCAAACATCAACTTGGTGGGCAGAGAAGAATTTTTTAGAGGACAGGTCGGTATATCTGCCAGAATGGTTTTAGTTAAAAGTAAAGAGCAAGATAAAAAAAGAAGAAAAAAGGCAAGAGCCAAAAGAAAACGGGATAGAGAACCTTTAGGCCAAAAACTCAAAAAGACCTTCAATTTCAACTCAAAATAGCATAGGATTTTCAGGGGCCTCTTGGCATGGGCAAATGCAAAATATTTGAATTGGTTATTTTTTTTCCGCTTAAATAAAAGTATCAAGCTTTTATAGGAATATTATCTAAAATAGGGTTCAACAAATTTTATCCTCCATGAAAGCTTTCAAAATCATAGCATTGCTGTTGCTCCTGACTGTCTCCGGTCATAGTTGGGCACAGGAAAAGAATATCCTAGAACAACTTCTGGAAATCGCCATTGTAGACCAAAAGGTGATGATGCCAATGAGAGATGGAGTCAGATTGGCTACTGATATCTACAGACCAAAAACTGACAATCCTGTACCTATCATCTTTTCAAAGACTCCATATAATTTCAACTCCTACCGGGATGGGGAGTTGGTAAGCAGAACAATGCAAACCGCATTAGAGGCAGTAAAAAGAGGGTATGCTTATGTGGTACAAAATGAACGCGGGAGGTTCTTTTCAGAAGGAGAATGGGATATTTTGGGCATACCCATTACTGACGGCTATGACGCCTTTACCTGGATGGCCGACCAAACCTGGAGTAATGGCAAAATAGGTACGATAGGCTGTTCCTCTACTGCGGAATGGCAAATGGCCGTTGCTGCGCTTAACCATCCTGCACATGCTGCTATGGTGCCCCAGGGATATGGTGCTGGTGTTGGAAGAATTGGAAAATATTTTGAGCAGGGAAACTGGTACCGAGGCGGTGCCGGTCAGATGCTGTTTACGGCATGGCTTTATGGTACACAGCATGACCCCATGGCGCCAAAGCTTCCTGAAGGAATTTCGCAGGAAGATTTATTGAGATTGCAGAAGTTTTATGATATGGCACCTAGATATCCGAGAGTAGACTGGAAAGAGGGTTTAAGTCATTTACCTGTTCAGGATATTATCCGAAATGTAGATGGTCCAAAGGGAATATATGAAGAAATGATCACCCGGAAACCCAATTCTCCGGAGTGGTATGAAGGTGGCCTTTTCCATGATGATATGGATTTTGAGAAACCTTCTTTCTGGTTTGTGTCCTGGTATGATGTTTCATCCAGTCCCAATTTGGCTTTATATAACCATGTCAGAGAAAATGCCAAAGACCCCAAAGTTAGGGACAATCAGTTTCTGGTCATTGCCCCTACCCTGCACTGTTCATTTACACGAGCTACAGAAAATACCATTGTAGGTGAAAGAAGCATGGGAGATGCAAGATTGCCCTACAATGATATGACTTATGCTTGGTTTGACTATTGGCTAAAAGGTGAATCCAACAATGTCACTAAGGAAATGCCAAAGGTTACTTATTTTACCATGGGTGCCAACAAGTGGCAATATTCAGATACCTGGCCACCTAAGGAAGCTCAGATGGTCACCTATTTTTTGGATAGTAAAGGAAATGCCAATTCCAGGCTTGGAGATGGTAAATTGGTCACATCAAGACCCGGTAAAGATAATCCCGATACTTTCAAATACGATCCTATGGACCCGGTGAATTCTTATGGTGGCAACGTTTGCTGTACAGGAAATGCCGTACAGGGAGGTTCATTTGACCAACAGGAGATGGAATTGAGAAAGGATATCTTGGTCTACACTTCAGAAGAATTGACAGAAGGTGTTGAAGTAAGCGGGTTTATTGAGTCTAAGCTTTTTCTTTCTTCTGATGTCAAAGACACTGACCTTACCATCAAACTTATTGATGTCTATCCAGATGGAACAGCCTACAACCTGGATGAAACCATCCAAAGAGTGAGGTATAGAGAAGGATATGAAAAAGAAGTATTTATGGAAAGCGGAAAAGTCTATGAAGTCAATATGACCCCTATGTCAACTTCCAACTATTTTGAAAAAGGCCATAAAATCAGAATTGAAGTATCCTCTTCCAACTTCCCCCGATTTGATAGAAACATGAATACAGGAGGTAATAATTATGATGAAACTGAAGGAGTGATAGCTACCAATTCTATACACCATTCCAGAAACTATCCAAGTAGTGTTAGTTTGCCTTTTGTTAAAAAATAAATGATAAAGTCATGCCATGACTCAAAGTTATGGCATGACTTTATCAACCTATCTTCCATGAACAAACATCTATATTGGGCAGGAATTCTGACAGCCTTTATCGCTTTGACACATGTGGCCATGGTAATTGGAGGAGCTAAATGGTATTGATTTTTTGGAGCTGGGGAAGGAATGGCACAACAGGCTGAAGCAGGAATGGTGCAACCTGTTATAATTACTTTATCAATTGCAGTGATCTTGGGAATCTGGTCGCTTTATGCATTTTCAGGGGCAGGCTTGGTTGGAAGACTTCCTTTATTGAAACCCGTTTTGATCCTTATAATGTCTGTATTTTTGCTGAGAGGTTTATTTGGAATACCTATAGTAATGCTAGTTGACCAGCCTTATTTAAATGAATTAAGGGATAAAATGATTTTTATGGTTGTGAGCTCCCTGATTTGTTTGGGCTTTGGAATCCTGTATGCCAAAGGAATATGGAAGTTGATTTCCCATTATTGAAATAAGCCAATTTGTAAACTTCAGATTAACGGGCACGTTTGACCTCAATTCTTTTATCTCACATTTTCTGTCTTCTGTCTCCCGTCTCCCGTCTTCACCCCCCTACAAACTCCAAGTGTTCCCCACTTCTGACAGTGGAATACATCCACGGAATTCCCCTGGAATGGGGTCATAACTCAAATGATTTTTTCCGATTTCCTGAGAAGTGAAATATCCCCAAAGTACCATGGATTTCAGGGAACGGTAAAAACCAACAGGCTTTTGTTCTCCGACTGCAGTTCCCCAAACTCTTGGATTGAATTTGGCGGTTTCAGATTCTGCTTTTCTTAGGACGGCTTTTTTATCTTCTTCATTCAGGTCGGCAAAAAATTTCCCAAAACCTGCCTTGGTCTCTGTATTGAATTTATCAATCTCTGAAGCCATATTTTCCTGACCTTTGGAATCATAAGTCTTGGCAATTATCAAATCCAGAAAAATATCTGTCTTCACATCCAATCCACCTGGTGTATCTGTCCTTGGCAAAATGGTATCCACAAAAGCAGAAACAAACTTTGCCTGTTCTTCATTGAAGAAAAGTGGCTCCCATTCCAACCTATTCTGCTGTTTACAGGATTGAAGTAAAGAAAACAAAGAAGGTGCAGCCATGGCAGACCCTGCCATCAATACTGTTTTTCGTAATGCGTTTCTCCTGTTCATATGCTTAGATGTTATTTTTCTTTAATTCTGAAACTGCATGGTTGGCAGCCCTTGCGGTTATTGCCATATAAGTAAGGGATGGATTGACACAGGATGAGGAAGTCATACAGGCGCCATCTGTTACAAATACGTTTTTACAGGCATGTACCTGATTGGTAGCATTCAGAACAGAGGTTTTAGGATCTCTTCCCATTCTTGCTGTTCCCATTTCATGGATACCGAATCCGGGTTCATGCTCATTGTCAAAGTCCACAATATCTTTCAATCCTGCCCGCTCCAACATTTCTTTGGCATCGATCCGGATCTGTCTGTTCATGGCTTTTTCATTCTCCTTGAATTCACAATCAATTGCCAAAGTTGGTTGACCCCACTTGTCCAGGTTATTTTTGTCCAAATAAACATGGTTTTCATGATAAGGCAGACATTCGGCAAATCCTGTGATAAAGAATTCCCATGGTCCCGGCTTCATCAGGCTATCTTTGAAGTCCCCACCAAAATCTTCCAAATTGGAACCTGCGCTCCAACCCGCACGGCCACCTGAACCTTGATAACCAAATCCTCTCAGGAACTTGTCTGTTTTGGTTTTTTCATCCAGATTGACATAGCGCGGGATGTAAATGCCATTGGGTCTTCTACCCTTGTAATATTCATCTTCAAATCCATCCACTATTCCCATCGCACCTACCCGGTAAGTATGGTCCATGAGATTATGTCCCAATTCGCCGCTGTCATTGCCCAATCCATTTGGAAAACGGTCAGAGGTTGAATTCAGCAAAATCTGGGTGGTACTCAAGGTAGAAGCATTACAGAAAATGATTTTAGCATAGTATTCGACCACCTCACTGGTTTCTGCATCGATGATGCGTACGCCTGTAGCTTTCCCTTTTTGTTCGTCATAAATAACAGATTGTACAATCGAATAAGGTCTGATAGTCAGGTTTCCTGTTGCATTGGCAGCTGGTAAGGTTACCGCATTACTGCTGAAATAGGCTCCATAAGGACAACCCCGACTGCATCTGTTTCTGTATTGGCAAACTCCTCTCCCATTCAATGGTTCGGTCAAGTGTGCAACTCTTCCGATAATCATATGTCTTCCCTGAAACTCTTTTTCAATACGGCTTTTGACATGCTTTTCTACACAGTTCAATTCCATTGGCGGCAGAAAATGACTGTCCGGCAAATGTGGCAAACCCATCGCTTCACCGCTGATACCTGCATATTTTTCCACATGGGTGTACCAAGGCGCAAGGTCTTTGTATCTTATTGGCCAATCTACCCCATAACCATCCTTTGCATTGGCTTCAAAATCCAGATCTGAAAAACGGTAACATTGCTTTCCCCACAATATTGACCTACCACCCATCTGATGGGCTCGGACCCACATAAAAGGCTTCACTTCTGTGTAGGGGTTTTCCAGGTCATTGGCATGAAAGTGTTCCGTATCCATTCCGATAAAGCCCGAACGCATACCTACCTTGTGTTTTTCTTTCAATTCAGGGGTCAATGAACCCCTCAATTCCGTATCCCAAGGGTCATCCATCATCGTAGGGTAATCTTTGACATGTTCTACCAGTCTGCCACGTTCCAGGACCAGGGTTTTTAATCCATTTTCACATAGTTCTTTGGCTGCCCAGCCACCGCTGATACCGGAACCGATGACAATGGCATCATAAGTCATGTCTTTTTTTGCATCAATATTAAAATTGGCCATTATAGTTAAATTAGGTTTGAAGATTTCAATGGAAAGAATATACTTCTAAGAATTAAAGTAGAAATATACTTTAGGTGAAATAGAATGGGAAATTTAACTTTATTCTTTTTTATTCCAAGGATTTTTAAATGAATGGGGGAATGACGGGATTTCCAACTCCTGTACTATTCTTGAAGTCATTATTGAAAATCCCTCCTTTGGGATGGCTATTCAATTCCAAATCATCAAAAACGAATGGATTTAAGAAAAAATACCCTGAACAAGGTATGGTATCTAACCTTTTAATTGAAGATATTGTGAGAACAAAAATGTGATACCTGCAACAGTTGTACTGCTAATGGTATTTTAATCAAATAACAAAATGTTTTAATGAAGAAAACCTTTGACTTCAACATCAGAAGTAATTTACTATGGCAACATATAATACATATTCAAAAAGAAATAATAGTCTACCTGATGTATTTAGATATGACATTTTATCATCAAAATTAAAATCACAAATTTTTCATATTTGGAACAAATATTTTAATCAAGAATGCTATGAAGATATACGACCTTTAATTTTTAAGAATATATATCAAATAATTTGTGAAGAAGAAGGAGTGAAAAATTTACACACCAATAGTCCATTTGGAATGCGAAGTAATGAAGTCGAAATTGAAGATTATTTTGAAAAAACAAGGTATGTCGAAAAAGAACTGGATATAATTGAAATTGTTTTTCATAAAATGACAACTGCAGAAGATGTAGGAAGCCGACAGTATAATTTTAAACCTTTTTATTTCTTTAAAGATGCAGTCATCGATCTTAACCAAAGATTTAGAGAAAATGGAGTTGGGTATGAATACAGCAATGGCAAAATTATAAGGGTAGATAACAAACTTCTACACAGAGAAAGCGTGCAGGAAACTTTACAACTTCTAACTGAACCAGAATTTGAAAATGCAAATGAAGAATATTTAAATGCACTTTCTCATTGTAGGAATGGAAGGAAATCTGAAAGCTTAAATGATTGTTTAAAAGCTTTCGAATCAACAATGAAAATTATTTGTAAAATAAAAGGTTTTTCATTTAATGATTCTTATACAGCAAAACCTTTAATTAATACTTTACTATCAAATAAATTTATTCCAGAATACCAACAGAGTCAATTTAATGCCATTAAGCAGCTTTTAGAAAGTAGTGTACCCACAATTAGAAATAAAAATAGCGGTCACGGACAAGGAGCAAAAAAAATTAACATAAGTGAGCCATTGGTGAATTATATGATATATTTAACAGGGTCTACTATTAGATATTTAATTGAAAACCTTAAAGAAGAATGAATTACTTCAGCAACATTGTGTTTTCTTTAAGCCGGGTTTAATTGGTTATCTCCCTATGGCTGTTAATGTTTACAGGAACTTAATGCCAGTCGTGGTGTAAAACGTATACCCATTATTAACCTAATTAGGTTTAGGTTAAGGGAGCAAGATTTTAAAAGTAACAAACTAAAATGATAAAATAGTGACATTACATACAGGCACATTTCTTCCCTCGACACACCGGGGACCTCTTCGCAATCAAAAGAACCTGAAATTTTGCAAACGCACTTAGGATCAAGAATGGAACTGACAGAAAAATTATTAAATGAACTTCAAAGGAGACTGAAGATAGGTAATCGCAGGGGCGTTCATCTAAATGCAATACCTGCAAATTCAAGATACAAGTTTGACTTAAACAGACTTTCTCATATTGACAAGAATCTTCCTGATAGTTTTATAAAAAGTTTACTCTCTGAACAGCCATTAAAATTCAGAATTAGTTGGAAGGACAATGTTCCAGACTTAAATACACTTTTTGAAGAAGACCAAACCCAATTAGTTAGGATTACAAAATCCTTTGAAAATTTAATCAATCAGACGGAAGCGATTGAATCAGAAAAAGGAATCAACACCTTCGGATTCGGTTTTCCAATTCTTGTTAGACGAGACCAATCAGACAACAAACTCACGGTTGCTCCTATTCTAATTTGGTCATTGCGAATAAAAAGAACCAAAGAATTCAACACTTGGGAAATTAACAGAAATGAAGACGACCCGATTTATTTGAATGAAGTTTTAATCAATCATTTACAATCGGATTCAAATATTGAGATTGAGCAGATTCCAAGTGAAATGTTAGATGATGGGCTAATCACAAAGGATGAATTACTTGAAGTATGTGTGAAACTTATTAAGGAAATAAACACTTCCGTCCCGTCTGACATTAAAGAAGCGTTTATTAAGAAGCTTGACAACGTTGTTTCAATTGGCGATAAAAATCATTACGAAAAACTTCCTATTAATTCCACCAATGCACTTATTGACTTTGGTGGATTGTTTTCAATTTTTGAAGTCCAAAAACAAAACATCATAAATGACTATGGTAATTTGATGGATTTAGAAGGTCTAACTATTGACCTTGACGACCTAGAAAATCATACTTTTCAACCAATTTCATCTGTAGAAACAGACCCTTCACAACAAGGGATTTTACATTCTTTAGAAGCAACAAGAAATATTCTTATTCAAGGTCCTCCAGGAACAGGAAAAAGTCAAACATTATCTGCAATCCTTATCAATGCATTAGAGAACCAGAGAAAGACTATTGTAGTTTGCGAAAAAAGAACGGCTTTGGAAGTCTTACATAATACACTAATCGAGAAAAACCTAAATTATCAATGTGTTTTAATTCGAGACATTGTAAAAGACCGTAAAACGGTTGTTGATTCGGTTAGAGACAGAGTTGACAACTCATCTTATCGAAGATACCGCTACACATATTCCAAGGAATCACTTGACAACCTAATTAAAAAAGCCAAAAGTCTTATTGAGTCCATTAATGGGAAGCATAAAAAGCTAGATGAAAAGTTATTAGGAGACAAATCTTGGACTGACATTGTAGGTACTCTTTTGTCTGAACTCAATGGAATTAGCGAAGACCATACTTTAAACATTGATAAATCGCAATTCAAGTATAATTCTCAAGAATTAAACGAACTTATTGAATTAGTTCAGAAGGGTCAAAGTCTCTACTCAAGTTACCAATCTTACGATTCAACTTCATTTCTCAACCCAAAAAAATTAGTTGGAGACAATCCATATGTTATTGAGCAAGGAATTAACGATTCATTTGAAGAATATGAAAAGGCTCTTCGAAAAATAAGTGAACTAGAATCCAAATATAAAAGCGAGTATTTCAAACTAAGAAAAGCTGAACTTTCAGAGCAAATCCTAAGTGGGAAACAGATACAAGATTCAATAATTGCAATTTATACGGAGCATAAATCAAATCCTGATTTTCTTAATGAAGAAAAAACTAATGGTTTACTGTATAAGGCGATAACAATTTTCTCTAAGCCAAAAAAGAAGGTCGTCCAAGACCAAAAGCAAATCAAAAACCTTTTTACAAGTCTTTCAAATCATTATTCAAAGTGTGCAGACCTTAAAGATTTCCAAATTTCCCAATCCATTAAAAGTAATTTGAAAAGGATTGATGAATCCAACAATCTGATTGAGCAGATTAGTTCTGATTTTCATTCCAAAATTGAAAATGAATATAATTCAATTGATGTTATAGAATTTTCAACTCCTGAATATCAAACGGAAACTCTAAAATCTTTAAAAGAAAATTACTCGGTTTTACGAGAGAAAATCAAAGCTGATAATTGGACGCTTCATAAAATACAAGCCAATGAATTCAAAGGCTTCATTAAGGTAGTTGAAAAAATCATACAGGAGAGAAATGACTACTTCAACAATGAAAATGACATTTTCACCACAGAATTTAAATGGTTTCAATTCTACAATGGTCTTTCTAATGAAGCCAAACTTCTTGTCAATGAATTGAAAGGTAAAAAGGATTGGCGAAAGTCTTTTCTAATCCATTATTTAAATTCAATGCTCGTAAATTCCGCAAACGTTGATTTACCAACAAATGACTCTGAACACATAGAGCTAAACGGTACTTTGGGTGGTTTAGAGAAAGAGCAATTGAAATATATCCGTGAATTTTGGTTCTCAAAGCAAATTGATACAACAAGAGATTTTGAACAACGAAACTCAAACCTATCGGTTGAGAATTTATATAACAAGCGGAGTAGTAACAGATTTAAGCGTCTTTCATTACGCCAAATAGTTCAATATGATGCTGATTTGTTTACAACCTTTTTCCCGATAATCCTTACTTCGCCTGATGTTGCAAGTAACTTATTTAAAGGGATGAATGGTTATTTTGACATTGTAATGTTTGATGAAGCAAGTCAGCTACGCTTGGAAGATAACTTACCTGCAATTTTGAAAGGAAAGCAAATAATAATTGCAGGAGATGAACACCAAATGCCTCCATCAAATTATTTTAGTAAAGTCTTTGATGGTACAATTGAAGACGAAGACGACATTGATGAAGAAGATGAAATTGTTGTAGATAGAGATAATATCCTATTGTCTTGTGAATCCCTTTTAGACTTTGGTTCAGAACTTAATTTTGAGAAACGTCACCTTGATTTTCATTACAGGTCAAGACACCCCTACCTTATAGATTTTTCAAACTACGCCTTTTACAATCAAAGACTTAAACCATTACCAAATACATTTGATTATACACCAATTAAGTATATCCAAGTAAATGGTACTTTTTCAGACCACATCAATGATGCAGAAGCTGAAATGGTCTTGTCACTTATTGAGAACAATATAAATCGACTTCCAAACGGAGAATATCCAACAGTCGGTATTGCTACTTTTAATATTGCTCAACGGAATCATATAAAAAGTAAAATCTTAGAAAGGCAAAAATTCTCAAAGTTTGAAGAGTTCAATGCCAAAATCCAAGAATTAGAAGAAAACGGAATGTTCATTAAGAACTTAGAAAATATTCAAGGAGATGAACGAGATGTTATTATTCTCTCAACCACTTATGGTCCGGGAAAAGACGGAAGATTTGCACAGCGTTTTGGTCCGATTAATCATTCCAAAGGCTACAAACTTTTAAACGTAATTATCACAAGAGCTAAGTATAAAGTTTATGTATGTTCATCCGTTCCAGAAACAGCATTTATGAACTACAAAGATTTTCTAATAACGGAAGGCTCTAACAATAAACGAGCAGTTTTCTACGCATATTTAGCATACAGCAAAGCAGTAAGTGAAGGAAATAATGATTCAAGAATAGGAATCTTAACTGCACTTAGCGAGAATTCAACCAAAAGTACATCTTTCAATGTTGGCAGTTTTGGAGAGTTAGAATCACCTTTTGAAGAAGAAGTTTATCAGCGATTAGTTGATGAAGTGGACGAATCAAAACTGATTCCGCAAATGAAAGTGTCAGAGTTTCGAATAGATATTGTATACGACCCAAAAATTGCAGGTGTGCCAAAGATTGCAATTGAATGTGATGGAGCAAAGTATCATTCAAGCAGAGAAGCATATTTGCACGACCGACACAGACAAAAAATTCTAGAAAATCACGGTTTTGTATTCCACAGGATTTGGAGCACGAATTGGTGGCGAAATCCACAGAAAGAAACAAAACGGTTGATTGAGTTTATAAGAAGTGTTGAATCAAGAAATGACTACAATCTGATTGACCATTCAGAAACTTCATTGGCATTTACTGACCACATTGAAATGGTTGAAAGTTATGTTGCCCAAACACTAATTTTTGATTCAGAAAGGGAAGCTGCGACAATAAAAAACATTCAAAGATTAGAAGAAAAGTTATTACATTTCTTTAAAGACCAAATCATTTTGGGTAGCAAAGTAACGGTCAAGTATTTAAACAATGGAAAAAATATTAAGGTACATATAGTTGAAAAAGCGGACGAGAATGAATTATTTAATGGAATACAAAAAATAAGCTTTAAATCCCCATTAGCGTCATCAATTCTTGGACATACAGTTGGGGACATTGTAAAAGTTGGAAACCTTGACAATTATGTGGAAATTTTAGAATTAAATAATAAAGGAGAATGAGAAAGGAATTAGTTATGGTTATTGATGAGGTTTTTTTCATTATTGGTAAAGGAATAATCGTCTTAGGAACTATACAAAATGAAAAAGTTGAAGTTGGTCAAAAGGTAATTGTAGATCCTGAATATTTACCAGAGTTTGAAACCAAAATTAAAGGCATTGAAGCTTTTAGAAAGAAATTAAATTTTGCCAAACAAAATGACAATGTTGGTCTTCTTTTAGATAAATTGAACAAGAATCAAATTAAAAAGAAAATGAAAATATATTCTGTTTTATTTTAAACTAAACTTTTCCTACTTATATAATTCACATTCTCACCTGAGGACTACAAAACAAAATTTTCGACTTAGTTTACGAGATTAAGAAAAGGAATTGAAAGCAATAGTTGGTGCCATCTAGTATATGGTAAAGTGGATTGACCGGAAAATTTAAAGTTTACACACTTATCGGGATAGTGTCCTTATCGGGATAGTGTAAGAAAAAAATTTGTGCCATTTCTAGACACTTCAAAAGTAAAGCCTCTCTTCGCTCCAAAGTAGTAAACAAAAGGCATAGTTTACCAATGGATTAACCTAATTGTTCAAAATAAGTAGATAAAACTATATACATTAAACTGTATACACATCAACCCCCTACTCCCTCTCAAGCTCTTCATTATCGTCACTCCCCAGACTATAAAGGTTGTTTTCTTCGTCCTCACTGCCTATTTCCTCCTGTGCATCATCCAATTCACTTCCGGGGATATCAAGGTCCTCTCCTGCAAAATCAACCTTACGTTTTCTTCTCAGCAATTCCTCATCATCTCCGCCATCCATGCTCAGGTCTTTTGGTCCGAGGGCCTTTCTGTCCTCAGGAGTTAACTCATATTCCTTATCGGGATTCTTTTCCTGTAATCGATCCAAGCTGTCTTTAGCTGCCTCTTCTTGATCTTTTGTTGTTTTTTTATTCTTATTTTGATCGCTCATGATGTTTTGGTTCTTGAATTATTGTTTTCTGTTTTTTTTGACTAAGAGATTCCATCATCTTCATAAATGCCAATTTCAATTAGTCTCTACTTAACAGGAAGCAATAAATGATCCAATAAATCTTTCTCAAATTTTAATGGTAAAGTTCAGATAGATTAACTATTCCTTTGGTATGCCGATGATTTTGGGCAAATTGGATTGAATTGTAACAATTGGCACCAATAAAGGAATCTTTTCATCACTAATTTTGCCGTACTTCCCCAATTTATTATTTCATGGAAATGGACCCTCAGATACTCATTGTTTTAGGCATTTTGATAGCAACTGTCATAATGATGGTTTTTGAGCTATTCAGAATAGATGTAGTAGCCATTATTTGTATGCTTGCCTTGGGCTGGTCGGGTGTTTTGACCACCGATGAAATGTTGGTCGGCTTTTCCAGTAATGCCGTGATTTCTATGATAGCGGTGATGATCTTGGGATATGGCATCACCACCACGGGAGTCATGGAAAAATTCTCTGAAGCTATTCTTTCAAAAGTCGGTCATAACAAGAATAAAATCATCGGGTTTCTATCCATTTCAGTGGGTACGCTTTCTGCATTTATGCAAAACATAGGTGCTGCAGCGCTTTTTCTTCCAGGAACATTGGAGATTTCCAGAAAAACCAAAATTCCTGTTTCCCAATTGATCATGCCGATTGGATTTGCAGCGATTTTGGGAGGCTCCCTGACTATGGTGGGATCAGGACACCTGATTCTGATCAATGATTTGCTAAAGAATGCGGATCTTGAACCCTATGGTCTGTTTGCAGTAACTCCGATCGGAGCAGTATTACTGATTGCCGGAGTACTTTATTTTTTCATATTGGGCAGTTCCGTCTTGCCAAAAGAAAGCAACTTGGAAACAAAAAAGTCGGGTCAGGAAAAATTGATGGATACCCTCAGCCTTTCTAAAAAAATCTGGTATTTATCCATACAAAAAAACAGTCCATTGATAGGTCTGACAGCCGAAAGTTCGGGTATTTGGAAAAAATTAAAGTTGAATATTATAGCCTTATCCAAAGGTGAAGACATCGTTTATGCCCCTTGGCGGGAAACTGCCTTTCAGGAAGGACAGATTTTGGCCATTCTTGGCAGAGAGGAAGATGTAAAAGCAACGATACAAGAATTTGGATTGTCCGAGATTTCGGCTCCATCCATTTTCAACAGATTGGATAAGCCTGAGGAATCAGGTTTTGCAGAGATTATTTTTCCTGCAAGTTCTGAAATGATAGGAAAATCAATAAGGGATTTTGGCTTTAGAAGGCGATTTGGTTTAGAGCCTTTGATACTTTTCAGCAAAAGGGCGGAAATCAAAGGTGATTTTTCAGACCATATATTTGATCTTGGGGATACCCTGATTGTCTATGGACTTTGGGACAATATCAGGGCCTTGAAAGAAACCTCTGATCTGATTGTGGCTACGCCCATCGAATCGGAGCCTAAAAACAAGCAAAAAACGATTCCGGCTGTTGCGAGTTTTACCTTCGCCATTATGCTTACTTTTTTGGGCGTTCCCATAGCTTTGGCATTTATGACCGGGGCTATGGCTATGATTCTTTCCCGTGTCATCAGCATTCAGCAAGCCTATAAGGTTATTGATTGGAAAGTGGTTTTCTTATTGGCCGGTTTGATTCCCTTAGGTGTAGCGATGCAGAAATCCGGAGCTGCCTACTTTCTGGCAGAAAATATGATGCAACTTATCAAGGGCCAATCTGTATTGGTTTTGGTGATAGCCATTACCCTCTTGGCTACAACTTTTTCTTTGTTTATGTCCAATATCGGTGCTGTGGTAGTGTTGGCTCCTTTGGTTATCGGAATGGCCGAAATAGCAGGCTTGGATCCCAGGCCTTTGGTATTGCTGGCCGCCATCAGTGTTTCCAATTCCTTTGTGTTGCCCACCCATCAGGTCAATGCATTGATGATGTCCTCGGGAGGATACAAAAACAGGGATTATATCAAAGCTGGAAGCGGAATGACTCTCTTGTTCATAGTCTTAACAGTTGCCTTTTTCTATACCTTTTACTTATAAGGAAAAGCGACATTTTTTTTTCTAAAAGTCCATTATAAAGGGATTACCAACGCTGTTTTGATAAAAATAGCTTAGGGAATTAATTTCTTTACTTTTTCCATGAAAATCCAAAGAATCCGACAACCAATTGTAATATTCTGACTTATCGGTTAAAGGACTATAAGTATCGGACAATATGGTATTATCTTCAGTTGCATATATTAGTTAGTTTTAAATTTTCCTGAGATAAGGAAAATGACAAATTCGTGATTGAACCTAAACCTCTGCTAAAGACATGATCAAAATATTTTCTAGGCTGCTCAATCATAAAGGGTTTGGATTTTTCGCCATGATGTTTTTTGGACTATATATGGCGAGCTGTACAGAAAAGGAATTACCTAAAATGCCTGGAGGCACTGAACTTGATATATCAAAAATTTATGTGCCTAAAGAATTTTCAGGAATGGATCTGTCCAATAACAACAGTACTTGGAGCTATCAGCGCAGTAGACAGTCGCAGCATTTCATTGTTTTTTGGGATAAAAAATATGGGAGAAATGACCCCAATTCATCGGAAGTTCCAGAGTTTTATCGGGTAAATATAGATGACTTATTGACCAAGGCTGAGTCCTATTATAAACTCAATGTTGAGGAGCTTGCCTTTGCAAATACAGCGCTTGGCCAATCAAACCTGAATAAATATAAAATGATGATTTTCTTGTTTTATACAGAAGATTGGATGGCTTTTGGAGCAGGATACGATGATGTCATTGGAGCTCTTTGGATAAATCCTGCAACCTGCAAGCCTGTAGGTTCTGATATTGCCCACGAAATCGGCCATAGCTTTCAGTATCAAGTCTTCTGTGACTTAAAGGGTGGCAGTGGTTTCCGATATGGTTTTGGCGGAAACGGTGGCAACGGATTTTGGGAACAAACAGCTCAATGGCAGGCTTTGCAATCTTATCCAGAGCAGATCTTTACTACCAGTAACTTTCAGGTATATACAAATAACTACCATAGACATCTTTGCCATGAATGGTATAGGTATGCCAGTTATTTCATTCATTACTATTGGACTGAAAAGCATGGAAAAGAATTTATCGGTGAGTTATGGAGAAATGCGCTCAATCCTGAAGATCCAATTCAGGCCTACATGAGACTTACCGGGATTTCTGTTACACAATTCAATGATGAAATTTTTGAAGCTGCCAGCAAAATGGTCACCTGGGATATTAGTGGATTGAGGCAATACGGAAATGCTTATATCGGGAAACAGCAATTTAATTTTCAAACATTGGATGATGGCAGTTACCAGGTGACATATGATTTTGCACCGGGAACTTCAGGTTATAATGTGATTCCGCTCGAAGTTCCTACCGGGGGTGTAACGGTTTCCGGTGTTTTCACAGGATTGATCAATGCCCCTGGATACAATCTAACATTGGATCAGGGCAATGCTGGATGGAGATATGGCTATGTGGCACTTCTTGAAAATGGCCAAAGGGTTTACGGGGATATGAACCAAGGGACCACGGGTGTAGCCAACTTCGAAGTACCACAAAATTGTAGCAAGCTTTGGTTTGTAGTCAGCGGCGCACCCAACCGGTATTTGCCTCATGCGTGGGATGAAGATGAATCCAATGACGAACAGTGGCCATATAAGGTTAAATTCACAAATACCAAAATTTTAAGACTATAGCTTCTAAAACAAATCCAATTGATCCTTATCCTCATCTTCTTTTTTGATCTTAAATTCAATGGTGGAACCTATTTCTAAGTCATCATCGGATTCATGGGATTCTTCTTCAGTGGATATAATTTCTTCCTCGGTATTTTTTGGTTCTGCCTGAATCAGGTTGATTTCGAGGATTTGATGGGAGGACAGTTTATTTCCGATGGCTTTCCAGCCTTTCACATCAATCAACATATCCAAATCGTACTCGTGTTCTTCCTGGTCCTTGCCTTTTTGCAGCAGGGCCTTAACCTGAGGTTGCTTTTCTGTGGAAACCAACTTGAGGTAGGATTGCTTATGGTCAGAAATAATGTTGAATTTCTTGTTGATGGTTGTGGTTTCAATCAAAAAACGCTTCACAAAGAAAGTCTTGCTTGCGCCATCATAGTAAATGGCTGAAAAAACCTTTCCCGGATCAAATTTCTCGATTAATTGAACATTGCCAGCTTCATATCGATTGGTCAATTCAAAGGTGGTCAGTTCGTAATCTCCGTTCTTGTAGAAAACCACTATCCTATCTTCACCCAAGAAATTACCTATTTTTTTGCCCCTTTGGTCTGTGTTGAGTCGACCGATAGATGGGTCGTAATAGATATCAAGCCCTCCAAGGGTCGAAACCCCTTCCATTTTCAATTGAATCTTCCTCACCGGATATTTGGTCAGGATATTGCCTCCTGCCGCCCTTCCCTTGATTTCTATGGTACTGAAATCAAAGTCAAAGACTTTTACCCTTGCCTTCGCCCCTTGGGTCAGATAAACTGTTACTATCTCCGCTTCTCCATTAGGGTTCGCCGTCAGGTAAAGTGTTTTGGAACCTTTGGTGCCCTTGGTCAGGTCATACTCCCTGTCCCGAGTGACTGCCAAAACCTGGAATCTTTTTACCATGGCTTTTCCTGAACCTCCATCGAGATAAATCAAATTGTAAACCATTCGTTCATCTCCTTTTCTGAAAACAGCCACATGCTGGATATCTTTTCCCACAAAGCCTTTCTCCTGTATTCTGGTCACGACGCAAACGCCATCCTTTCGAATCACGATGACATCGTCCAAATCAGAACAGTCGCAGACAAATTCATCTTTCTTGAGTCCATATCCCACAAAGCCGTCGGCCCTGTTCACATACAATTTGGCATTATTTGCAGCGACTACTGTTGCTTCAATGGTGTCAAAAGCCCTGATTTCTGTTTTTCGTTCTCTGCCTTTGCCGTATTTATCCAAAAGGTTTTGATAATATTTAATGGAATATTCCGTCAGGTGTCTCAGGTTGTAATTGACTTCCTTCAATTCTTCCTGAAGTTTGCGCATCAGTTCATCCGCCTTGAAAGCATCGAATTTGGAAATCCTTTTGATTTTAATCTCTGTCAAGCGGACAATGTCCTCTGTGGTAATCTCTCTATAAAAATCAGGCTTAAATGGTTCCAGACCTTTGTCAATGGTCTGTATCACCGCATCCCAAGTTTCGCACTCCTCAATATCCCGATATATCCTGTTTTCAATAAAGATCTTTTCCAAAGAAGAGAAAAGGAGTTTTTCCATCAATTCCCCTTTGCGGATTTCAAGCTCTCTTTTGAGGAGTTCTTTGGTCTGCTTGGTATTGTATTGAAGGATATCGTTTACTGAAAGAAAAACCGGCTTATCCTGAATAATCACGCAGGCATTGGGTGAAATACTGACTTCACAGTCTGTGAAGGCATAGAGTGCATCAATGGTCATATCGGGAGATTGACCGGGTGCCAATTGGATCTGTATCTCTACATCTTTGGCGGTATTGTCCACCACCTTTTTGATTTTGATCTTACCTTTGTCGTTGGCTTTAATGATAGATTCGATCAAAGAATTGGTAGTTGTACCAAATGGTATATCTTTGATTAACAAGGTTTTATTATCCTCTTCCTCAATCCTTGCACGAACCTTTACTCTACCGCCTCTTTGACCTTCATTGTATTCCGAAAAATCAGCAAGTCCTCCTGTTGGGAAATCCGGCAGCAGGTAAGGCCTCTCCCCTTTCAGGATCTGAATCGAGCCTTCAATCAGTTCTATAAAGTTGTGGGGAAGGATTTTTGTGGATAATCCTACAGCGATACCCTCAACACCTTGGGCAAGCAATAATGGGAATTTAACCGGTAAAGTAATAGGTTCACGCTTTCTCCCATCATAAGACAATTGCCATTCGGTAGTCTGTGGATTGAAGACAACTTCTAAAGCAAACTTAGAAAGCCGGGCCTCGATATAACGTGAGGCTGCAGCCCCATCCCCGGTACGGATATCACCCCAATTACCTTGAGTTTCAATCAGCAGTTCCTTTTGTCCCAGATTGACAATGGCATCACCGATGGATGCATCACCATGTGGGTGGTATTGCATGGATTGACCGATGATATTAGCCACTTTATTGAATCGGCCATCATCCATCTCCTTCATGGCATGTAGTATCCTGCGCTGAACAGGTTTCAGACCATCTTCAATGGCAGGCACAGCCCTTTCTAAAATCACATAAGAAGCATAATCCAAAAACCAATCTTTATACATCCCTGTCACCGGGAGGGACTCGTGCAGGCTTTCGTCGTTTTCTTCAGGGGTATTGTTAATTTCGCTCATTCTTTGTTAATGGGTTTTCAATTGGATATTCTTTACCAAAATTGAAATTAGACCAGTTAAGTCTTTGTTTGCTAAGAGGTTTTAAGGAAAATCAGTGATCAAGATTTTTGATGTTTTAAAATGTCTTTAGCCTTTGGACCGCTGATGTTTTAAAACACCTTCTAAGTTAAAGTCCTTCGAGGTTTTGAAAACCTCAAAGGTCTAACATGAAAGGTCTTTTTTATGCCGCTTCACTTTCCTCCTCTGCAGATGCTTGGTTGACGCTTGGGTCATCGTGGACGATGTCTTTTTCTATTTTCAGGTTATCGATGATAAATACCTGACGGTCAGGGGTGTTTTTGCCCATGTAGAAACTTAGCAGGTCGGCAATTTTTGTTTCCTTTTTGAGAATAATTGGATCTAGTCGGATTTCCTCACCAATAAATTTCCCGAATTCTCCTGGGGAAATTTCACCCAAACCTTTGAATCTGGTGATTTCAGCTGTTTTACCCAATTTATGGATGGCCCGCTGTCGTTCTTCGTCGGTATAGCAATAGATGGTCTCTTTTTTATTTCTCACCCTAAAAAGCGGCGTATCCAAGATAAACAGGTGACCATTTTTAACCAAATCAGGAAAAAACTGAAGGAAGTAAGTCATAATCAGCAAACGGATATGCATCCCGTCCACATCTGCATCCGTGGCAATCACTATTTTTCTGTATCGTAAATTTTCAATGCCATCCTCAATATTCAATGCATGCTGAAGCAGGTTAAACTCCTCATTTTCATAGACCACTTTTTTGGTCATTCCATAACAGTTCAGTGGTTTTCCCCTAAGAGAGAAAACTGCCTGTGTCTGCACATCCCTTGATTTGGTGATGGAACCTGAGGCAGAATCACCTTCTGTAAGGAAAAGCATGGTCTGATTTCTTGCTTCCTCATTGGCTTTGGGGTCATCATAATGTACCCTGCAATCCCGGAGTTTTTTGTTATGAAGATTGGCTTTCTTAGCCCTTTCATTAGCCAGTTTTTTGATTCCTGAAATTTCTTTTCTCTCTCTTTCAGATTGCAAAATCCGCTTTAATAAAGCGTCCGCAGTTGCGGGATTTTTATGTAAATAATTGTCCAGTGCTGTTTTTACAAAATCATTGACAAAAGTTCTTAACGTAGGTCCATCAGGCCCGATACTCTGTGAACCCAATTTGGTTTTGGTCTGGGATTCAAAAACAGGCTCCTGAACCCGTACTGCAATAGCTGCAACTACACTTTGACGGATATCCGAAGCATCATAATCCTTTTTGTAAAATTCCCTGATGGTCTTTACAATCGCTTCTCTGAATGCTGCCAAGTGGGTACCGCCCTGCGTAGTAAACTGCCCGTTGACAAAGGAGTAATATTCTTCCCCATATTGGTTGCTATGGGTCATGGACATTTCTATATCTGTCCCTTTAAGATGAATGATAGGGTAACGGATAGAGTCTTCATCCACTTTTCGCATCAACAGGTCATAAAGACCCCTTTCAGAGAAAAACTTTTTGCCGTTATAATTAATAGTCAGGCCTGCGTTCAGGAATGCATAATTCCAAATTTGGTTTTCGAGATATTCAGGTATAAAATGATAATTTTTGAAAACAGATGCGTCAGGAGTAAAAATGATTTTTGTTCCATTTCTTTCAGACGACTTTTCTACCTTTCTGTCTTCCTTCAAAATACCTTTTTCGAATTCAGCCACTTTGGTTTCTCCTTCTCTATAAGATTGGACCTTGAAATAATCTGAAAGGGCATTGACAGCTTTGGTACCGACGCCGTTCAGCCCGACTGATTTCTGAAATGCTCCTGAGTCATATTTTCCACCTGTATTGATTTTGGAAACACAGTCTATCACTTTGCCCAAAGGAATCCCCCTGCCATAATCCCTTACTTCTACCCGGTGTTCGGAAATTTTTATATCTATGGTTTTCCCATAGCCCATCATGTGTTCGTCGATACTGTTGTCAAGAACCTCTTTGACCAATACATATATACCATCATCCTGTGCGCTGCCGTCCCCAAGTTTACCGATATACATCCCCGGCCTCAACCTGATATGCTCTCTCCAATCCAACGACTTGATGCTGTCCTCATTGTACTGAACGTTTTCTGCCATGTATTTAAGTAATGATTTAAGACTTGATAGATAATTAATTTGACTGCAAGGATTTGAATTTTTGGAGCAAAATCCAAAACAATCCAACAATCCAAACTACAAAAAATACAGGGATTAAGTAAAAGAAAAAGTTGAATTCTCCCGAACTTATTTCATTTTGGTTGTTGATGCTAAGTACAAATATACTCATGATACAAAGTGAAATATTGATGATTCCAACAAAGCTGTAAATCCATGTCAACATATAATCTCTGAACACATCCCCGATAGGGAAAAGTCTTTTGATGTTTTTAGTACTTTGATTTTCAATAAGTTTACCAGGTGTAATTAAAATTACATTTAATACTAGAAATAGAATTATTCCAGAATAAAAAAAGGTGTTTTTGGAAATAATTTTTGACATCGATCCCTGACTGTCAATTTCATAAGCTACCTGATCAGGTAAAGCAGAATAGGTGTAAAGAAAAATAATTATAAAAAGCAGGACTGATAAGAAATGAAATACTTTTCCGAATCGATAATACATAGATAATTTGATTTTGGGCGCTAATATAAAAATTAATGCCAAGCATTTCTGAAACTGTTTTTTTCCTTTTTGGGTTTTTATCTTTAGCTTTCAATTGTTAAAACCCAAATAGCTGATTTTAAGATGAATTTGAGTCCTGTCGTCATTGCCATTCCGATGTATTTTATCCTGATGGGGATTGAATTACTTGTTTTGAGATTTCAGAAGAATCCGAGTTACAGATTAAATGATGCGATTACCAACATCAATTGTGGGGTAATTTCTCAGGTAACAGGTGTTTTTCTTAAAGTGCTCTCCATAGGTGTTTATACTTTTTTCTTTCAAAAATTCGCTTTCTTCCAAATCCCCAATAACATTTGGACATTCTTTATCCTGTTCTTCCTATATGATTTTTGCTATTATTGGGCGCACAGAATGAGTCATGAGATCAATCTGTTTTGGGGTGGACATGTGGTCCATCATTCCTCTGAGGAATATAACCTTTCCGTAGCCCTGAGACAAAGTTCAACCCAGACCATATGGACCTTTATGTTTTATTTGCC
The DNA here is from genome assembly GCF_900176595.1 of Aquiflexum balticum DSM 16537. Classification (GTDB taxonomy): domain Bacteria; phylum Bacteroidota; class Bacteroidia; order Cytophagales; family Cyclobacteriaceae; genus Aquiflexum; species Aquiflexum balticum. The sequence goes on from NZ_LT838813.1 coordinate 4,364,592, forward strand.
TTTGGCATTTATTGGTTTTGATCCGGTTTTCCTGGTTTTGGTGTCAGGATTAAACCTGCTCTATCAGTTTTGGATACATACAGAAGTCATTGGGAAGATGGGTTTTTTGGAAAAATTCATGAACACGCCTTCCCATCACAGGGTACATCATGGCAGAAACCCTAAGTACATAGATAAAAATCATGGAGGGACTTTCATCATTTTTGACAAATGGTTTGGTACTTTTCAAGAGGAAGAAGAAAGACCAACTTATGGAATCACCACGCCTGTAAACAGTTGGAATCCGGTATGGGTCAATATCGCCCATTATGCCAATATGAAGCAGGAAATATCCATGATCAAAAATTGGAAGGATAAAATCAGGTATTTGTTCAATAAACCAGGTTGGCTTCCGGCTTACCTCGGAGGATACCGACCTGTAAAAGATGTCGGACCTGAATATAGGAAATTCGATACAGTAGTTCCACCGCCTTTGAATTGGTATGTTTTTTTTCAATATGTGATATTGATGGGATTGACAGCCTTTTTTCTTTTCAATTTGGACAAGATTGATGCTGCCACTAAAGTGGGGCTTTCATTTTTGATCATTTGGACAACGGTTAGTTTTTCAGGAATTTTTGAGCAAAACAAATGGTACCATTTGCAAGAAATAATCCGGGTTGCGGTTTTTGCGGTTTCAATATGGTTTGTTCTCGTTGGCTTAATACCGGAAAATATATCCAAGTTTATTCTTTTTGCTTATGCTGGTGTATCCTACATTTGGCTTTGGTATAATTCAGGCACAGTAAAAAAATTCCAGACAGCTGTCAATAAAACTCCCCAGAATGTATAAAAATCCCTTATTGGCCATTGGATTACTGTTTATTGTAATGCAATTGGTTTCCTGTTCAGGAAAAGTTGAATTGGCTAATGTTGATCTTGAAAATTGGAAAAATGATCGTAATGGTTGTTTAGGTCTAAGGTTAACCGACTTGGAAGATTTCAGGGAAGTCAAAAATGATCTTTTGGGAAAAAACAACCAAGCTTTGATCAAAACTTTTGGCAGACCTGATAAAGTAGAATTGGCTGATAGAAGTCAGACCTTTTTCATTTATTTTTTGGAACCTGGCCCGGAATGTCCAAATCCTGAAAAGACGAAGGACCCTTTAAAAGCCATTTTCCGTTTGAATGCCTACAGTCGTGTAAGTGAAGTCACTATCAGTACCCTCGAGCCTGGGAGATTGAAGTGAAAAAATAGACTTTAGATCCAAGACACAAGATTCAAGACTTGAAAATTAAAACTTTCAATAATTGGGATAATGTAAAAATATATTAGCTCCAATGGCTTTCAAAATATTTTTTTGATTGAAAAAGGATTTCAAAACCCCATTAAGCCTTTATATTACAATTTTTCAATCCGCCACGGCCAAGTTCTTCTAATTTTACAATCTCTTATTCATCATCCATAAAACACAAAGCGGCGGCCCCCAAAGTACCGGCATCATTTCTCAGTGTTGCCTTCGTTAGGTTAAGGTCTTTTACATAATATGGAGTGAGATATTGTCTGACTGTTTTTTCCAAGGATGGCATCATAAATTCCAAACCTGCTGAAATACCTCCGCCAAAATATACATGGGTCACGTCCAATACCCGGACGACAGACACAATTGCTTCTCCCAAAATCCTACCGACTTCTTCAAAGACCATCAAGGACACTTCATTACCTGCTTGCGCTGTATCCACTAGAAGATGCGTTCCGAGTTCTTTGTTTTCAAGTTCTCCTGCCAACCTTGGGTATGCCTGGATAAACCTTTCCATTATTTTGAGTATTCCGTTTCTTCCTATCAATCTTTCGAGTCCTTCATTTCCTCTCGAAAGCATATGTCCCATTTCCATGGCATTGCCCCTGGCACCTTTAAAAATCTCACCATCCAATACAAATGCACTTCCAATCCCAGTACCCATGGTTATGAAAAGGAAATTTTCAGGAGGGTTGTTTTTGCCGTACCTATACTCACCAATAGCTGCGGCGGCGGCATCATTTTCCAAATAAAAAGAAATCCCGGGATACATTTTTTTCAATTCCCCTTTAAGATTGTAGCCATTGAGCCCAGGAATAGCTGGTATTTCCAAAGTAGTGGTCCTGTCTTTTGAAATTAGACCAGGAAGACCAATTCCTACTTTTTTTACCTCAGGATACTTTTTGAGGATGTCTGCCATTCCTTCAGTAAAACGAACATTGAAGCCTTTTGGGTCATCCCTATAAGGGGCAGTATCGATCTTATCAAAAGAAATAATTTCACCCTGTTTGTTTACCAATCCGATTTTCAAGTGGGTACCACCAACATCAACACCCAAAAAATGTTCTTGCTCTTTATCCATCGCTATATCTTCAATAGGTTTAAGCCCCTAAAATAGTAAAGAGATTGGCTTACTTCCTAAAATCTTTTTCAAAGTCTTGAAAAATTTCGAATACTGCCGGACAAACCAAGGTGTTTTGCAGAGTCAAATTCAAAATCCCATGCATGTTCTTTCTATTCGTATGGGGATATTCTTTGCAAGCCTTGGGTCTCTCTTCGTAAACCAGGCAAGTATTGTCATCATTCAAAAAAGGACAGGGCGAACTGTTTAATACAAAATCACCATCCGCATCTCTATGAAGATATTGCTTCACAAATTCCGAGTTTTTCATGGCAAAAACCTTTGCTAATCGATCAATATCGGTTTGTATAAAAATTGGACTGGTGGTTTTGCAGCAATTGGCACATTCCAAACAGTCCATTTTTTTGAATTTTTCTTCATGGGCATCTGAAAAGCTTTGATCAAGAATTTTGGACTTGATTCGTTTGAGTTTGGCAAGCAGTTTCTTATGGTTAATATATTCTGTATTGCTCCGATATTTGAAATTTTCTAAATTCATCTATTTGCTTATGAAAATTTTACTACCGTAAAGTTAAAATTTTACAATTGTATATTTTGTTTATTAAGCATAATAGCTTAAATTAAAGACTCCTATCTCGTCAAGCTATGAAAATGCATCCAAATGAACTCTTCTTTTATTACAATCCGGCGCATAGCGTGGATAAGCAAATGAGAGCCTACGCTCAAACAGTAGCCAAACACATCAATGAAATCAATATCGAAAAAGAAAGTATTACCATGACCGGTTGGAGGTCGATATTAGATAAATTAAAGCTCCGTCCCAAAGACCTACTCAATCGTGCACATCCTGATTACCAAAACAAAATTGCAGGTAAAACCTGGGACGATGAAGGATGGCTGAATATTCTGATCAGAAACCCTCATTTACTCAAAGCGCCTATAGCCATTAAAAGAGAAAAGGCCGTGCTTTGCATTAGCCCAAATGACATACTAAGATTGGACTAGACGAGTTCAATTCCATCAGACTTAATCAGAATTTTTTTGGCTTTATACAGTTGACCAATAGACTGTTTGAAATGCTTTTTACTCATTCCCAACAACTCTTTGATAGACTCAGGGGATGATTTATCATGAAGGGGCAAAAATTTCCGGACTTTTAAGACTTCCAGAATTTTTTCCGCCCCTTCTTCATATTTTACCCTTCCGATAGGCAAGAGCTGCAAGTCCAATTTACCATCATCCCGCCGCTTCTTGATGAAAACATTGATCTTATCCCCTATTTCAATATTCTCGAACACCTCATTTTTATACAACAAGCCCTCAAAATTATTTTCGATCAATACTTTAAAACCAAGTTCAGTCTCATCAAAAACCAAGGCTTCCACTTGCTGACCTGCTTCAAAACCCTGGGTATCCTTAATCAGGAAGTCCTCATATTTGGAAACTCCTATCAACCTGTCAGTTCTGAAATCCCGGCAAACCCTCACCAGATATTTTCCGCCGACTTCCATATTTTTTCCCATCTCGGCTTTGGGGACAAAAAGGTCTTTGGGAAGTCCCCAATCAACAAATGCTCCAAATTTTGTGATTTCTTTTGCCTCCATGACAGCAAATTCATCCAACAGGGCAATGGGTCTATTGGTAACAGCAACAGGTCTGTCTTCACTATCTGTATAAATAAAAACCTCCAATTCTTCTCCTGCTTTCTCTTCTCCCTTCAAATAACTTTTTGGAAGAAGGACCTCTCCACCATCATGCAAAGCAAGATATGCTCCGTTTGCAGTAAACCTATTGATCAGAAGACTGTTGATAATTCCTAATTCTTTCATGCTCCAAAGTTAACCTTACAATGTCATATTTCAATGATTACCTTGACCTGTTAGGTTTAAAACCTTAAATGCTAACAAATCACCTGTGCTTGATGAAGGATAAAGATTTCAAAAATATGATCGATGTAATCACATAAAATCTTAAAAATTTGAAAGCCAAACTTTAATCCGGTCAGATTCTCAAATTACAGTCTAACTTGACAATGAAAGGTTGACCAATTTATGCAATTAGGAATTGGATAATCTTCTTAATCAAAGTAGATTTGGGCATTCGATCAAAAGAAAACTCTGTCCCATTGGTGGACATTTTTTCAAAGAATCATTTAAATCATTGAATATAAACCCATTTTGTTATGAATAATATTGCAGTCATTGGTTCTGGAACTATGGGTAACGGAATCGCCCATGTTTTTGCCCAATTCGGTTATCAGGTGAGCCTGATTGACATTCAGCAGGCAGCTCTTGACAAAGCTTTGGCTACCGTTTCCAAAAATCTTGACCGACAGGTCTCCAAAGGTTCCTTATCCGAAGAGGACAAAGTAAAAGCTCTTATCAATATCCAAACATTTACTGAGTTGTCTACAGGTGTGAAAGATGCTGATTTGGTTGTGGAAGCTGCAACCGAAAACATTTCTATCAAATTGGATTTGTTCAGACAATTGGATGAACTCTGTCCTGAGAAAACAATTTTAGCGACCAATACTTCGTCCATTTCCATAACCAAAATAGGTGCGTCCACCAAAAGACCTGAAAAAGTGATCGGAATGCACTTTATGAACCCGGTGCCAGTCATGAAGTTGGTGGAGGTAATCAGAGGATATGCTACTTCAGATGAAATCACAAATCAAGTCATGGGATTGGCCAAGAAACTTGAAAGAGTACCTGTGGAAGTCAATGATTATCCGGGATTTGTAGCAAATAGGATTTTGATGCCTATGATCAATGAGGCCATATACACATTGTATGAAGGTGTGGCGGGAATTGAGGAAATTGACACAGTAATGAAATTGGGCATGGCGCATCCTATGGGACCTTTACAATTGGCGGATTTTATTGGTCTTGATGTTTGTCTTTCTATTTTGAGAGTTTTACATGATGGCTTTGGAAATCCTAAATATGCCCCTTGTCCTCTATTGGTCAATATGGTGGAAGCGGGTTATAAAGGCGCAAAAACAGGTGAGGGCTTTTATAAGTACACTGCGGGAAGCAAAGAATTGAAGGTTTCAGAAAGATTTGAAAAAAAATAACATATATGAACGCAAAGTTGCCAGTAGCATGACAATTCAATTTAATTCTTGCCTGAAGACTGAAATGTCGGGTTCTCCGGGCTTCCGACTTCGGTCTTCCGTCATGTCTGTATTAGAAAATTGAGTTGCTGGCAAAAAAGCGGATAACCATAAGGACAAAATATGCATATAGCAGTTTCCGGAAATATCGGTAGCGGAAAAACCACCCTTACCATCAAATTGGCCAAACATTATGGATGGAATGCGGAATTGGAAGCAGTCGAAAATAATCCCTACTTAGCAGATTTTTATGAAGATATGAAGCGTTGGTCATTCCACCTTCAGGTCTATTTTTTGAACAGTAGATTTAATCAGATCAAAAGAATCAGGGAAACCGGACTTTCTGTAATTCAGGATAGGACCATCTATGAAGATGCCTATATCTTTGCGGCCAATCTTCACAAATCCAAATTGATATCTGAAAGGGATTATGAGAATTACCTCAATCTTTTTCATTCCATGATCAATTTTGTCAAAGCTCCGGATTTATTGATCTATCTTAAAGCAGATATTCCAAAGCTTGTCGGTCAGATTGAAAAGCGGGGAAGACACTATGAAAACGCCATAAGGATAGATTATCTTAAAAATCTCAACAGTCACTATGAAGAATGGATTGGAGGCTATAATAAGGGTAAACTTCTGGTCATAGATGTCAACCAATTGGATTTTGTCGAATATCAGGAGGATTTTTCTTCCATCGTGGAAAGAATTGACAGGGAGATGTACGGATTGTTTTCCTGACAATAATCCCCTAAATCAATTTTCTGGAAATCCAATTGAGCAACATCTGTTGGTTTTCTTCTTTTGGATTTAACAGTAAGTCATCAATTTTCTTCAAACTTCCGCCTGTCATCAGGTTTTCATAAACCGGTATTCTTACCAATTTGAAACCGTGCAATCTTGTGATCAGATCATATTGCACATCATTATAAGCATTTAGTTTCCATCCCGCAGAACCATTACCGGAAAGGTCCCCATACTCTTCACTTTTTCCAAAAACCTTGGAAGCAATGGGAGGACCGTTCCAGATTCTATCCTGAAGTCCTGCTTTCAAACATTCTCTTTCAAAATTTCTGCAAAGTCTTTTATAACTGTCCACCCATGGATAAGAAAAGGTAGAATATAATTCAGACTTCAAAGTGGACAAACGGTACCTGTTAAAGTGAACTGCGTCATCATAAACAAACAAAAATCTGTTTATTTTGAAGTCGATTTTCAGCCTTTCTAAGATGGGCATTCTACCCTTTCCCTTAAGGTCCTCAAATACCGCTTTCAAAAGTGTCTCGCCTTTTCCATTTAAATAGGATGGATTGACCTCAAGATTGAAGTCTGCCTCAACAGGCAAATCTGAAAGACGCAGAATAGTTATAAGATGCTGGACTTTGATCTGATGCATTGGGTCAAATTAATCACCTTTTCTGATAATTTCCCAAGTATGGTCTGCCAATAACTTTACTTCAGCAATAAATTTGGAATATCTTTTTTTTCTTCCCCATTCTTCAGGGGCTACCAAACTCAGAAAATCTGTTTCGTCCTCCTTTTCATACAAAAAGTAATGGTGGTTGATTAAAGGTTCAAAACCCATGGAGGTTTTATAAATCCTTTCGGATACTTCCACACGTTTCTGAATCTTTTTGGCTTGGTCCGCCAAAAGCTGCATCTGTTGATAGATTTGTGCCATCTGCATATCAGTCTGCGAATGCATGGCCGCAACGGCCCTACCGGTAATTTTACCCTTATCTTCGGGTTTAATAATAGCACTCCCACTTTGATGGGCGTAGGGCAAAAGACCAGGAATATCCGTGGTCTTTTCCTTCATTTTTTCAAGGTCTATTTTATCGATATCAATTTTCTGTTTTCCAGTCATTTTTTTTCCAAAGAATCAGATGGGGCTATTCTCTCCTTCAGATTCCCTTTTGAACCTGGAAAAGTAGTTTTTCTTGACATATCCACTCCTATCCATAGCATACTAAGAGCGAAAATTATTGCCAAAACCAAAAATATAATTTTGTTTCTTTTCATATATTTCAAGATAACTAACTTACATTTACAACAGGATGTTTTAAATTTCAAAATTAAACTATTCTTTCGGAGTTAAAAAGAAGACTTCAATTTTGATTATCGCTTAAATGACGCATTTATCTTGTATTTAGGCCGTTTTTAAAAGGATTTTAAAAAAATAAATCAAAAAAGATTAATTTAATTTTGAAATACATAAATTTGAATATTATATACAAAAAATCGGATATACGAATATTTTATGTATCAACTCATTAGCCCTCAAACCATTTTTCAGTATTTTGGCGACGACGATAAAGAAATGCTGCAGGAAATGATCCAAATCATTTTGGATTCAAATCTTCAGGATTTAAAAAACATGGATCAGCTTTATTTGGAAAATGACTGGTCCATGATCAAAAAAAGGTGTCATAAGGCCAAACCTAGTATGAGTTATATAGGTGCTATGCAAACAAGAAAGATCCTTGAATCCATTGAATCGGATTTGGAAGGTTCTCAATCAAAATTCGATGAATTGTTACAACATATAGAAATAATTGAGAAAGAACTGCACACATTTTTAGATTCATTGTAATCATCATTATTTTTTCCCTTCTGCCCATTTTTTATTTCATTATTCAGCCAAGATGCAACATCTTTGGAAGTATCTACTTTAATTGAAGTATCCCAATCATTTATGAAAAAGCGAATTCTAATAAGTATTTCCCTGCTTTTACTGTTTCAATCAGTTGTTTTGAGCCAACAATCCCTTAGCGTTGAAAAGATCATGCAGGATCCAAAATGGATAGGAAATTTTCCTCAAAATATACAATGGGACGAAAAAGGACAGGCAATATATTTTATGTACAGAGCTGAAAATGACCCTGCCGATTCTCTCCATAGGATAGTAATAGGGAAAAATGAAAAACCCGAGAAGGTATCTGTTCAGGAACAAAGACAACGTGTCCCTTCAAATGCGAAATCCAATCTGGCTAAAACCAAGAAAATATTTGCCAAAAACAGTGATATTATCCTGTACGACATTGCATCAGAAAACAGAAGCAACCTTATCAAACTTGGAGATAGAATTTCAAACCCCACATTTTTAGCAAACGAAGGTAGGATTGCTTTTGAAATGTCAAATAATTTATACGTCTTGGATATAAGTTCTGGAAAACTTCAAAGAGTAACTTCTATCCGTACAGGTACGAAAGCACAGGAAAAAGAAGAGAAATCTGCAGAAAGAGAAAAATGGCTCAAGGAAGATAACCTTTCCTTACTTTCAGTCATTCAAGAGCGTGAGGATAAAAAAGAGAAAACCAAATCATATAATGATGCTAATAAAGAAAAAGAACCTTTTTCATACTATTTAGGAGGAAAATCACTGGCAAACCTTCAATTATCTCCGGATGAAAAATTTGCCACAATGCTTTTCTTCTCAAGAACAGAAAACAAAAGAACTGACGTCCCGGATTATACAGATGCCACAGGCTATACTGTAAACCTTCCTGCGAGGTCAAAGGTTGGGGACAAGCCTTCCACTACAGAATTAGCCGTTTATGACCTGGAAAGGGATACCGTATTTTTCGTTTCTACCAAAGATCTTCCAGGAATCAAAGATTTACCTGACTATGTCAAAGATTATCCTGAAAAAGATTGGGAAGAAAAAGAAAGAGATCTTTTGCTATCTGCTCCAATTTTTTCCAATGACGGTAAAAATGCCGTAGTCAATATCCGATCCGTTGATAATAAGGATAGGTGGATTGCTTTGCTTGACCTGAAGACAGGGGAATTGAAGATATTGGACAGACAAAGAGATGAGGCTTGGATAGGCGGACCTGGCATAGGTTGGGGATTTGGTGGAGGTACATTAGGTTGGCTTCCGGACAACAGACACATCTATTTCCAATCAGAGGAAACCGGCTATTCCCATTTATACATCTTAGACATAAATTCCGGGAAAAAGAAAGCATTGACTTCTGGTCAATTTGAGGTTTTTAATCCTTCAATTTCAAAAAATACTAAGTTTTGGTACCTCACCACTTCAGAAGTCCATCCTGGAGAAAGACATTTTTATATGATGCCTTTGATGGGTGGAAGAATGGAAAAACTGACTTCAATGACTGGAAACAATGATGTTAGTCTCTCTCCCGATGAAAAGAATATGGCAATTTTATATTCCTACAGCAATAAGCCTTGGGAATTATACCTGCAGGCCAACACTCCTCAATCTCAACCCCAGCAATTGACCTCAGGTCAAAGTGAAGCTTTTAAATCATATAATTGGAGGGATCCACAACTGATCAAATTCAAGGCTTCTGATGGAGAAATGGTTCCTGCAAGATTATATGTTCCTGAACCGGAAAAGAAAAATGGAGCTGCGGTGATTTTTGTTCATGGGGCAGGCTATCTCCAAAATGTTCATAAATGGTGGTCCAGCTATTTTAGGGAGTATATGTTCCATAATTTACTTACTGAACTCGGATATACTGTTTTGGATATTGATTATAGGGGAAGTGCCGGTTATGGAAGGGATTGGAGAACAGGGATCTATAGGCATATGGGAGGAAAAGACCTTTCAGATCAGGTAGATGGTGTAAAATACCTGGTTGAAAACTATGATGTCAATCCTGAAAAAGTTGGTATTTACGGGGGAAGTTATGGTGGATTTATCACACTGATGGCTTTGTTTAATGCTCCCGAAAGTTTCAAATCAGGTGCAGCCTTAAGATCAGTTACAGATTGGGCCCACTATAACCATGGTTACACTGCCAATATCCTCAATGAACCTTTCAATGATCCAATAGCATATCGACGCTCCTCTCCTATTTATTTTGCTGAGGGTCTCAAAGGTAACCTTCTGATAGCTCATGGAATGGTGGATGTCAACGTGCATTTTCAGGATGTGGTCCGCTTGGCACAAAGGCTGATTGAATTGGGCAAAGACAATTGGGAAATGGCTGTCTATCCAGTGGAAGACCACGGATTTGTAGAACCCAGTAGTTGGACAGACGAATACAAAAGGATATTGAAACTGTTCAATGATACCTTGATTGATTAATTTGTTGATGAAAAGCTATTGGTTTTATAAAGTTAAAAACCTTTGTACTTTTCCAAATAATCCCTAAACCGGTTCATTACCCAAAGATGTATTCTGGCTTGGGTATTGATATAAACAAACCAGGGTAACCTGGGCACAAATTCATGGATGGCTGAGATCATATATCGGCCATTCATTACTTCCCTGAATTCGAGCCAGCCATAGTCAAACCGCTTTACCAGCCATCCGCCTGTAATATAAAACAACTGGCGCTTGATGTCACTTCTATCAGGTATCCAGGTCAATTGCAACATAGGCTTTTTCCCTTTCAGCATAAAGAAGCCAATATCACCCCTTTCATTTTCTTTGACATTGATCAGAAATCTAAAAAATGTCGGAAGCCATACTTTATACCTGTTGGCAACCCAAAGTGCGCTTTTATGTCGGGTATTTGGCATGCGCTGAATACTCCGGACAGTATTTTTCACCTCCCTCTCATTCTTGAATTTTGGTAATTTGGGAAGCTTGTTTTCAGGATTCAAAGCTTCAAGCACACTTTCCCTGAAGGATAAATAATCTATTTCCTTTTCTTTGAATCTCAGTTCTTCAGAGAGGGTTAAGGTATGTTTTAGACTTTCGACCAAAGGCGAAACAAGTTTCATGGGTGTTTCTCCAAAAAAAGATACCCAAAGCTTGGATAGCCCAACTGAAAAAATAGGTACTGAAAAAATCCATCTCCTTTTTCCCATCACCCGAGCAGTTTCCTCCAACATTCCCTTGTAGGTAAGAATTTCAGGACTGCCGATTTCGATGGATTTTCCGAAAACATCCGGATTGCCTAAGCAAACATCCATAATGGTCATGGTATCTCTTAAAGAGATTGCCTGGGTCTGCGAATTGGTCCATTTTGGACACATCAATGCCGGGAGTTTTCTGACAAGATTACGTACCATCTCAAATGATGAACCTCCGGGTCCAACGATGATACCCGCCCTCAAAGCCGTCACAGGAACACCTTTACTACCCAATGTTTTCTCCACTTCCAACCGACTTCTCAGGTGAATGGAGATCTTTTCTTCTGCCACATCTTTGGGCAAAATACCTCCCAGATATAAAATCTGTTTGATGTTATTGGCCTGAGCTGCCCTTGAGAAGTTATCGGCAAGCAGGAGATCAGTATCCTCAAATGAGCCCTGGTCAAGCCGGGTAAGGGCACTCATAGAATGAATCAGGTAAATGGCATAATCAACACCCCGAAGGGCCTCAATGGTGGATGTAATTGAAAAGAGTTCAACTTTGCGCCACTCCACATCCGGGTCGGGATTTTGTACCGCTTCCCTCCTGCTCAATGCAATAATCTTATATTTATCCTTGAAATTGTGGATAAACCACCTTCCGATATAACCTCCTGCTCCGGCAATTGCGATTGTCTTTTTCAATGCATGTTGGGTTGAATACTTAAAATTACCGCCTCAGCTGCTTTTCGGCCGGCTGTCATAGCTGCATTGATGGATCCGTTTAGCAAATAGTCTCCGGATAAAAATACATTATCATAAATCTTTGTTTGAGTCGCAGGCATACTGGATTTCATATCATCTATCTGAGGCAGTGCATCCTCAATTTCATAGACTTTTTCCAATTTAAAGTGTTCGGATTTGATATCAGTCAGGGCTTCAAGTTCTATTTTGACCTTTTCAATAAGTTTATCATCCAATTTCACTGATTTGGTGATAGAAACGGATAAAAGCGCTCTTCCGGTTTTTGAATAGGATTTGCTTACATCTGTCATAAATACAAGGTTATTGACCAAAAATAGTTTGTCTGTAACCAAACCTATCATGGGACTGGCAAAAAATGATTTTTCCAAACTGAAATAGAGATTGACAACTTTTCTGGAGGGTTTGAATTGTCCCAACATCTGAGGAAGAAATTTATCAGGCTTTGCAGCGATGATGATTTTATCTGCCTTTATTCGTTCACCGGAAGCCAATTCAATAAGATTCCCATCTATAGTTTTAACAGCCGTATTCAACCGAATGGAAGTTTTGGTCAATTTGGATTTCAATTGATCTGAAATAGCCTGCATCCCGTTTTCAGGAACAGCAGCATGACCTAAAGAAAACATTTTGAAAACAAAATTGAACATTCTTGAGGAAGTCTCCAGTTCATTTTCAAGAAAAATCCCTTTAAAAAAAGGCATAAAGAAGTTTTCAATGATTTTCTCCGAAAAGCCATAATCTCTTAAAAACTGTAATGTCGTCTTGTCAGGTTCATTGAAAATCTCTTCCTCTTTTTTACTTTTCAAAGATTGCGTCAGTTTGAAAATCCTGAACTTATCCATAAAAGTACCCACGGACGAAAAGGCCATGCTCACAACTTTCAAGGGGTTGCGCAGAGGATCATGAATGGTAAATAAATTGCCCGGCCTAAGTACTATCGCTCCAGGATTGAATTTTTTGAGTTTTAAGGAATCATAATCCAAATACCTTTGAGCTTCGGGATAAGCGGTCAATAAGACCTGAAATCCTCTATCGAAAATAAATCCATCCTGATAATCCGACCTCACTCTTCCACCTACCACCTTATCTGATTCCAAAATAACAGGGCTAAAACCTGCGCGCTCAAGTTCATATGCTGCAATAAGGCCCGAAATTCCTGCCCCAATAATATATATATCCATTTCTGTGTTTAACATAAGCTTCTCTTTAGAGACCATTTTTAACGCAAATTGTTTCCTGTTACAATTTAAGTTTTTCTTTTCTACCGTTTAAAGTTTTATCCTTCGAATACTGTAATTAATGATCAAAACTTGGATGCCTTGGTTTATTTTGCACACAAATTAAAATCCCATGAAAATATTCAAGATCAGTTTATTCCTCCTTTTCTTCAATCTATCATTTGGTGGCTACGCCCAATCAGTCTATTTCCCCCCATTTGGAGATTGGGAGCAAAAAAATCCTTCTGATTTAAAAGTGGATGGTAACAAAATACAAGCAGCTATCGATTTTGCGATTAATACGGAAAGCGAAGCAAATAAAAACATGAAAATAGCGCATTATCAAAGTGCTTTTGGAAGAGAACCATTTGGATTTCCTGTTGGACCTATGAGAGACAGAGGTGAGGCCGCAGGATTGATTGTTTACAAAGGATATATCATCGGTAAATGGGGCGATCCACATCGTGTTGATCTTACTTTCAGTGTAGCTAAAAGTATTTTATCCACCACAGTAGGATTGGCAGTTGACCAAGGTTTAATCAAAAGTGAAAAAGATTTGGTATATCCCTATATGGGACCAATTATCCCCTATGAGCCCCAAAGAGCCATGATGAATAAATCTGATCATTTGATGGAAGAGGATGTTTTTGATTTGTTCGGAACTCCTCACAATAGAAAAATCACTTGGGAGCATTTATTAAGGCAGACCTCCGATTGGGAAGGTTCGCTTTGGGGAAAACCAGATTGGGCAGACAGACCACAGGGAAATTCCTCAGAATGGCTGACACGGGAGAGAAATGAACCGGGAACTGTTTACAAATACAATGATACCCGGGTCAATGTATTGGCTTTGGCAGCATTGAACGTGTGGAGAAAACCACTTCCGCAGGTCCTCAAAGAGCATGTAATGGACAAGATTGGAGCAAGTCCTACTTGGAGATGGACCGGATATGAAAACTCTTATATAGTATTGGACGGGCAAATTGTACAGTCAGTAAGTGGCGGCTCGCATTGGGGCGGAGGTATGTTTATCAGTGCTTATGATCAGGCAAGGTTTGGATATTTGACTTTGAGAAAAGGAAAGTGGAACGGGCAACAGATAATCTCTGAAGAATGGATAAAAAAATCCCGCACGCCCACGACAGTCCAGAGCAATTACGGATTTATGAATTATTTCCTGAATACAGATAGAAAAGAAATCCCCGCTGCTCCTGAATCAGCCTTTTTCCACTTGGGAGCAGGAACCAATATGATCTATGTAGATGAAGAAAATGACCTGGTCATCGTAGCCCGCTGGATCAAAAATGATCAAAAAGCAGAGTTGGTGAGACTGATATTGGAAAGTTTGCCGAAGAGGTAGATAACAGGATTGGTGATTTTCGGATTGTAAGATTGTAAGAACTTGTCCACTGTAGCGGATTGAAAAATTGAAAGATTCTTGGTTATCAGTTTATTAATTAGTTTAAAATCTATTCTGACGCTTAGAGCAGGTATTTTTATTGGCTCCACGATACTCGGGGTAGGCTTTGATTCCTGCCTCTTCATCATTCTTTATTCGATGTTCGTTATTCGATATTTGACTAAGGGTTGCAAGGCTATTGAGTTACTTTTTCAATCTAAATTCTTGCTTGGCTCTTGCTTCTTGTCTCTTGGTTCTTAAATCTCATATCTCAAGTCTTAATTCTCCCTTCCCCCAATTTCTGCGCTATAGCTGAACCTGCCATCAACTGAAGCGAATGATAGACCATCAGGGGTAAAAGAATCACCCCAAAGATTACCGGATCAGGGAACATTACCCGACCCATAACTGCACCTTGTACGAGTGATTTTTTACTTCCACAGAAAACCAACGTGATCATGTCTTCTCTGGTAAAATTGAAAAACCTTGAAACCATGTACATCAAACCCATCATCAAAAAGAAAAATCCCAACATTAAAACACCCAACCAAATCAATTCACCCGCACTGTGTCCTTCAAACATGTTCTCGGCAAAAGACTCAGCAAAAGCTGTGAAAACAATCAATAAAATAATTGCCTGATCAAAGTTTTTGAGAGCAACCTGATGTTTGTTTACAAACTTAATCAGATAGGGATGTACAAACAATCCTATGATTACCGGAAACAAAACCTGAAGACTCAATTTGATAAAGGTATCTGTCAGGTCAAATCCAACCGCTGTTTCCGGTAATATCAAATCCATCCATAGCGGTGTTATAAAAATCCCTACCATACTGGAAATGCTTGCATTGAATATAGCAGCGGGAAGATTACCTCCAGCAATACTTACCATGACAACGGAGGAAGAAACAGTAGACGGTAATGCTGCCAAATAAAAAGTCCCCAACCAAAGATAACTGTCTTCACTGCCCCAAATGGCATAGAGAATCAGTATAATCAAGGGGAATATCAAAAATGTAGTCGATTGGACCAAAAGGTGCAATTTCCAATTAGAAAGCCCCTCTTTTAATTTTTGGGGGCTAAGTTTGACCCCATAAAAAAAGAAAATAAAGGAAATACCTGCTCCTGTAATGGTTTTTAAAGGCAAAGGACTTTCAGACGTCCCCCACTCCGGGAATAATTTGGCCAGGAAAATCATACCGACCAGCAAAAAGAAAAATGTATTCAGCCCGGCCCTTTTTAATGTTTCTCTAAATTTGGACATAATCTAAAGTGAGTTTTGGCCTTTCAAAAAAGATTGTCTTCTGACATTGTCACAGATGATGGCTGTGGCTATAGCCACATTGAGTGATTCAGCATTACCAAATCTTGGGATTGTGATTTTATATTTGACCAATTCTTCCAATTCAAGCGAAATTCCTTTTGATTCGTTTCCCATTAATATGATTCCCGATTCCCCGAAATTTTGCTGATAGATATTATCACCTTCCAGGTAAGCTCCATAAACAGGGAGTTTTGATTCCATTAAATAAGACTTCAGATCTGTATAAAAAACATTGACCCTTGTAAAGCTTCCCATACTTGCATGAAGGACTTTAGGATTATAAAAATCAGCTGATTCCATGGAAAGGATGATTTTATTGATCCCATACCAATCAGATATTCTGATGATTGTCCCCAAGTTTCCCGGATCTCTTACATCGTCAAGGGCAATGGCCCAATCTTTTGGACCTATTTCAATAAATTCATTGGGTTTGATATCTGCAACTGCCAAAGCAGCATCATTGGTTTGGAAAGAACCGATGGACTCTAAGGTTTTTTGGTCAACTTCAAAAGCCTCCCCTGAGAACTTATTTATAATGGAATGATTCTCATTGGCGAATTTGGAAGTAAACAAAAGATGACTGACCTGAAAATTTGAAGCCAGCAATTCCGTTACATTTTTGCCGCCTTCCACAAAAAAAGCATTTTCCTGTTTACGGAATTTTTTTTGGTGCAAGGATTTAATAAACTTAAGCGTATTTTTGCTTAACATCAGGTTAATTGCCGAGTAGTGAATAAAGCCAAATATATAAACTTTCTTTTTCTCGTTTTTTTAATTTCAGGCTGTTCTTTGACCAAGGGACTCAAAGATGATCAATATCTACTTTATGATGTGAAAATACAGGGAGTAGAAAAAAGTGACAAAATAGCCATACAGAATCTTGTCAAACAATACCCAAATACCAGAATTCCTCTTTTGAATACCTCTATAGGTGTTTCTCTCTATCGTTTTGGTGAATGGAACTATGACAGCACCAAATTTTTGAACAAAAAAGCAGTTTTGGAGGAAGAGAAAAATAGCTTATTGAAACTTTCAGAAGAAGGCACTATTAACAGAAAGCAAAGAAAAAGATTGGACAAAATCATGACCAATCTGACTTCTGTGGAAAAAAAGCTGGAATATGGAAATTTCTTTATGCGGACCGGAAATCCCAGAGTCATTTTTGATAGCACAAAAACTGAGGAAAGCAGGAAACAGATTACCTATTATCTTTATAATAATGGCTTCTTTGATGCAGAAACAGACTTTGAAGTGGTGACTGAAAAAAAGAAAGCAAGGGTCACGTATTTGGTGACTGAAAATAGACCTTATATCATCGATTCATTTTACACCAGATCAGATGATGAGGCAATTTATTTTTTACTGGATAAAAATTCCAAATTTTCAAATATCAAAGTAACCGAAATTTATGAGCAGAATTCGATTTCAAAAGAAAGACAGCGAATAGAGGATCTTTTGAAAGAGAACGGGTATTATACTTTTTCAAGGTCTTATGTTGAATATAATGTGTATAAAGATACAGCAGAAAATACGGTTAAAATTGAACAATTAATCCGTAAACCTATCAATTCAGAGGTCCATCAGGTATACACGCTTGACTCCATTTATTTTTCCATTGATCCTCCCAATACAGAATTTTTCAACAATGAATATAAAAGTTCTTTTAAAGACATCAATTTCGAGGTCTACGAAGATAAATATTCAGAAAAAATAATTTCTTCCAGGATTTTTATGAATAAGGGAGATTTATATAACAGAACCAATGTTATAGAAACCCAAAGACAGCTTGCAAATCTCGATTTGTTCAGGTTTGTCAATATTGCATTTGATACATTGGGAAATGTGCTGAGACCCAAAATATTTACCCAGCCAAACCAGAAATATCTTATAACCAATCAGCTTGGAGCAAGTATAACGGAACAGTTACCCGGACCGTTTTTTAGCCATTCCCTAAGAAACAGAAATCTTTTTAGGGGAGCCGAAATTTTTGAGTTTTTCTTTAGGGCAGGTTTGGAAGGAGTCGTGTCTGCAACAGGAGAAGGCGGTGTATTCAGAAGTAGAGAGTTAAATACATCTGCATCAATCATTTTTCCCCAGTTTTTACTTCCTTTAAACAAAGGATCTCTTGAGCGATATGGAAGGTTTAATCCCAATACACGAACTCTTGTAGGTTATAATTATGTCAACAGACCTGAGTATATCAGGGAAAGTTTAAATGGAATAATCAGTTATAATTGGAATACAAGAAATCTCCGACAGCAATTTTCCATTAATGCTTTGGATGCCAATTTTATCAGATCAAATTTAAGTGACGATTTCAGACTGCTATTGGAAGATCTTCAAAATCAAGGAAATAACCTTATCAATTCTTTTCTACCATCCTATGTCAGTAGTATTTCAGGACAGGTAGTGATCAACTTCAATCAGTATGGCGTTTTTCAAAAAAATAAAGCCTCTCTACTGAGATTGTTTCTTGAAAGTGGAGGAACAACATTGAATTTTGTAAACTCTGAATTCTATGAAAATAGGAATTTGTCCTACTTCCAGTTTTTAAAATTCCAGGCCGATTTTAGAAGATTCATGCCCATTTCTCGAAAACAGATTTTTGCTTATAGGTTGAATCTTGGCTTGGCCAAACCCTATGGTGCAAGTAACGGGGTTTTACCATACGAAAAATATTTCTTCGCAGGTGGCAGTACCGGTATCAGGGCATGGCAACCAAGACGTCTTGGCCCAGGTTCAAATACTCCAAATACTTTTAATGATGGGACCTTCGATTACAGGTTTGAGCAGCCGGGCGAAATTCTTTTTGAGGGTATGTTTGAATTGCGGAGTAAACTTTACGGATATTTTGATGGTGCGTTTTTTATAGATATCGGTAATACATGGACTTTCAACGAGGATCTGACCCGTCCTGGAGCAAATTTCGAATTCAACCGATTTTACAAAGAAATCGCGGTTGGTACTGGATTGGGGCTTCGTATGGACTTTGAATTCCTTGTGCTGAGGTTGGATATGGGTGTCAAAGCGGTGGACCCTGCAAGAGATGTGGGAGAAAGGTTTATCCTTGGAGATTTCTTCAAAAGCTTTCTTGGAGAAAGAGGTCAGACTGTGTTCAACATAGGAATTGGATACCCTTTCTGATTATTTGACTTGATTTGACTGGTATTCATGGATGAGATGAAATGCGTAAAAAGTCAGGAGATCCTGAAAATCAAAAAGTTAAAATTATTGGGGAATCCAGTCCTTTGACATTCCCGATTTGATTGGATTTTAATATACTTATTCACTTAAATTTAGTACTTCCGCTTTTTCGTGACCAATAATTGTTTTGTCCATGGGCAATGAAAAATAGAAAGATGACCCATTGCCTTCGCTACTTTCGACCCATATTTTCCCACCGTTTCTTTCCAAAAACCCTTTCGATAAAAGCAATCCTATACCAGCACCTTTATTTTCCTTCCTAGCATTTGATAAAGTTTTCAACTGTGGTTTAAAAAGTTTCTCCAATATTTTATTTGACATTCCAATTCCTGAATCCTTTACCTGAACGATTATTTTTGTTTCATTACGCTTTGCCGAAATCTTGATTTCTCCACCCGGTTGGGTATGTTTTATCGCATTGGAAATAAGGTTTTGAAAAACAGAAACCAACATTTTCCGGTCTGCAAATACGGTTTCATTTTCTTCTATTTGATGAACAAGAGTTATGTGATTGAGCTGTGCCGTTTCCTTCATTCTTTCAAATACTTTTTGAACAAAACAGGTCAATTGAATTTTCTGGGGCATAAATACTTGAGCAGCAAACTTTATTCTGGCCCATTCCACAAGATAATCCAACATTTCCAATTCATCGGTGGAAGTTTTGAGCAGCAGTTCAAGCATTTCATTCACCTCTTCTGCATTCATTTCTTTGATATTGGCCATCAAGTGGGTAACCAAGCCAATTATTCCTGTTAATGGAGTTCGGAGATCATGGGAAATAATAGCAAGTACGCTTTCTTTATGGGTATTGAGGTCTTCAAGATCTTTGATGTAAGTTTTGATGACCTCTTCAGATTTCTTTTTTTCTGTGAGATCCCTTAGGATTTTAACAAATCCCATCATTTCTCCATTGACATCAAGGAGAGGAAAAACCAATCCAAAGGCAAAAAATCTACTTCCATCCTTCCTGACATGCCAACGATTATCTGTTGCCCTTCCGTCTGCAAGTGAAGTTTGGATTTCCGAATTTTGAATACCTAATTCTAAATCTTCATCAGTAAAAATAATGTCAAAATCTTTTCCAATCATTTCATCGGATTCCCATCCAAAGATCGTAGTGGATCCTGAATTCCAACTGTTGATTTTCAATTGTTTGTCCATTGTGAAAATTGAATAGTCCTGAAGGCTATCAATTATTTGGCTGTAAAACTCAGCGGAAGGGATAAATTTTGAGTTAGGTTCTTTGGTGATTATTTTTTCTTGAAGCATTTCAATATTTCGGTTTTTAATAGGTGAAAAAATAAAATTCATATTTTCTGACTTTAGATATCAAAAGTGAGAAAACAACGTCAAAACAGTTTGTAGAAAATTGAATAATACTTGTAAAATTCACTGAAAGAATCAATTCAAGTAAGTTGGCAAGAGAAATCAACCCAATTTATCCTGAACATGCTTCCATTCTTTTGTTTACAACCTAAACAGAAGTTATTTTGGCTTTTCAAATAATCCAAGGGCATCAATAAAAACAGTAAACAGATTTAATTTTAAATGATTCAGAATGGAACTGGAAAAATTTATAGAGTCATTGAAAGAAAAAAATCCTCAAAAGGGGAAATCCATCCAATTGGAAGCCTTATGGCATGACGGAAAGGGGGATTGGAAAAAAGCCCATGATTTGGCAGATGGACCCTCCGATAAATTGTCCTCCAGGGTACATGCTTATCTTCACCGAAAAGAAGGAGATCTTTGGAACGCAGGATATTGGTATAGAAAATCAGGAGAATCCATGCCTGATTTAAGTCTTGAAGAGGAATGGACTATTTTGGTTAACAGGATTTTGGAGCGCGAATGAAAAATTTTCTCTGAAAGATTTAATCTTCAATTTCCCTCATTTCCACTTTTACTGCTTGACTTTTAGGAATAATATTTCCGCCTATATGTTCGGCAATGTAATAAGTGATTTGTGCTCCAAATAGGAAAATTACGACTGAATAATAAACCCAAATCAATAAAATTACCAAAGAACCGGCCGCCCCGTACGATGAACCTAAATCACTATTTCCCATATAAATCCCTATGAGGTATTTACCGATACCAAAAAGAAGCATGGTGACTATTGCACCCATCCAAGTGTCCTTCCATCTTACCTTTGCATCAGGCAAAATCCTGTACATCAATGCAAAAACCACTACCAGAATCAACTGTGTGAGTATAAAATGTGCGATTGTTACCAGGTTAATGGGCAAATCAACCACATATTCTTTAAAGTAATTATTAATTATTACCAGAACTGCATCCAGGATAAGGGAAACCAAGAGGATAAAGCCAATGGAAGCAACCAATGAAAAACTTAATAACCGGTTGATGATAAACTTGATTAACCCTTTCTCCGGCTTAGGCTTGATATGCCAAATATGGTTGATGGCATTTTGAAGGCTTACAAATACCGTGGTGGCACTGAATGCCAGTATCAGAAATGCAACAAAATTGGAAATAATACCATTGGATTCCTTGTTGAAATTATCCAGAATATTTTCCAGAGTTGATCTACTTTCTTCACCTGCCAACTCTTCAACCTGTTGCAGCATTTCAGTTTTGATTTCTGTTTCTGAATATAAGGTCATTCCGATGTTGAGAATAATGATCAACAAGGCGGGTAAACTAAAAATAGTGTAAAATGCAGTGCCCGCAGCCAATCCCATAGATTCTCCGGAAAAGAAATCCTTGAAACTATCTCTGATTATTTGGAAAACCGTTAATTTCTTTAAACGATTAATCATTAGCTGTTATCATTTTCCCAAAGATCTTCTTGGGAATATGGACTCTTTGGACCTGTAAAAAAGGACCCGTCTATAAAACGGTATCTCAAATTGATTTGCGCCAATGCTTCCATATCCTCTTTTTTGAGATGGATTTCTGCGGAAGCGAGATTCTCTTCAATTCTTTCTTTATTTACTGATTTAGGAATCACCACTATGTCTCTGTGGATTGAAAAGGCAATCAAAATCTGGGCGGGACTTACTTTATATTTTTCTGCTATATTCACTACAACAGGGTTTTCAAACAAACTTGGTTCATCTGATTTTTTGATGGAAGATGACCTATCACCTGAGCCGAGGGGAGAATAAGCTGTCATATTGATCCCTTTTGATTTGCAATAAGCGACTAATTTGTTTTGGGGAAGATAAGGATGCATTTCTACCTGATTCATTTCAGGCATTTCTTTGCCACTTTTCATAATTTCCTCTAATTTGGAAACATTGAAATTGGACACACCAATGTGTTTTGCCAGACCCATTTTTTTACAATCTTCCATACCTTCCCATGTCTGCGATAAAGGAACATCATTATAAGTAAAAAACTCCTCCCGATTTTGGGCAAAACCAACACCTTTTTTAAAACTTATTGGCCAGTGAATCAGGTATAAATCCAAATAATCTAATTTAAGGTCTTTGAGTGTTTTTTTCAGGGCAAGTTGAACATCTTCCAAGCGGTGATTGCTGTTCCAAAGTTTGGAAGTAACAAACATTTCCTCTCTGGTCACTAGTCCATTCCCGAATGCAAATTCCAGAGCTTTGCCCACTTCCTTTTCATTTTCGTAAATTGCAGCACAATCTATGTGGCGGTAACCGGATTCTATGGCCCAAATAACCGCTTGGTAAACTTCTCCCGGTTTGGATTTCCATGTTCCTAAGCCAATTATCGGCATTGAATCACCGTTACTGAATTTGATCGATTTCATTTGGCAGTCTTTTTGGTTATTATTTTACGAAGTTATCCCTATATAACTTAAATCGGAACGAAAGGACTAATTTTTTAAATTCCTTAGAACGAATTGATGAAGGCAATGATATCCTGCAATACAATTACATTGAATGTCTCCTCAATAGCTTCATATTCAGAAACCGCACCTGTCTCCGCTTTTTGAAAAAGATGGTTAAGTTCAGGATAAACCTGCAGTTGCAGTAATGCAGGCTTTTTTTGGAAAAGTTCTATTAGTCTGTTTCCATTTTGTGCTGAATTCACCTGAAGATCTTTACCACCAAAAGCAGCAAATGTTGGTACAGTGATTTTTGAAATGTACATTTCCGGATCGGTTTTTATAAAATTATAAAACCAAGGATTAATGCTTTTTTCAAAAGTAGAACCCAATGAATTGGCTTGTTGTTCCAAAATTTCTTTTTCAAGACCATATCCACCCAAAATTTCATCTACCAACTCAGGGATTTTGGAGAGAGCATCATCACTGTTTTTACTATTTGTAATCAGATCATAAAATTTTTTGTTGATTGAAACTTGTTGATTTACCAATTCCCGGGGAGAACCTGAAGATCTTGAAATATCTTCAGTCTGCTTGAGCATCAAATCTGGAATTGGGACAACAGGTGCTGCCAACGCAATTAAAAAATCTGCCTTATTTTGTTCAGCTCCAATAAGCCAGGAAATAAGACCTCCTTCACTGTGTCCGATCACTCCTACTCTTTGATTATCAACAAATTCCTGTCTCCGCAAATATTCAAGGGCAAATAAGGCATCATCTTTAAAGTCAACGGAAGTCGCAGAAGAAAACTGACCTTCAGACTCACCTACTCCCCTTTCATCGTATCTCAAAACAACAATTCCCTGTTTGGTAAGGTAATCTGCAATGACCAAAAATGGTTTATGCCCAAAAATTTCCGAGTTCCTGTCCTGTGGTCCCGAACCACTCACCAATACTACAGCTGGAAAAGGACCTTCTCCATTGGGTTTGGTGATCAATCCTTTCAAATGTATCCCTTCTTTGTCATTTTTGAAAGCAATTGAAATATCTGAATACTCAAACGGAGGTTTGGGATGCTGTGGTCTATTGAGCTGCTTGTCAGGGTTGTTCAGATTTATCTCTTTTGTAAGGTCAAGCGGAAAAGACGTATCGTTTTGTTTGAATGTGCCCTTTATATTTTCTTCTACAAACAAACCTTCGTAACTGATTCCTCCAACAGCCAATTCAAAACTGAGCATAAAACCATTGAACAAAACCTTACTTAAAGGGATTCCTTTAGCACCCTGATTGGGGCTGTCCATCGTTCCTTTCCACTCCTCTCCCTCCAAATCAAAATGAAATACTAGAGGCAGCTTTTGTCCCATCACTTCAAGTGTTCCTTTCCAACTTCCTGTAAGTTCTTGACTTTGTGCAACTAAATTCAGATGAGTAAAAATCAAAAAAGTAAGAATTAAGGTTTTCATAGGTGTTCCATTTGTTTTAGATGCTGTAAATAAATAATATAATGCTTCATGAAGGACTGTTCATAAAAGAAAAGCTGTTAATATCGTCATTAAAATATAAAGGAATTCAAATTTAATCAACTTAAAGGACTTAATAGATAAGCAGATTTTATTGGATTTGGTGACAAAAACTATGCCTTTCGGAAAATACAAAGGAAGGCTTCTCTGTGACATACCTGAGCATTATTTGGTTTGGATGCATGGTAAGGGTTTCCCTGATGGCAAATTAGGCTTGTGGCTCCATACCCTTTATGAAATTAGGCTCAACGGACTGGAATCTATCTTATATGAGCTCAAAGAAATGCACAAAAAAAGACCAATCTAAAATTAAAGATTGGTCTTTTTTTAAAGTATGATTTTAAGATTAATAAATCAGAGTTATTTCATTTGAACAAGTAGTTGTGGATCCTGCTTCGCAGATGGAATAGGTTAAAGTACCACCTCCTCTAAAATTAGTCTGGTCGACATAAGTACCTGAGTTATTCACAGCAGCGGCAAGCAAAGTTCCGTTTCTGTAGATGTCCACTTGAGTTGCATTGGTACCGGACCAAGAAAGATCTGCTCTCCATCTTCCTGAAATCTTGCTGGCCACTCCTGCCAAACTTATAGCACCTGGATCAGTAGGATCAGTAGGATCAGTGGGATCAGTAGGTCCTGGGTCATTACCACCTGAACCTTGCCCCAACGAATACAACATATGATTGTTGGTGGTTCTCGAATTGGTTACAGTATTTTTAATTGAAGTTTCGGTTAGAAAATTATAAACAGCTTGGCTTGAAGCTGTAGGATTACTCTGTAAATAAAGTGCTGCCACACCTGCAACATGGGGAGAAGCCATTGAAGTACCTGAAATAGTATTTATAGCTGTATTGCTGGTGTACCATGCTGCCGTAATACTTGCACCCGGAGCAAAAATATCCACGCATTCACCGTAATTTGACCAAGATGTTTTGGAATCCGTATTGGTTGTGGCACCAACAGTATAAGCATTAGGAGCTCCCGCAGGAGATGAATTACATGCGTTCTGCTCTCTACCTCTTCTATCGCCGTTACCAGCAGCAACGATGACCGGTATTCCTGCATTATACAATCTTCCTACTGCATCATTTACTGCTGTGCTGGCTCCGCCTCCTAAAGACATATTAGCTACGGAGGGACCATTCGCATCTGAAGCCACCCAATCCATCCCGGCAATAACCCCACTGAAGGAACCCGAACCATTGCAATCCAAAACTCTGACAGCAACAAGAGTAACACTCTTTGCCACACCATACACAGTTCCTCCAACGGTACCTGCCACATGGGTTCCATGTCCGTCACAGTCTTCGGAATTTCCTCCAAAAGCATCAAATCCTTGCAATGCCCTGCCCCCAAACTCATTGTGGGCGGTCTTAATTCCAGTATCAATGATATAGGCTTTTACTCCTGTACCGGTTGCATTATAAACATAGGAGCTATTTAAAGGAAGTGATGTTTGATCAATTCTATCCAAACCCCAGGTAGCATTGTTCTGAGTGGTTGAATTGATGCTTACATAACCGTCTGGCTCAACATATTTGACCGATGGGTCTCTTTCAAGTGCCTGACGTTGATTTTCTGTAAGTTCTACAGAAAACCCTGTTAACAAATTCCCATAAACCCGCTCCACTTTTTCTTGTTCAATGTTGTATCTTGAAACAATCTCATGGGCCGACTTACGCATATTCATTTGAACATCCTCGTATCGGCCAGATTTTCTGAAATTCAAAGTATTCTCGTGAAGAACAACAATGAATTTTCCCGGGATAATCCCCTCCTGACTCGATAAAGAAACTTGCTCCAAGTCCTGAACGGTGATATCTTCTGCACTGTCCTGGCAGGAACTGACTGAAAACGCTAAAATCAACAGGAATAATCCTGCCGGTCTCAGCAAGCATTGGTAGGTTTTATTAAGCATGATTTTAAATGTTAGTGGGTAATAATTTATTTTTTGATCTTGAAATATAAACAACCAAAATATAACATCATATCAGAAGGGCAATAATTTTAACTGAGTAAATACAAAATCTGAATATTAATTAATGTAAAACCTTCCAAAAAAAGAAGAATAAGTTAGGTATCAGTCAATCTTGCAAATTATATTTATTCCTAAAATAAATGAAACAAAGTTGCATTATGGATAGTATTTCAGTTCTTTCTTGATTATTTTTGCAACTCTGTTTCATTTATGAAGTTATTTATTTATTCAATCCTTTATTTGATTTTCATTAATTCAACCTTTGCACAGGAAGAATGTGCTTTGGTAATTAGAGGAAAAATCATTCATGCTGAAAACAGTGAACCGATAGAGTCTGCGTCCATTTGGATTGTGGAAATTGAGAAAGGTGTTATTTCAGACATCAATGGTATTTTTAGAATTGGGAATCTTTGTCCGGGGACTTACACGGTCAAAATACAATATTTAGGTCACCAGGAACATACTGAAATTATTGAATTAAACAGTAGCGGTAATTTTACTTTCCGGTTGCTCGCAGAAGATATCCTATTGGATGGTGTTGATATTCATGGCCATCAGGACGCATTGATTACCACCAATACCATTTCAAGTATTTATGGGGAGGCTTTATTGGCTTCCCGTGGACAAACTCTTGGTGAATCATTGAGAAAAATCCCTGGAGTAAATACCTATTCCTCAGGTTCTACCATACAAAAGCCAGTAATCCACGGACTTCATAGTAACCGAATTTTGATTCTGAATAATGGGGTAAGACTCGAAGGTCAGCAATGGGGCGCCGAACATGCGCCGGAATTGGACCCATTTATTGCAAAAGAAATATCCGTAGTCAAGGGTGCAGAAACAGTCCGGTTTGGGGCAGATGCTATGGGTGGGGTTATCTTGGTCAATCCTTCACCCCTACCGGTTAAAGCCGGTATCAATGGAGAACTTGATTTAATAGGATTCACAAATGGCCTTGGGCTCAATGGTGCTGCTTCCATTTCAGGAGGCTCAGCAAAAATCAAAGGTTTGGGTTATAGAATTCAAGGATCTTCAAAAATAGCTGGCAATGTCCGTACACCTGATTATATGCTGGACAATACAGGGGTACGGGAATTGAATTTTTCAGGTGCTTTGGGGTATAGCAATAGCAGGTTAGGGACAGAATTATATTTTAGCAACTATCAGACCACAATCGGAATTTTGAGTGATTCCCATACCGGAAATCTGAGTGATTTGGAAAGTATCATCGAAAACGGAAAACCATTCAGAATGCCTGATTTCACTTATGAAATCAGGAACCCAAAGCAGGAAGTTTCGCATCAGCTTGTCAAATCAAAAATCCACTATCACCTGCAAAACGGTTCCAAATTGAATCTTCAGTATGCTTTCCAAAGAAACCATAGAATGGAGTTTGACAGAAGAAGAGGAGAATTGAATGATAGACCGTCATTGGATTTAGAATTGTTTACCAACAGTGTAGATTTTAGCTATAATCACCAAACAAGGAAAAATTGGGATGGAGCAATAGGTTTTCAACTATTACAACAAGCCAATTCAAATATTCCAGGCACAGGCGTTATTCCCCTGATCCCTAATTTTGACATGGTTAACTTTGGTTTTTTTGCTATTGAGAAATTCACCAGTGGGCTTTTAGAGTTGGAAGGTGGATTGAGATATGACTACAGGAATATTGATGCTGCCAGAATCATAAGAGGTGATTTGCAAGAAAGTAATTTAACTTTCAATAATTTTTCAGCCTTTTTTGGTGGGGTATATTCCATAACCAAAAACCTGACATTCAATTCGAATTTTGGTTCTGCTTGGAGACCCCCAAACATCAACGAACTCTTCAGTCAGGGATTACACCACGGAATTGCCGCAGTTGAAATCGGTAATCCTGATTTTGTAAGCGAAAAATCATTCAAATGGCTGAATACTATTAACTACGCAGATGATAAATTCAATATTGAGCTTACCGGCTATGCCAACAGAATCAATGACTATATCTATCTGAATCCAACTGAAGAACAATCAGTATCATTAAGAGGAACCTTCAATGTATTTGAATACTTACAAGCCGATGCGATGTTCATGGGTGCAGACCTCAGTGCTGTTTGGACTATAAACAGCAAGCTTGATTTATTTTCAAAAGGTTCCTTGGTAAGGGCCCGAAATATTCAGGATGATAATTATTTTCCATTTATTCCCCCGGATCGATTGGAATCGGGAATTAGTTTTCAATTATTTTCCGAACCATCTAAGTCACCCACAAGCATCACTGTAAGCAATCTTTTGGTCGCAAGACAAAACAGGGAGCCGGATTTTGATCTCGCCCCTGCGCCTCCTGGATATCAATTATGGAATTTGGGGGTTCAAACAGGCATAAAGCTTAGTGAAAAGAAGTTGAATATAGGTCTTTATGCCAACAATGTTTTCAATACTGCCTATAGAGATTATATGAACCGGTTCAGGTATTTCAGCCATGAAATTGGTAGGAATATCCTGTTCAAACTTAATTATCAATTTTAATCAAATCAATTATTAACCAATGAAAAAGTCAAACTACAAATTACAGATTTTACTTGTTGCCCTATTCTCCATTTCTTTATTCTCCTGCGAAAGCAATGATCCCGAAGATGAAAATGAAGGAGAAATAATCACAGATGTCACTTTAAGATTTACAGAAGTAAATGAAACGGGGAATCCAATAGGAACACCTTTTGAGGTGGTAGCCACCGATTCTGATGGTCTCGAATTGGGAGGTAATCCAACAATTGGAACTATCAATCTGGAAGAAGGAAAATCATATCTCTTGGAAATTGAAGTTTTTAATGGCATCGAAAATGAAGATATCACAGAGGAGATTTTGGAAGAAGCAGATGAACATCAGTTTTTTTTCCTAGGTACCGCTTTTGTAGGTTCCCCGATATTAATCTACACCTACGACGATGAAGATGGTAATGGCAACCCTATCGGTCTAAGAGGATTTGTAGAGGTTTCAGCTACTCCGGGAAGTAACAATGCTCAGTTCAGATTGATTTTGAGACATGATTTGGATAAAAACTTCCCTGGAGCAAACAATCCTAGTTTTGAAAATTTTGTCCAAGCAGGTGGGGAATCTGATTTGGATATCGTGTTTCCTGTTGTATTGAATTAAAATTCTTTAAAATAAAATGGCTGCTTATGATTTGAGCGGCCATTTTTTTTATATTTAGGTTTATTAATCAATTGTAAACTATCTATGAATAAATTATTCAACACGGCCATTTTAATGTTTTCAATGTCTTTTCTGATAGCCTGTTCTTCCGGTTCCTCCAGAGAGATTACTCCCGAACTGATTGAAGCCAACGAATACCATCAAAAATCTCTTGATATCAGGGAGGAATTGATGGAAATTGAAAAACAGCTTAAAGATGCCGAAATTGATTATTCCGCATTAAAAGAGAAATTGAAAATTTGGGATAAAGATATTATAGAAGTTCCTGGGTTTGAACATTCACATGATGATGAACACCAAAGAAAATATCATGTGCACAATCCATTAAAGCCTTTCAGTGATGAAGAGCATCTCAATTATCAAAAAATGATGTACGAGGAAATTGTACAGATACATGAGCAGATGAAAGTGTCCCTTGACGCTGATGTGATGTCATAAAATCAAAAAAGGCTGTCGAGAAACTGACAGCCTTTTTTGATTTTTATTTTTTGGATTTTCAATAATAAGGAGAGCAAAGAGTCATGTTCTCCTTTTTGAAGGCCTGTGGGCTATTGTCGTTTATTCCGATATTGCCTGCTGAAAGGATCACCTGATATTCCGGCCCTGAATCGGCCAAATGTACTTTAACATGGCCATCGAAATCTCTTAAATCATCAAAAGTCAATTTTGTTCCCGTGGAAAGCTGTCCCAAAACAGTCACACTTTTTAGCGTTTGAATATCTACAGGATTAAGCATATAAGCTATAGGAGAATCCGGATTATCATAAGTTCCAAAGTGTAAGTGGGCCGGGAAGAAATATTCCGAGTCGCCTTTGTTACCTGAAAGTTCTATTGTTATTTCCAAATCACCGCCTATCAACTCTTTTACCAAAATTGTACCTGTATAATCGAAATCAGAACTTTGATAGAGATTATAAGTCATTTCATTTCTTGTATAATCATCGCCATTTTCTTCCCCACAGGAAAAAAGGATGAATCCGAATAGAAATAAAATTGCCAACTTTTTCATTGCAGTAGTGTTTTTAATTTATTACGCCGAACTTTCATCTAAGTTTTATCAGACCCTTAAATATAGGTAAATAACAAATGAACCAATGTGAAATCTGTCACATTAGTTAACTATTCCTTAAAAAAACCCACGATAAATGAAGCAATTTGCAGATCTTTTTACTTCTCTGGATCAAAGCAATAAAATTTCTGATAAGCTTGAAGCGCTCAAAAATTATTTCCAATATGCACAGGATGAGGACAGACTCTGGACGATTGCCTTGTTTACCCACAAAAGACCCAAAAGACAAGTAAATACAAAGTTACTGAGACAATGGTGCTGCGAATTGGCAGGAATACCCGATTGGTTATTTGAAGAGTCCTATCAGACAGTTGGAGATTTAGCCGAAACGTTGTCACTTCTTTTACCCTTGAAAACAAAAACTGATGACCGTTCTCTGAGCTATTGGATCAATTATCTGGTAGATATGGAAAAATCAGATGAAGCCGAAAAAAAGAAAAAAATCCTTTATGCATGGGATGTAATGGATAAAGATGAACGGTTTATCTTCACCAAAATAATTACCGGAGGATTTCGGGTCGGTGTAAGTCAAAATCTGATCACTCAAGCTGTGGCAGATGCATTTGAAATGAAAAAGACAGAAGTTGCCCACAGGATTATGGGAGATTGGCAACCGGGAAAAATCACTTTCCAAGAGTTGATCCAATCAAAAAATATTTCCGATGATCTTTCCAGACCATATCCCTTCTTTCTTGCACATCCCATTGACAGAGTTTTAGAAGAACTCGGACAAATTGAAGATTGGCAGATAGAATGGAAATGGGATGGTATAAGAGGTCAGATTATCAATAGAAGGGGGCAGATTTTTATTTGGTCAAGAGGCGAAGAATTGGTCACAGAAAAATTCCCTGAATTGCTGGATATGGCTTCCCTCCTCCCTGAAAACAGCGTATTGGATGGTGAAATACTATCTTTTGGAGATAATGGGCCTCTGTCTTTCTCGATATTACAAACCCGAATCGGAAGAAAAAACATCACCAACAAAGTACTTCGCGAGGCACCGGTGAGTTTTATTGCTTATGACTTGTTGGAATTAAACGGCCATGACCTCAGAACATTGACTTTAAGTCAAAGAAGAAAAAAGCTGGAAGAAATTGCCCTTCACATCGAAAACAGAAAACTGAAGCTTTCACCTTTGGTAACTTCTGAAAACTGGGCAGAACTTCAGCAGCTTCATTCCAAATCCAGGGAAATGATGGCAGAAGGCTTTATGCTTAAGCGAAAAAATTCTCCCTATGAAGTGGGAAGGAAGCGTGGGCATTGGTGGAAATGGAAAATTGAACCTTTGACAATAGATGGTGTGATGATTTACGCCCAAAAAGGACACGGCAGAAGGGCAAACTTATATTCAGATTATACTTTGGCTGTTTGGGAAGGAGAAATGCTTGTCCCCTTCGCTAAAGCTTATTCCGGTCTCACTGATGCTGAAATCAAAGAGGTAGACAAATATGTCAAACAAAATACCAAAGAAAGATTCGGCCCTGTCCGCACGGTCAAACCAGGTTTGGTTTTTGAAATCGCTTTTGAAGGCATTCAGGAAAGTCCCCGCCATAAGTCAGGAATTGCACTACGTTTTCCCAGAATTCAAAGATGGAGGAAGGACAAACCAATTGAGGAAGCCAATACTTTGGATGAATTAAAAGCTTTACTTTTAGTATATGGAGGATAATATCCAAGAAATTGCTTTCAACTATTTTTCTGAGAAAGGGTGGAAACCCTTTGAATTCCAAGTCCAAACCTGGAATGATTATCTGGCAGGAAAATCAGGACTGCTTAATGCCCCTACCGGAAGCGGGAAAACATTTGCATTATGGTTTCCTGTGATCCTGGAATACATCCGAAATCATCCCCATGATTGGAGAAAACCTCAAAAATCCGGAATTCAATTGATTTGGGTTACGCCTTTAAGAGCACTTGCACAGGACATCCAAAAGGCTATGCAGGAAGTCTGTGACCAAATTGGGCTTCCTTGGAAAGTCGCCGTGAGAAATGGTGACACCGACAGCAAAACCAAACAATCACAATTTAAAAATCCCCCGGAATGTCTGGTCACTACACCTGAAACCCTACATATCCTTCTTGCACAAAAAGACAATTCGCTGATCTTTCAAAATCTCAAAACCATTGTAATTGATGAATGGCATGAATTGGTGGGAAATAAACGAGGAGTCCAGGTTCAACTGGCTTTGAGTTATATTCAAAGTATCTCAATTAATCCGATCAGAACTTGGGGGATATCTGCTACTATTGGGAATTTAGAAGAAGCTGCCGCTATTCTATTGGGTGAGAATATCCCGGTTCATATCGTTCGATCCCAAATCAAGAAAAACATTCGGCTGAAAACTGTTTATCCAGATGAGTTGGAGAAATATCCCTGGTCAGGTCACTTGGGTTTGAAGTTGATTGACAAGGTCATTGATGTAATAGAAAAGCATCAGTCCCTTTTGTTGTTTACCAATACCCGAGCACAAACCGAAATTTGGTATCAACAAATCATGGAAGAAAGACCTGATTGGGCCGGATGGATAGCCATGCATCATGGTTCTTTGGACCAACAGGTTCGGACTTGGGTTGAAGATGCCCTTCACCATGGAAAGTTAAAATGTGTAGTCTGCACCTCTAGCTTGGACTTGGGAGTGGATTTCAGGCCTGTAGATGCGGTGATTCAGGTTGGAAGTCCAAAAGGTGTTGCAAGATTTGTACAAAGGGCAGGTCGCTCGGGACATCAACCGGGAATGCCAAGCGAGATATATTTTGTACCAACCCATTCATTGGAATTGATTGAAGCTGCTGCATTAAGAAGTGCCATTGATAATGGTGAAATGGAAAACATCCATTCTCCACAACTGGCTTTTGATGTCTTAATTCAGTTTCTGGTCACAATTGCTGTTGGTGAAGGATTTAAACCAGAGGCCCTTTTTTCTATTGTCAAAAATACTTATTCATTTAAAAATCTGACCCCAGAGGAATTTGACTGGACCATTTCATTTATTACAAAGGGCGGAAGTTCTTTGAGTGGATATGAGGAATTTTCAAAGGTTGAAGCAGATGAAGAGGGAGTTTTTCGAATCAAAGACATAAAAGCCGCCATGCGCCACAGGCTTTCCATGGGTACAATCGTCAGTGACCCCATGTTGAAAGTGCGATTCAAAAACGGTACTTACCTTGGAATGATTGAGGAATATTTTTTTTCAAAGTTAAAACCTGGCGACCGCTTCTTTTTTTCAGGGAGAAACCTGGAATTTGTAGCCATAAGGGAAATGAGTGCCATCGTCCAACTTTCCAAAAAGAAAAGCAGCAACACTCCTTCCTATATGGGTGGAAGAATTTCTTTGACATCCAAACTTGCTACAAAGATCCGGGAGATATTAGAGGATGCCGATAAGGGTATTTTTGCCTCCGGGGAGGCTGTTTATGTTTCGCCTTTACTTCAACTTCAAAATAGGTTGTCTTTGATTCCCGATAGAAATACCTTTTTGATTGAAAAGAATATTTCCAAAGACGGCTATCATGTTTTTTTCTATCCTTTTGAAGGTAGGTTGGTTCATGAAATTCTCGGGGCATTGATAGCCTATAGGATTTCGGTCAGCTACCCTATCAGCTTAAGTATTGCCATGAATGATTATGGGTTTGAATTACTCTCGGATGTTCCTATTCCTATAGAAGATCTTTTGGAAGAAGATTTATTCACCGAAAAAAATCTGGCAGAGGATATCATCTCCTGCATCAATGAAAGTGAAATGGCCAAAAGGAAGTTCAGGGACGTAGCTACTATAGCAGGTTTGATTTTCCAGGGATTTCCCGGAAAGCAGGTAAAATTCAAACATCTTCAGGCAAATTCGGGAATTTTGTATGGTGTTTTTGAAGATTATGATCCGGACAACCTGCTGTTGAGACAGGCCCATCATGAGGTTTTGAATATGCAGATGGAAAAAAACAAAATCCTTGAAGCTATTCAAAAAATAAACAAACAACAGATAATTCTAAAATCACCTGGACAGTTCACTCCTTTTTCATTTCCCATTATGGTCGACCGCCTGAGGGCAACACTTACTTCAGAATCTCTGGAAGACAGAATCGCCAAAATGAGGGCTTTTTTGGAAGATTAATAAATACTGAAATTATTTTTTTAAGGTGTTTTTAATTGATAAATCGTAAATTTTTTATTTCAAATACTGGTACTTGCTGTTTGAATTTTGAACTAGAAATTGTTTTATTTTTTATTTTGATATTGCCAAACTAAGGCATATTTTCGGATCGATTTGAAAAAA